>NZ_CP117883.1:6627824-6932462 GCF_028736215.1 Mucilaginibacter sp. KACC 22773
CTGCCTGCCACCGCCTGTAATACTTCTTTTTTATAATAAAAGTTAAGCTTACTACCTAATATGGTGTCGCCTTCCCCATTTTTATAAAATCCAATCAGGTTTTCGAGGCAATCTTTTGCAATAACAGTGTCGTTGTTTAACACCCATATAAAAGAAGATTCATCAGCCTGCCTTAATATGTAGTTAAAAGCTAAATTATTAGCAGCGGCAAAACCCTTATTAGCAGCCCTGACAAATAATAAACGCTCGTTTTTTAAATAAGGCATATCGTTAAGCTGCTCTTCTTTGATATAGCTATAAGGGATAGGCTTTTTAACTAACGGATAAACTAATTCTGGAAATAAAGTCTCTATATCATCTTTGCTTTGGCCGTTAAGCCAGTTATGGATGTTATTTTCAGAAATATCATCAGGAGAATTATCTATAAGAATAACCTGAAAGTCCTGGTAAGACGATTTCAACACGCTTTCAAGACACTCGATGGTGTCCTTATATTTGGTATAATTTACTACTACAATGAAAGCTCTATTCATGTTTTAACTCTGCTTCAATCAGTATTTTTTTACAGGTGAAATACTGTAAAAAAGCCATCTTGTTTAACATTCTTTTTATTGGATGCGTTTCGTCAAAGCTATAGCCAAAAACTTTTTTATATTGCAGATTAAAGGAGTTTAGAAACTTAATTAGCGAAGTTTTAGAATAGAAATTAACCTGCGAACTTTTTGCAAGCGTTAAGCGCCCAAACTTTAAATCGTTTTTCATGAACCCTAAAACAGTTCCTAAGCTCCTGTAATTGGGCACTACAATAATTAGTTTGGTATCCTGCCGCATCAATTTTATAACATTTTGCATATACTCTAAAATATTCTCCTGGTAGGGCAATACGGTATCTAAAATAATCACGTCGGCCGCTGCAGGCATATCATTGTCAGTATAACACTTTACGGCAACTCCATTGGGCCAATTATCATTTAATGCCGATTTGAACATTGAATTGGCATATAAGGTAAAGCTGCTTTTTTTCAAAAACCTTAATTCCTGAACCGATGACAACCCATGGTGAATGATTACCGGTACCGGCGATTTTACTTTATTTATTACCTGGTCAATAAAATCAGCCTTCTGTACCGCATCATCCAGAGGTATTTTGACCGGTTTATTATTTTCTTCCAGCTGGTTATCTGAGGCTACCTTGATAACATAGTCTGCCAAAGCTTCGGTTGTTAAGTTTCTCCGTGTATGATCTAATAACAAATTGACTTGCTGGTTATATGCCTCATCAGAAAAAGAAATTTTACTTTCAATCTTTGTTTTTATATCCAGCAATACATCCTTTGGGAAATTGGTCAATGTGTTAGCAGGACAATCCTTTAAATCTTTAAAGTACGGCAGGCAGCCATTTGCTAATATTTCATAATGCCTAAGACAATCCCAGCCTTCCTTCTTAAACGTAGCTGCAAACTTGGATGTTCGATAGTCGGCGTAATATGATTCTTCTGTTTTGTAAATATACGTATTAAGTTCTCCGGGGTAGTTTATCGCCCAATCCCGGCTTTTATGAGGAACGCTATCGACAATTTTTTCGACCGGAATTGCAAAACTGATTGGGTATACGTTCTTTTGAGTGCTTACTAATTCTCTTTTAAAATAAAGCCCCTTACTTACCAATTGAGGAAGCACAGATGTTCTGTCTTCGCCATCAATAAATATAATTTTATTTGAAGGATAGTTATCAAACACCTCTTTTAAAAACAATTTACACTGTTGTACAGCACCATAGATTATGTATCTATAATAATTATTTTCAATTCTACTGGCAATTTCGGTTATTGATGGTACATTTTTAACCTGAGTATTCAAAAGGCCATATAAAGAAAAGCCTTTTCCATATAAATGTTGCTGCTCATCTGGCAACAAGGTGTTGTACATATACCACATGTCATTAACAGATTCTACATCTTTACCATACTTTTCTTTTAAGCCATGGTATAAAGAATCACATAGATAATCTGGCTGACCGGCACCACTAATAAATAATATTTTCATGAAAGTTTCTTTCTGATAATGCCCGAAAGTTTATTATAAACTTTAAACGCCAGGGTTTGATAATACCAAACTTTTACTTTACCTAACTTGTCAATTTCGCCAAATAGCTCATTACATCTGTTTTTGTAATCAACCTTAAGATTGTCGCCCCAGTCAACAATTAAACTCGGTCTTTTTTCAAATTCAACACCTAATTTGTCAAATACCAGTTGCTCAAGGCTATATACAATTGCCTGGGCATTGTACGAACAAGAAATTTTATCAATGGAGTTTTTTCCCATTTCTTTGGCCAATAATGGATTTGAGCTTATTTCGTTAATGGCCCGGGCTATTGTTTCTTTTAAACGATAAGATACAAATCCTGTAACTCCGTTATCAACAACCTCAACCTGGGCGTTATCTTTAGCCGGGGTACTTATAGTTACTACCGGTACCCCCATGCTCATGGCCTCGGCCATAACCATTCCAAAACTTTCACCTATGTTACTTGCGGCCAAAAACACATCCATAGCTTTATAATAGGTTAAAAGCTGCCTCATATCTGATGTATTGTTTAAGATTACCACGCTATCGGTTATTTTTAATTTTTTTATAACCGCCTTCATGTTTTTTGTGGCGCCCACAAGTAAAAATTTAGCCTCTCTGTTATATTTAAGATATTCTTTAAATGCGATAAGGGTTATTACATCAAACTTATGATCATCGGCACGACCTACTCTTCCAACCACAAAACAATCAGCAATGTTGTGTATTTGTTTAAACTTAATTACTTCTTGCACCCCCGGTTCAATATCTTTGCCTTTCAAAAAGTCGATATCAACAGGATAAGGCAATACCTTTCGTTTATAGGCATATTGATCTGCAAAAGCTTTGTCAAGCTTCATACGTCTTACCAAAATCATTTTTGATATATACAGATCAAAATCAATTAAATCATAATAGCGGGATTTTTCAAAATGGCCAAAAACGTTGGTCTGTATAATTAACCGGGGTTTGTTTTTATTTAAAAAAGCAAAAAGTTTGTTGTCAACCTGGCCATAACCGTGCCAATGAAAAACATCAGTTTGCCGTATAAGCGTTTCAAATTTTTCAAAATCACCATTTAACACCACTACGTTTATACCCAGATCACTAATTAGTTTTTCTCTTTCGCCACCTTTATAAAGACCTACAGCGGTAACGTCAAACCTTTCTTTGTCTAAATATTTACAATATAATTGAAGTGCATATTCTGTTCCACCCAAGCCTAACTGGTCTGCACATTCAATAATTTTTATCTTTTTTCCCATTTAACGAAATCCGTTTATACGATGAATTGAAAAATCTTTTAATTACCATGGCTTCCTCCATATTCAACACCAAAATAAGCCCCAGTTCTGTAAAAAAAATGAATGCTAAAATGACCGAAACCATTATTAAATTATCTTTTAAATACGGTTTAAGATAATCGCGTAAAAAGTAACCGCCAACCGATAGGGCTAAAAATATAAACAATACTAAAAAAGCATCAGTGAGCATCTTTTTCCGAAACTCTTTTAAACCAAAATACATCAATATAAGCCCCATAACAAGGTTAGATAGCATTGAAGAAATTGGAAAAGTATTTAACTCAAAATATTTATTAAAAAACAGGTTAAAACATATTTTTACCAAATAAGTTAAAATTACAACTTTTGAAAAAAAGTAAACCCTTTTTTGCGCTATCAGTAGTTGTGTGTAAACCACATAAAATATCACAGCAAATAACCCCAATCCATACCATCGCAATAATAAACTTGTAGGTTCAACGTACAGTTCAACAAATTTTCCTCTTACCAATATAATTTCAACAATTTCGCGTGGTACAATTATGAGCATAATTGCTATTGGAAGTATTATCAAGGCTGTAAACCGAAAGTATTTCTGAGTTTCCTGCATCAGTTCTTCGCGCGTATTTTTTACAGCATATAATGATAGCAGTGGGGTTAGCACCGTGGTTACCACAGCAATCATAAGGCCTGTTGGTAGTTCTGTAAATTTTCTTGCGTAATCAAGCATCGAGGTGCTTCCAGTTCCCTTGGTTGTTGTTAAGTTCCGCTCAATAATGGTATCGGCCTGAGAAAACAAATAATTGACGTACAACGGCAGCGCAAAAATAAAAAACGGTTTTACCAGCTGCAAACTCGGCATTACAAGCCTAAATTTGTAGTTGAATTTAAACCTAAGCTCCTTGTATAATATTGCAAGTAGCAATATGGAACTTACATAAGCCGATACAATCAATGAATAAATACCTATAGACGGCGATAGCACTATTATTAAAATGATGTTCAGCGTAAGGGAGATAAAAGAAAACAAATCGGGGATAAAATATGATTTATAGGCATTTAAAATTGAACTCCAGATATTAACAACCTCAAGCATGACCAATGAGGGAATTAAAATATTAATCATAGAAACCAGCACATTCTTTTGTGCCGGCGTAAAACCGGGAGCAAATAAATCTGCCAGATTTGGCGAGAAGCAATAAACTAAAATACTGATAATTAACGATATGATAATTATTGTAGAAATTAGCGAGTTGGTTGCGTCATTAACCTTTTGCTCTGATTCCTCTTCGCGGATATGAATATATTTGGTGATAAATGTTTCATTAACCGGGCCAAAAAAAAGTTGTATAAATACCGTTATAATTGACACACCAACCAGCCAGGCATCCCTATCGGATGAAGCACCAAAATATTTTGCCGATAAAATAATGATAACCAACGTTAACACCGCTTTAACAACTTTAAGCGCACCAAGCCCAATAGTAATAGAGATACTTGATTTTTTAAAATACTGATTTAATCTGGACGTAAATTTCAATATGTTTTTAATTAAAGCAGTTTAAGTTAGCGGTTGAATACGTAAGTAAAATTGAATTGATAAAGCAGACTATTTATTAAGCTCAAAAACTTCCACCAATTCGGTTGTACAGCCTTGCCACGATTTTTGATCTAAAATAAATCGATTTCCATTTTTTGCAATTCTCAATCTTTCGGTATCGTTTCTTAATAATTTTAATAATGCACTAATAATTTCATTTGTATTGCCGGATTTAAAAATTATTGCGGTTTCGTTATCCTTTGCATACATGAGATGGCCCTCTGCATCAGAGCAAACAACCGCGCAACCGCAATGCATAGCCTCGATACCCGGTATACCATATCCCTCCCACAGGCTGGGAGTTAAAAATATAGCGCAACTATTCATGATGTGTGCTAAATTGGAAGGCGTTTGATGATAGTGAAAATCTGCAGGTAAAGCTGCAGGCCCGGCCGATGTACCAAACAAATGAACCTTTAACTTTTGATTTTGCAGCTTTAATTGAAGCAGCGCATCCAGGCCGTACTTAGATCCTTTTCGTTCCTCTGTTGAGTACATCATACAAATACTATCCTTATCCCGCGAATCAATGGGCGATATTATTTTAAAAAGGCTCCTGTCAACGCTTATGGATATTTTATGGATTTTTTCACCAAATTCTTCTATATATTTTTTGATGTGATTTGAATAAGTAAGCTTTACTATATTTTTGAATAGATATGAATCGAGAATGTCTTGCTTGTTACCGGTCCAAAATTCGAGGTCCTGTATCAGGTTAAACTTTTGCCCTTTTGCAACATTTAATATTTGAAGGTCATGCGCCAATGACCAACCAGTAAAAAATATCGCATCAGCGTCCCTTATATCCTTGTTACTTACTTTATCTATAATGGCCGATATTATATTACTATTCAATTTAAACCATGCCGGATGTTTGAAGAAAGAAAAGTAGACCTTCCGCAATAGATTACGGGATTTCTTTAGCTTAAAAAACGATGTTTCCATACAATTGTATATGGCAACATCATGCCCTAAAATATTAAGCTGATTAGCAAACTCATACATAATTTTTGTACCTCCACCCGGTTTGCGTATAACGTGAGGTAAAATAACATTGATTTTCATGGAGCCGTTAATTCTAATCTTTTTTTTTATACGCCCTAAAAACCAAAAGCAATATTACTACAGCTACCAACGCCAGCGAAAAACCAGCCAAGAAACCAACTACCTTATTGAATTTGGTTTTCTCAAGCGGCAATACAGGGCTGTCGATCATTTGTATCAAAGGCGTTTCCTGTCTTAAAGCCATCCTTGAAAGCTCAAGATTTTTAACTATTTCTGTATATATAGCTGTACTTGCCTGTACATCAATTTGCTTTTTTTGCGAAGGTACGCGCAATACCTGCAACGCCGGGTTTGCGTTAGGAGACGCATCAATTGCCGAGGCCACGCCACCAATTGAGCCATTTAATGCCTTCCTCACACTATCGGCCTGAAACTGTAGTATGCGAATATTTTGCTCACTTTTTTTTGTTTTGGTTTGGGTATAAAACTCATTAACTTTTTCAACAAGCTTAACGTTAAACTCTTTCGCAAAAAGTTCGTCTTTGTTTGTTACATCAACCCTTATTATACTTAACTTTTTATCGGGTTTACTAACCGAAAGTGACTGTTTATTAAGCGCCTCAACAATTTTAGAGATGATACTATCTTGTTTAATCGTAAACTTACCCGGATCGCCGGAAAATGTTATGTTATCAATACCCTCATCATTTTTCCAAATTTGCCGTAAATGATTAAAACTGATGTATCTATCAATCAGCAATTGTTTTTTACCGGCAAATTCACTTTGGCTTAGTAGCGTTTTTTCTACCATCAGGCGCGACTTATATAACTCAAGAATGTTATCGTTTTGAAATATGCCGCCGCCACCGCCACCACCTATGTCAATACCTGCTATAGATGCAAGACTTGCGTATTGGCTTAATCCACCAGCCTTACTTCCATCATCTAATACAAAAGTAGATGATGCAGTATAAACAGGCTTTTTAATTATTGCGTAAGCTATTCCTAATATGCCTCCTAAAGCCCCACCTATTAGTATGATAAGTAGTTTACTTTTTAAATAATTACTAACTAAACGAAATTTATTTACAAACTCTGTTACCGATATTTCGTCAGGGCTGCTGTTACTTGTATGCGTCATGAATGAGGTTGATACTGCTTTACTACTTATTTAAACTTAAAATTCCCAAAATTATGGCTCCTAACGAAGCCAGCCCCGTAGTAAACCCTAAAATATTCTGAGCTGTATTCCCTTTGCTCTCTGATTTTTTCGGCACATAAATTTCGCTCCCCGGTTTAACAGATGGATGATTATTAAAAAACAAAAATTTCCTGGTGCCTTTTACCGTGCCGTTCGGATACACAACATATGCCCCTCTTCTTAATGCATCAGGACCGTAGCCTCCGGCGTTAGATACAAAATCATTAAATGATTTTGAGCTATCATATACTACCGCGCTTGGATAAAGTACCTGGCCATTAACACGAACAATTTGCTGTTGCTTAGGTACCCTTATAATGTCGCCATCTTCCAGTAATAAATCACTTTTCGACCCTGGTGTTTTTAAAACCGCCCCAAGGTCAATCCCTACATAGTTGTTGCGCTGTTGCGTATCGGCATTGGTTGTAGAATCTTTGTAGGCTCTTTTAAGCCTGTTGGCCTGCGCCATCCTTTCCAGGGTAAAAGCCGCGGTATCTGCTTTATTCTTATCAATGCCCAATATGGCAATGTTTTCTCTTTTTAATGATCCGCCTTCAACATCGGCCGATGCGGTAAGCCCCCCCGCTCGTGCTATCAAATCTGATATTTTTTCGTTTTTAGTTTTAATGGTATATGATCCCGGATACAATACTTCACCTTCAACTTTAACTGTCTTTTGTTTTTCGTACCCTGGCAAACTATATATTGATACTATATCAAATGGTGTTAACACAAAATTGGCTTCATTGGGTTTTAATGGGCCATCAATATTCACGCTAAAAACCTGGGCTACAGAACTGCTTTTAGATGATGGATCGGCATTAGATACCCTCCTGGCCACTTCAATCCGTTTTGTGCTGGCCCCCTCGGCAAAGCCACCGGCTTTTAAAATCAGGTCCTCTACTTTCATATTTTCCGAAAAGGCAAATTTCCCAGGCTTCCTTACGCTACCATTAATAGTAACTACGTATTTATCACGTAAATCAAAAATTGATGATATGTTAATAATGTCTTCGCGTTGTAACGGAATATTTACCGTTTTATTCATCACATCTTTTACACTAAAACCTATCATTTCGGTACTATTATCGGGCTTCAGGCGCGTAATGGTTCCCCTTTCTGTAAAAGCATCTTCTTTTAAACCGGCTGCTTTCTCAATCAACTGATATAAAGTTAACCCGTTTTGTAACTCGTAATCGCCAGGCTTAAAAACCGCTCCGTTAATAACCACCCTGTTTTCAAATCTGTTAATAATTGATTCAATAGTGTATTTATCGCCCCTTAAGGGTACATAATTTTTATAATCGGCCTCTAAAACATCCGTAATCTTTCTTTGCTGGTCGCTTATTTGCGATACTTTTATGCGGGCAGTATAGGCGCTATCGGTAAAGCCGCCGGCGTAGTTTATAATATCGTCAAGACTTTCGCCTGGTAAAACCTCAAACAGTGCCGGAATTTTTACCTGCCCGGCAAGCTCAACCCTTGCACGGTATGTAGGCACCCGCACAATATCCTGATCCTGTAATCCTATGTTATTTTTTTGATCGCCTTTGACCAAAAAATCATAAACATCAAGATGCCTGATGATCCGGTTATTTCTGATTATTTCTATCTGCCTTAAACTTCCGTTATCTGTTGGGCCGCCCGCCATATAAAGCGCGTTGAAAACCGTAGCAAGCGACGGTAAAGTATAGGTACCCGGCTTAGAAACCTGCCCAATAATAATCACCTTTATACTTCGGATATTTCCTAATGTTACCTGAACGCTTGTGCCGCGCCCAACAGCGTAATTGTTAGCTGCAAGCCTGCTCTTTATGGCTACTGAAGCCTGCTCAATGGTTTTACCACCAACATTTAAAATGCCCACGCCAGGTATATTGATATTGCCCTCCGGAGATACTTCAAGTTTCCAATTTACTAATGAGTTGCCGTAAACATTGATATTAAGCTGGTCATTAGGCCCAACAATATAATTTAAAGGAGTAGCAAGTTTAAGGTTGGGCTCAAATGAGCTGTTCTTGTTTTTAAAAATATCTGCACCAAAAATTTTAGGCTTAAGACTTTCAAATATGTCCTTTTGTGTTGATAACGAATCATTGCTATCTGGCTTGTAATTAAGTTGACGGCCTTGTGTGTTGGTACTGTCAGCTGCATTTGTTGACGACACGCCTGATTTGCTGCGAATGTTTTTTATTCTCGACTGTAATTTTTGGGACTGACTGGCCGACATGCCCCTGCTTTGCGCCTGCTGTATTAAATCAGCATCACTTAACCCTGCATTTTGTGCTTGCTGCAACAGTTGTATTAACTGCTGATCAGAAACATCATCAATGTTTATTGAAGATATATTTTGGAGATTGGCTTGAGCAGAAACGAATTTAATTGAACAACAAAGAATAGTGAAAGCAATCAAAAATATGCGAAAGTGAAATTTATTCATAAGTAACCATTAATGGCATTTAAAACGATATTGGGATAGGCGATATTATTTTTTTGCAAAAGTAATTTAAATTGGGATTATTAAGAACAATGATATTTTTTAATTAAAAGTCAAGTTCATTTTTAAAAACGATAAGTAACCGCGATTGTATCAATTAGTTAAAGTAATAGATAACATTAAGCCGCGCGTGTAAATTGAAGCTTTTGCCATTTTTGTATTCGTAGTTAAGGGTATAAACAGGCGTAATTTCTGCCGAAAGCAGATATTTTTTCAGTTTTACATTGCTGTAAAAGGTGCTTGAAATATCTACCCAATGCAAATTAAAAGTACCTGTACCGGCGTAAGCGCTATAATACAAATCATTATTATGCAATTGCCTTTCAAGTGTAACCCCAAAGGAATTTAGGTTTTTTAGATAGCTAACATCCAGCATAAAACTGCTGCTGCCGGGCCCTATGCCGGCGCCAATATACCTGCCATTGTTTGTATATCCATCCCGTGGGCTTTGAAGGTGTTCATACCAGGTAGGCTCATCTCTTAATAAATAAGTTGGCGACCTTTGTAACGATGTCATTTCGGCTTTTATTTGTAAATAGCTGCCTTTTTTTAAACCAAATAGTTTTCTGCCACCGAGCGTGTAGGCTGCGGAATGACTTGGCTCCTGAATAAAATCATTAAGTCCGGCGCTTCTGTCGTTCCGGGCCCATTCAAAATAAATTTCGGCTTGGTATAGGGGCAAAAGTTGCCTTATATTAAATGCGTATGCAAAATCCTGTCCGTCTCCTCTTGTCGCGTTTGTAATATCATTTGCTTTTGCCGACGACCCTGTAATTACCGGAAATATCTGTCGTCCTAAACTCTTTTTGTTATAAACGGAATCTTTATCAAGGTAATCATAACTGGTAACTCCCAAATATAACCCCTTTAGCCATTTAGGTTGCCAATTAATAGTATACGCAGAAAGGTACCGGGTAACTTTAGGCTTGGGATTATACCGATTGCCGCCATAAACCAGTTTGGTTACATCATCTGGCGCAAAGCCCGATTGTTTTAAGTTTCCACCTATTATTTGCCATTCAAACGAGCCAATTATTGTTCTAACCGGTTTTACCGAATTAAATGTCCAGTGTAAAAAACCGGGGGCCGAGTTGCTCATCATGATGGAGTTTTTTATGCCGGGGCCCCACCATATGTTTTCTGTTGAAACCCCGGCTTCGACGCTTTTGTAATTTAACGTTATTTTTGATTGTCCGGGGTAAAGGTGCTTTATTGAATTATTTCCAAATCTTTCGGGCGCATCAATGCCATTTATTGTACCAAAATAAGCATTCATAAGCGCCGGCGAATTATTGATTGCCTGTACATCGGCAAAGGTTGAAAACGCTTTGTTTTGCGCGTAAACCAGTTCGGGCTTTACCTGCACTGTTAAAATGCCTGCATTTAACAAAAAGCCCCCGCTAAGCATGCTTTGATAACCTTTATTTGGATACATCGAACCGTTGTTATAACCGTACGGACGATTTACATTATATTCATTTAGCCAGTTTATTGGAAGCAACCGTATACCAGATGGCATACCCATAACATTAAATTTAGAGTACATTCTGCTTGCTATCAAGTTTCTTAGCAATGTATCGGCTATGTTTTCAAATTGATTTTCTAATGGCCGGATGGTAAACGAGGCCGAATAACCGCTTTGCCCGGAAACCTGGTTTCTCCTTGCAATATCTTCGGCATAGGCTCCCGTGGCAATACTTTGTGATAAAGCACTAACGGGGATTAACAATATAGAGAAAATTAATGGGAAAAACTTTTGCATAACATAAGATTTAGGTAATTTATATTAAGTTATTACTCGTGCGCTATAAATAACAAGCCACCATAAGCCCACGAATAATATTTATTTATTTTAACGTCGATTCAATTACTAAAAGTACACCTTTTAGTGACAATATTTAATAATTTAACACAGATTATATGTTTTTTATGCATTTTTAATAAATATTTTACAATAAACGAATATTGTGGAAATATTTCACCGAACGTTTGAGCAAAAATATAAGCTAATCGCCGGCAACCGGGTTTGGGGGCCTTATTCAACGCCGCCGAAAACGGGCAGTGCAAAAACTTAATTTCTGCCTATCTATTTTTAATTTAACATTTCCTTCATTTTTCCTATGAGTTTTTTTTACGACCTTTGTCGCCGTTAGTACTTTTAGTTATAGGCTATAACCAACATGTTAATATGAATTATACCATCAATAATTTACCCGAACGTACAGCTAAACCCCGAGATAAAGGCATTACCATGGTAATGGACAAGGGTTTAAGTTTAAGGCAGGTTGAAGATTTTATTGAGGTTGGCGGCACACATACCGATATTGTAAAACTGGGTTGGGCAACATCATATGTTACCCCCAACCTGGATGAAAAGATAAAACTATATAAACAAGCCGGTATCCCGGTATACTTTGGTGGCACCTTGTTTGAGGCCTTTATTGTACGTAACCAGTTTGATGATTACTGCCGCCTGCTGGATAAATACCAGCTTGAGCACTGCGAGGTATCAGACGGATCAATTACCATCGAGCACGATATTAAATGCGAATACATCAGCAAGCTGGCCAAACAGGTTACAGTAATATCCGAAGTAGGCTCAAAGGATGTGCAAAAGATTTTTGCTCCTTATAAATGGATTAAGCTCATGAATGCCGAAATTGAAGCCGGTTCATGGAAGGTTATCGCCGAAGCCCGCGAAAGCGGTAACGTAGGTATCTACCGCGATTCGGGCGAAGTAAGGCAGGGCCTGGTTGATGAGATACTTACCCAGATACCCGAAGGCACCATTATTTGGGAAGCTCCGCAAAAAGCTCAGCAGGTTTGGTTTATTAAGCTGATTGGTGCCAACGTAAGCCTGGGCAACATAGCCCCTGCCGATATTATCCCCCTGGAAACGTTACGCCTGGGCATCCGAAGCGATACTTTCGATCATTTTTTGAGTTTATGATTAAAGAGGATAAAATTAAGATAAAAACTCATTGAGTTGCAGCTGTCTTTATTCTGTTCTCTTGATTTTTTTCGCGGTCTGTGTGCTCCCAGGCTGCCATTTCAACGATGGTAATTGTGACTAAAACTCCGCGTTTCCTTATATTGCCCTATTGTTATTTTGGATATGGCAGTTGTCATTTCTGTGTATATCTTTAGGCTTTTATTTTAGGCGATACTAAATAAACTTATACATGAAACACTACGGGCTGATAGGCTTTCCGCTTTCGCATTCTTTTTCGAAGAAATATTTTACCGAGAAATTTAAAACCGAAGGCATTGAAGATGCTGTTTACGATGTGTATCCGCTGGAACATATTAAAGATTTGCAGGACTTGCTGGATGAACATCCTAATCTTGTGGGCTTAAATGTTACCATTCCCCATAAAGTTTCCATTATACCCTATTTGGATTGGATTGAGCATGATGCCCGCACAGCAGGCGCGGTAAACTGCATTTGTATAAGCGCCGAGAGCCCCCTGCAGGCAGCATTTACAGGCGAGGTTGGCATAACCGGGCACGATTTCCGGCTGGAAGGTTATAATACCGATTTATATGGCTTCGAAATGTCGATAAAGCCGCTCATCAACGACACCAACGATGAGGCCCTGGTTTTGGGCGATGGCGGCGCGGCAAAAGCGGTAAGGTGTGTATTGGAAAATATGGGCATCACATACAAAACCGTTACCCGCAAACCACATCCCGATCATTTACTGTTCAGCGAGCTGACGCCGCACCATATAAAACAGCATAAAATCATTATCAATACCACACCTGTAGGTACATCGCCCAATATTCACGAATGCCCGCCAATACCCTACGAGGCTATTACCGATGAGCACTTACTGTACGATTTGATTTACAACCCCGAAGAAACCCTGTTTTTAAAACAAGGCCGCGAACGTGGCGCAACCACCAAAAATGGTTACGAAATGCTGGTATTGCAGGCCGAAAAATCATGGGAGATATGGAATACTAAAGACCTGCGTGTATGAGGTATTTAACATTACTGGTTTTAGCCTTATTTGTTTTAGTTGCCTGCGGCGGCAATCATGATTACTCGCCCAAACCCCGTGGTTACTCCCGCATTGTTTTCCCCAAAAAAGAATACCAGGAATATAATGGCGGTTGCCCCTATAGCTTTACTTACCCTAAATACGCTGTTATTGAGCCAGATAAGAGCAGCAATGCAAAGCCATGTTGGGTAAACATGCAATTTCCCGATTTTCATGCAACGCTGCATTTGAGTTATCAGCCGGTAACCACCAAAAAAGAATTTAATCAGTTAACCGAAGATGCCCGCACCTTCGCTTTCAAGCACACCATAAAGGCAACATCAATTGATGAGGGCATTATTGCTTATCCGGAGCGCAAGGTATATGGCATTTACTATACTATTGATGGCAACGCGGCATCGTCGGCCCAGTTTTTCCTTACAGATAGTACAAAAAATTACCTGCGGGGAGCGCTTTACTTTAACAACGAACCACGTCTTGATTCGATACAACCAGCCTTAAGCTTCATTAAAAAAGACGTGGAGGTTTTGATCAAAAGCTTAAAGTGGAAGTAGGGGAGAGAATCAAGAGGCAAGAATCAAGAATTAACTTTTTTCGGGGTGAAACTTACGAAGTTTTTAAAACTTCGTAAGTTTAGCTTAGCCAATAAACTTCAGCTGTTAATTGTGGCCCATTTGGTTTTCCAATAACAAAGTAATCAATACCCCAGCAATTTCTCCATTATCTTGGCAAGTCTTGCTTTGGCCAAAAACTGGTCTTCCAGTGCTTTATTCATGGGGATGGCCGTATCCAGGCTTCCGCAGCGCATTACCGGGGCATCCAGACATTTAAAGCAATGTTCGGCAATGTGGGCTGCTATTTCGGCGCCGAAGCCGCTGGTGAGGGTATCCTCATGCAGCACCAGGGCCCGGCCGGTTTTCTTTACGCTTTGTTCAACGGCGTTCTTATCCCATGGCAGCAGGCTGCGCAGGTCGATGACCTCTAAGGATAATTCAGGATGTTTGGCCGCGTACTCCAGCGCCCAGTGTACGCCCAAACCAAAGGTGATGATGGTAGCTTTTTCGCCTTGTTGCACAATATTGGCTTTACCAATTTCTATCAGCACATCATTATCCGGCACCTCGCCGCTTATGCTGCGGTACAGATATTTATGCTCAAAGTAAATGACTGGGTTAGGGTCGTCAATTGCTGCCAGCAACAGGCCCTTGGCATCGGCCGGAAAAGCGGGGTAAACTACCTTCAACCCTGGCGTTTTTGTAAACCAGGCCTCGTTGCTTTGCGAGTGGAAAGGCCCGGCACCGGTGCCTGCGCCGGTTGGCATACGTACAACCATATCAACGGCCTGCGCCCAGCGGTAATGGGTTTTGGCCAGGTTATTAATAATCTGGTTAAATCCGCAGGTAACAAAATCGGCAAACTGCATTTCAACAATAGCTTTGTAGCCGTTGAGCGCTAAGCCCATACCCGCGCCAACAATGCCCGATTCGCAGATGGGGGTGTTGCGTACGCGGCCTTTACCAAATTCTTCTACAAAGCCCTGGGTTATTTTAAATGCGCCGCCATATTCGGCAATATCCTGCCCCATAACTACCAGGTTTGGATACTTGCGCATCCCCTGGCGCATGCCGTCGCTTATAGCATCTATATACCGCTTATTGGTTGCCGGGCTTGCCGGTGGTTGGCTTGCCGGGAATTGATAAGGCCGGTACATATCGGCCACTTCGGTTTCAATATCCGGCACAATATCAGCCTCGCTGTAAACCTTTTCAAATTCCGATTCAATAAGCGTGGTAAACTCTTTCCTGATAATAGGAATCCATTCAGGCAGCAGCACGCGTTCATTCAATAAATATTTCTCGAAATTAGCCAGCGGGTCTTTAGCACCCCACCACTCAAATAAGTTTTGCGGTACATATTTAGTACCCGAAGCTTCTTCGTGGCCGCGCATCCTGAAGGTCATGCATTCCAGCAAAACCGGTCTGGGGTTTGCTCCAATGCTGTTTTTTATATCCGTTATGGTATGGTACACCTCTAAAATATTGTTGCCATCAATACGGCGGCCCTCCATGCCGTAGCCTATAGCTTTATCAACCAGCTGGGTGCAATGATATTGCTCGTTTGTAGGGGTTGATAAGCCGTAACCATTGTTCTCGATAAGGAAAATAACAGGCAAATTCCAAACCGCCGCAATATTTAAAGCCTCATGAAAATCCCCTTCGCTGGTAGCTCCTTCGCCGGTATAAACCAGGGTGGTTTTATGCCGGTTAGATAATACATCAGCCAGTGCTATGCCGTCGGCTAAGGCCAACTGTGGCCCCAGGTGCGATATCATCCCAATGATCTTATATTCCTGTGTGCCGAAATGAAAAGACCTATCGCGCCCCTTGGTAAAACCCGATGGCTTGCCCTGCCATTGCGCCATTAACCGCGAAAGCGGGATATTACGCGTTGTAAAAACACCCAGGTTGCGGTGCATAGGCAAAATATACTCATCGTCGGCCATGGCCAGGGTACTGCCAACGGCAATGGCTTCCTGCCCTATGCCCGAAAACCATTTGCCAATGCGGCCCTGCCTTAACAGGATGAGCATTTTCTCCTCGACCATGCGTGGCAGCAACAGTTTTCTGTAAAAAGACAGCAACGTGTCGTTATCAAGGTATTTACGATCAAAAATCATAAGGTAAAACTACTGAAGTTTTTAAATGGCAAGGCCTTCAACAAGGTCAAAAAATAATTTTTTCGGGTTAAACTTTGTATGTTTGGTAATTCCTAACTAAAAACGATGAAACGATTTGTATATTTAATATTGGCGGTATTGTTGATCATTGGTTTTACGGCCTACGCGCAAGATTTCTTTTTATTGCCCGGCAGTTTCTATATGAAAAAAGGCGATAACATTAACCTGCACTTGTTAAGCGGCAATGAATTTGCAAAGGAGGGGGAGTACAAATACGACGGCGCCAAGATCTCGAAATTTGTATTGTACGAAGGAAAGAAACAGACCGACCTGAGCAAATTGCCAAAAGATACGGCATCAAATATATTAAACTACAAACTGGAAAGCCCTGGTTTAGCTACCATCGAAGTCATCAAAAGTGAGAATGTAGAATCGGAAAGAAACAAGTTTTTAAAATACCTGAGCAGCGAAGGGCTTGACCAAATTGCCGAAGAGGCAAAAGCCAACAATCAGCAATACTTTGTAGAAAAAACAACCCGCTACTTAAAAACACTGGTAACTGTTGATAAACCAACCGACCGGGATTTTGAAAAGCCACTGAACGAGGAATACGAAATTGTTATTAAACAAAACCCCTACAAAGCCGATTACGGCGATGATGTTACTGCCGAGGTTCTTTTTCATGGCAAGCCGTTGAAAGACGCTGTGGTTATTTTGTACGTAAAAACAATTAACGGCAATGTTTATCCCCAGAAATTGAGCGCTGATGCAAGTGGGCTTATATTTTTTAAACTAAGCCGCGAAGGGATATACATGTTAAGCTCGGTACATATTGAAGCATCGAAAGACAAAAATGCCGATTTTGAAAGTTGGGGAACCACCTTCACTTTTGCTTTTACCAATAACGGCAGCATGCCCGATACCTACCGCGAATTTGGCTTCGGCAACAAGCATTAAAGTATAATCGATTTATATATCCAACACCGAACTTCCAATATCGAATAATGAAGTGAAAATCTCGGTGTTGGATATTCAACATTCATTATTCGATATTATTTGCGCTTATCTTAATCACACTGGGCTTAGGCCCCATGATGCACGCCTTCGGCAATCTCTTCAATGGCTTTTCGGTTAAAGGCATCCAGGTCGGCTGGGGTGCGGCTTGTTACCAGGCCGTTGTCAACCACAACCTCTTCGTCAACCCAATCAGCACCTGCATTTATCAGGTCGGTTTTTAAAGACGGATAGGAAGTAAGGCGGCGGCCATTAATCAATCCTGTTTCAATAAGCACCTGCGGGCCATGGCAAATGGCTGCTACCGGTTTCCCTTCATCTAAAAATGCTGATGCAAAAGCTATCGCATCTTTATTTTGTCTTAACTTATCGGGGTTTAGTACGCCACCAGGCAAAACCAACGCGTCATAATCATCGGGGCTCACTTCGCTCAGTTGTTTATTTACATTAATTTCGATACCCCAGTTGGTTTTGTCCCACGCTTTTATTTTGCCTGCTTTAGGCGATATCACATGAACAGTTGCCCCTGCTGCTTCCAGGGCTGCTTTTGGGCTTGTTAACTCAACCTGTTCAAATCCTTCTTCGGTAAGGATAGCTACCTTACGATCATTTAAACTTGCCATAACTGTATTTTTAATTATTACTATAATAAATTAAGTGCAATATAAATACAGGCCAACGATTAGATGGTTTCAGGTATTTTAAAATAACAAAAGTGAACTTTTAAGGTACTATCTATCAGCTATATGCCCCAATGCATAATTGATAAAGTTACTCGTAAGCCCATAATCTTCCGTTCCCTTACGGCGGATAAAAAAGAAATCGCGGGTAATTTTCAGGCCTTCGATGGGTACTTCAACCAGGTCGCCTTCGGCCAACTGGCGGATGATAGAAGGGCGGGGCATAAAACCCAGGCACTGATCGGCCAGTAAGAAGTTTTTAAGTGCTTCGGTGCCGCCAAGGCGGATTTTTACTGATAGGTCGGCCGGTTTTATATGCAGCGCCGATAGTGATTTTAAAACCGCGTTTAGCGTACCAGAGCCGCGCTCGCGCACGGCTAACGGCGTCTTAACAAACTGCTTTAACGTTAGCGATTTGCCGGCCAGCGGGCTTTTTGCTGAGCATACCGGGATCACCTCGTCGCTCATGAAAGGATTGTAGGATACAGTTGTGAGCTTATTATCAACCTCGATGATGCCGATATCAACCTCGTGATTCAGTAATGCATTCAGGATATATTCGGAGTTACGGTTCACCAATTGTACATCTACATTGGCGTACTCGCGCTGAAAACCCGATAGTATTGATGGTAAAATATATAGTGCAATGGTGGTGCTGGCCCCTAAGCGCAAATGGCCTGCAGCTTGTGACAGGTTACTGAGTACCGAGAGATCGTATTCAATTTTGCGTTCAATTTCGGTGGCTTGCTGCAGGTATTCGTTCAGTTTACTGCCCGCTTCGGTAAGCAGTATGCTGTTGCCTTTGCGCTCAAATAAGGGTACTTTATACTGATCTTCCAGGGCCTTAATATGCTTGCTTATAGCGGGCTGCGTTACAAACAGCACCTGTGCAGCTTTTGAGAAACTCAAATTGGCGGCAACTTCCATAAAAACACGGTGGGCGAAGGATATCATAGTTTATTTATTATATCCTCTTTGCTGATTTTTAGTTGAGAAGAAACATCGTTTATTATAGACATAAGAGTTCCCAATTTAATAGGATTGTGATTAGGTATGGTAATACTTTTGGCCCCTTCATCCGTTGTGGCCAAAGACATCCTTATATGACTACCAACTTGACGAATAACCTTGTATCCGTATTTGGACAACAACTTTACCAAGTCGCTACCAGACACATCTCTTGGTGCTTTAGGAGACATAATTACTTATAATTAAACGGTAATTATTTCTTCTTTTACGAGGTGTAAGCGGATAATTTTGGGCAGATTATCATCGTCAAAATGACACTGTACGGCTTCTCGAATGTTTCCTTTAAGTTCGTCCATTGTGTCGCCTTGAGTATAAATAGATTCACCTATGGCTCTGGCGTTGTAACCTCCCTCAATCGCTTCTTCTACTAAGAAAAATACTTCATTCATATTCAAATTTATTGAAAATTTATGATTAATTCTTAACTCTTTACTTTCTCGAAAAACCTTCCGGTAAATTTATAGGTGATAAACTTGCGGGTCATTTTGCCGCTGAAATCAACCAGGGGGGTATGTATGGTTTTTGTAGTATGATCAAATGTGATGCTCGGGAAAGTATCCCAATCGGCTACCGATTGCAGGTTGTATTCATAATACAAACGGCTTAATACTGCCGTAGGGGTTTTTACCATAGGTACGCGGCCGTTCAGCACACCTTTTTCAATGGCATAAGCCCGAATACCCTGCCCGGCTTTACTGGCCGACATTACCGAGTTATAAACTGCCATATACATGGTTTTGTTATTGGCCGTAAACGTATAAATCTTCGGGAACCAGTAAGCTTCCTTGCCCGGTGGGTCCATTTTTAAGAGCGATAGCGTTTGACCGTTAACTTTGTATTGCAGTATGTTATCAAAATCGTACCCGCCATTGCCCAGCCGGGTATCCCAGGAATAGGTACGGAACATGCCATCTGACGAAGTTGCGATAACCATCCTCTCTTTTACCAGCGATGTGAATTTTAAATCGATAGTAAAGGGGTATTTAGCAGTATAATATTTAAGCTTAAAGGCAAAGATGCTGTTCATCTTTTTTAAGGAATCAATGGCTTTCCATTCTTTTTTATGCGTGCCATAGTAATTAACGCGCTTAAAAACACGTAACAGGTCATTCTCAATAGCCTGCGGACTACTAATAGTTTGGGCAGACAGATTGGCTGCGATAAAACAGCAACATAAAACAACGACGAGCTTAAGGGCTTTCATTGGTAACAAGATAGTAAAAAACAGATGCAATTATAAATAATAGTTGAAATTTATAACTATTACTTGGTTCCGCCTTTTCGATCGCTATGTTAAACTATATTTTTTATATAATCTTTAACAGGTTCATAAGTCAAATTATATTTGTGGTTCAATATCTTTTCACAAAAAGCGGTTTCAGCTCGCAAGTAAGAGAGAAAAACATGTTCTGCTTCTATATCAATGCTGTGACATCTCTTAGCTTCCACATATGTAAGTTTTAAAATGTACTCCGTTTTTTTTGTGAAAGGTATTTTTCTATCCGTGATAGGAATATTTAGCGAATCAAAAGAACGCTCAACATCTTCAATTAATTCAAATAAATTAACCTTGAAGTGCTTAAAGATTTTAAGTACGATATTTTTATCTGGATTTTTTATGCATTCATCTATAATAGCTAACAGCAAATGTTCAGGTTCAATGAAACTATATCTAAATTGAACGGCTAGCCTTCCCGATGATTGAATAATACTTCGTGTTAAGTCAGAAAAGTTTATGTTTTCCATTTTTAAATATAACTCAAACTCAGCAGATGAATGAGAACGCCGGAGCAATCAAACTATCGTAAATAAAAATAGGGATAATTGCAATTCATCCCCATTTATCGGCTTAAATAATATAGTTATAAATATGTGCCCTACCGTAACGTTGCATAATTATAAAACTGCATCGTTCCGTTACCTTGTATCTCAATTGTTTTGGTTTCGGCAACGCCCTGGGCATTTTTTAGGGTTATACTTACTTTGTTAGCCCCCTTTTGCAGCAGGACGCGGGCATAAGAAATAGATGAAGGCAGGGACTGCCAGTTACGCGTATCGGCCTTTTCAGATAACAGGCTGTATAGTTGTACGCCATACCCCAGCCCCTCTAAAACGCCGTTTGTTTTACCATCGCTTGTGGCCGCGGCACGCAAGCCATATTCGGCCATTTTTTTAACAGCAAGCCTCGCAAGCACTTTGCCCAGTTCTTTTAAAGTACGTTGCTGCAGCGTTTTAAAAGCCAGCTCATTAATATCTTCGGCTTTTTCAAAAGGTACTTGTTCATTATTGACACTGATGCTGCCGCTTAAATAATAAGGCGTTTGGGCAATATATTTTGGAAAAGCTACCCGCAAACTTTCAACTGATTTCAGGTTCACCCTATTCCTGTCGCCGCTATAATTAAAGGGGATCTCTAAACCGGCACCGTTAACAAAAAACAACCCGCCATCGCTATGCCTTACCATGCTAAAAAATAAATCTTCCTGTGTTTTAACCGGCGCAAGGCCGTTTTCCCAAAACAAGATCAGCACGCCGCCTTCGGTGGGTTTACCAAGAGTGTATGGAATACCAAATGTTTTCTCAAACTGATCGGCCTCGGTTGTAAAGCCGTTCAACATGGCGGTCCTGATCACATCCTCCTTTAATCTCATAGGCATCGGCGTACCATAATAGGCTTGATCGGGGTTTTTCAGGTAGATCTCGGCAGCGTTACGGTATGATATAAAGGCATTGTTTACATCGTTATTACGTTCGTAAAGCATGCCCTGGAACATTAGGGCAAAGGCATCGTTTGAGTAACGATTGTCTTTATTGTTAAATTTATCGCCCTGGTCCTGCGCCTGCAGGGTGATGCGGCGGGCCTCCACGATGGCATCTTCAATATTGTTCAGATAAAGGTAATTCAGCGCCTTGTAATAGTGGATCATAAATTTTTCAAAATCCTCGCCTTTATATGTTTGCGACATCGAGTTAACCAATAAACCAACGGCCGCGTCGGCAACACCTGTTAAACCACTGTCAAGTAACTGATCGGCATTGTTAAAGTACTTATTGCTTTCCTCGTATTCTCCTCTGAGATGCGTTACCCGCCCTTTCTCCATCAGGTACAGGAGTTTATTGCGCGGCTTTTGAATAAGGCCATTATTATCCAGGTCTTTTTCGGCCTGGGGGTAATTACCTGCGTAAACATTTTTGTAATAGGATGTCAGGCTTTGGTTATAAGTGGTACAACCAAATAAAAAAAGCATCACCCCTATAACAGGTGATGCGCGGAAAAAACGCGTACGTATGTTTATCATTTTAAGCTATAAGGAACCCTGAACATGGCGTACCAGCGACAAGGCTTACTTAATTAATTTTTTACGTATTTGGCTATTTTTTTCTCCCCTATCCAAACCACTTCGTTTGTTTGAATATTGGTAAGCTCGAGGTTTACCTGGTAGTAAACTACTTTTTGACGCTTGTGCGAATCAACAATAGAATTGATAGAGCCTTGCAGGATATAATCGGCACCATTCTCTAACCCAAATTGTTTCATGCTTGACACGGTTGCATTGGTTTGCTGGTCGGCTTTTTCGGCACGCAGTTCTTCACGTTTTTTACCACCCTGTACCAAACGAACCTTTTGGGTTTGGATAAATGAGCTTTCAATATCCTTTAAAAAAGTTTCAGCATCAATATGTTCATGGCTTTTGTTTTGCACAAAACCCACAATTACTACTGGCTTTTTGCCCTGATGATCGGCTTGATGAGTTTCGATCCAGCTTGCGCCTAAAATTTTGCCGGTTAGTTCTTCGGCCGCCATCCGGGAGTCGCTGTTATTCCAGTTGCCGCTTACATCTATAGTTTGATCGGTGCTTATGCGTGTTACCTGCCTTGAGCATGAAGCTGCAAAAAGTGTTGAAGCTGCAAGTGCAGCAATGGTTAAAATGTTATTAAATTTCATTGATAGTAGGTTGTTAAATTATGATAATAAGTGATGCGTGGTGCTGTTTAATACCAGCCAAAACCAATTCCGATACCGGAACGGCCTCCGTGGTATCCGCCGCGCCCCCAGCGGCCCCCAAAGCCAAAGTTGATTGATGGCGAATAGTAGTTATCGTAAAATCCCCATGACGGCGTATAATCAAAATAGCCATTCATGCGTTCCTGGTGCCTCCATTCGCGGTTTTGGCGACGGCGCTCCATCTTGGCCTCATACCAGTCATAAGCTTTGTAGGTATCCTGTATGGTTGTGCCTTGTAAACTGGTAAGGCTATCTGCCGCGCGGGCGTATTTGGCCTGGCTTTCTTTATATCGCGGATTTTGATCGGCAAGTAAGGCGGTTTGCTGCGCACTAACCGCGCCGCTGTACAAACTACCGAAGACGGCAACGGCTGCTATAATTATCTTAGTTTTCATTGTGAAATAAAATAATGTAATTGAAATACAAATGACGCTATTAAACGTAATAAGTTAACGCAGATGCACCGTTAAATTATGTTAATAAACATCTTTTTACTTAATTATGAGGCAGCAGTTAACTAACAGGCAGGGTTGGCTGTTTTAAGGAGGAGCTTTTATATAAAAATAGGGATAGTCAACCGACTATCCCTATCAAAACTTTTCTTAAGTCCTCTCCTTTGGAGAGGGTTGGGTGAGGCTAATTACGCCTCAACCGGCGCGCCAATCAAATGCTTGGCCGCTAAGTATTCTGCAATCTGCACTGCGTTGGTAGCAGCGCCTTTGCGCAGGTTATCAGATACTATCCAGCAATTTAAAGTATTGTCCTGGCTTTCGTCGCGGCGTAAGCGGCCAACAAAAACTTCGTCTTTATCGTGCGCGTCAAGCGGCATTGGGTATTTCAGGTTGGCGGTATCATCAACCACTACAATACCAGGCGAATTAGCTAATAGTTCACGTACTTCGCCCAAATCAAAATCATGTAAAAACTCGATGTTTACAGACTCTGAGTGACCGCCCATAACCGGGATGCGCACAGTAGTTGCTGTAACTTTAATGCTGTCATCGCCCATGATCTTTTTGGTTTCCAGGATCATTTTCATTTCCTCTTTGGTGTAACCGTTGTCGGTAAACACATCAATTTGAGGTATTACGTTCAGGTCGATAGTGTAAGGGTAAACCTTTGGCCCATCAATCCCTTTGCGCTCGTTAAACAACTGGTCAACAGCTTTTACGCCGGTACCTGTTACCGATTGATAGGTAGATACCACTACGCGTTTAATTTTATATTTATCATGCAGCGGTTTTAACGCCACTACCATTTGTATGGTTGAGCAATTGGGGTTGGCAATAATTTTGTCCTCTGCGGTTAATACATCGGCATTTACTTCGGGCACAACCAGTTTTTTGGTTGGATCCATGCGCCAGGCCGATGAGTTATCAATAACTGTAGTGCCTGCGGCCGCGAAAAGC
Organism: Mucilaginibacter sp. KACC 22773; assembly: GCF_028736215.1. NCBI lineage: Bacteria > Pseudomonadati > Bacteroidota > Sphingobacteriia > Sphingobacteriales > Sphingobacteriaceae > Mucilaginibacter > Mucilaginibacter oryzagri. The sequence continues at coordinate 6,652,300 of NZ_CP117883.1, forward strand.
GGTGCCTGCTCCAATGAAGTACTGCCGCCGGCGCTGAAAATTGCAACGTCCGGCTTCATCTTAATCGCATCCTCAACAGAAACTACCTTAAACTGCTTACCCTTAAAAGTGATTTCTTTACCAATACTTTTTGCGGAAGCTACGGGAATTAATTCTGTAACGGGGAAGTTGCGTTCTGCCAGAACCTGCAACATTTTGGTGCCTACTAAGCCAGTAGCACCTACTACTGCGACTTTCATTGTTTAATTGTTTTTAATTGTAATGAAACCCCTTTCGGGCGCTTCATTGCGTGTTAATTTGTTAGATAATAAATTTTGAACCCCAAATATGCACATTTTTTTAGATAATCTACCTGATTGGTAGTTAAATAGTGAATGGTGAGGGGTGAATAGTTGATTGGGTGAGCGGTTGCAGGAAAAAGGTGTTGGGAAGACGCGAAAAAAGGGAGGGAAACGTGTGATTACTTCCTTGGGGAGGACAGGGGAAGGAGAAGTAAATTAACCGCAAACTGTGTGTACCGGCACGGGGTGAAACACTCTGGTACGCCCTGAAACACCCTGGTACACCCTGGTACACCCTGGTACGGGGTGGTACACAACCGGTGGTTAATATTTTTAATTCAGGCGATTGATGGCGTTAAATCATTGAATTAATCCGGCTGCCGGGAATGGGGCGGTTTCGTAATTTCAAAGCTACCTAACAGATCATCACTCGTCATATGAAAAAACAAAGCAATCAGCTATGCCACGCAAACCAACTCCTTGTAATCCTCTTTACCGGCGCCGCAGGTAGGGCATTCAAAACTTTTTAACCCGGTGAAGGGTACCCCAGGCGCAAGTCCGTTTAGTTCGTCGCCATATGCTTCGTCGTAAATAGTAAAGCAGTTTTTACACTGGTGTACTACCTTTTGATTAATTGGCTTGTTAATATCTTCCCTGCCTGCAACGGTGGCCGACTGAACAATATTGCTTTGCTGCTCATAAAACAAATCGCAAAGCGCAATCAAATGGCGGCCTAAGTCGATTTTAGCAACCCCTTGTTTATACACCACAAATTCGCGGGTATTGTGGTTAAAATCGCGGGTGTGCACAATTTCAAACTCGTCGGGGTTGCGTTCGCGGATCATGATAGAGCCATAGATCCCCGATTTTGGCGACCGTTTAATGGCAAAGCTGAGGCGATAGGTACGCAAGTCGGCTTCTTCAAATTCGCGAACCAGCTGTTGTTTCAGATCAAGGCATTGGCTGCACAGGTCTTCTACCTGCCAATTCAATTCATTTGAAGCATGGCGTACATTTACCCGGTATTTATTGAGCATATTGCCCCAAAGCGGCCTGTGTTTGGCCTCGATATTTTTAACAAGCAACGATTTCCATGGGCTGATATACAGCTGCCCAACCCTGGTTTGCATACACAGGTTGCAAATTTCTTTTAAAAACTCGATATCAAATAATTCATTGCGCCTGTAAATACCCAGCCAATGTTTATTGCCTTGTTTATTAAAGCCCTCATAGTAGGGCAATTGAAATTCGGGGATATTTAAGGGCTGATCTATTTGCTGGATAACAAACTGGTTATTGGCAGCAACCAGTTGATACAACAAATCGGCATTAACTTCGGCCTGGTCATAAAACAGCGGCTTATTGGCAAATATTACCTGCTGCACAGCTTTGCTCATGGCCGGGATATCGTCTGAATAAACCAATACAGGCCAGCAATACAGGATATTGGTTTTAGGAAACCTGATATACAAATACCAATAGTTACTTACCGGCGACGAGATAAAATTAAAATTACCGGTAAAAAAGGGGGCAAAAGTTTGGTTGCTATCAACCAGGTTTATTTTTAACTCGGGCTGATAATCAAACAGGTCGAAAATGTCTTTGTAAACCCCTTCCTTCAACCAGTTTTCATGATTAAAAATCCCATCGGCAATATAGGAGCTGGTGATATTAGGGAACTGGTCGGTATTAATTTCATGGTCAATCCCAGCGCCCAGCATATCAAACTCCAGGTCTTCCATCTTTTCAGCAGCTACCTCAAAGTAAAGTTGCTGCCTGTTCCCAAAGCGAATTTGCCCGGCACCTGCATTTTGCGCAATGATAAGCATTTCGTAAAAATCGCCGGCAGAGGCTACACCACCCGGCAGGTTTATTTTAATCAGTTGCTTTTTTTCCATCTGCTTATACCTTTATTAATTGCTGTTGCAAAACCTCGTCCAACAGGCGTTTTACCTCCGGCCTGCATGATCCGCAGCCTGTTCCCGCCCCGGTTTGGCTGCACACATCGGCCAGTTGGGTACAGCCTGAGGCCACTTTATTGCGTATGTTATCGGCACCCACATTATTGCAGCTGCATACCAGTTTACCCAAAACAGGCTCGGCGGTTTTGCCGCTGCGCAATAATTTGAGGCGCTTATCGCTCAATTCGGTTTTGTTGGCTATCAGTTCCTTAAATTCCTGGAATTCGCCTTTATCGCCAATCAAAATGGTACCTACCAATTTATCCTGGTGAATAATGCATTTTTTATAATAGCGCTTGGCCTTATCAATAAATACAATCTCTTCGTAATCCCTATCATCCGGGCATTCTGATAAACCAATACTGCATAGGTCAAAACCATGAATTTTAATGATGTTCATGAACAGGCTACCCTTATAGTAGCTGCCAATATCGCCATTCATGTAGCCGGCAACTACAGCGGCCTGTTGCTCTGCAGCAGCGGTAATGCCATACAGCGTGCCGTTAAATTCGGCAATTTCGCCAATGGCATATATGTTAGGGTCGCTGGTGAGCAGCCGCTCGTTTACAATAACTCCGCGTTTAATATCAAGGCCGCAATCTTTGGCAATTTCCAGGTTAGGGGTTGTGCCAATAGCCAATATCATAGCGTCGCAATCAATTTTGCGCCCGCTTTTAAGGCCAATACCTGTTAGTTTATTACGACCGTAAAATAGCTGCACCTCGTCGTCATAAAAAATATCGCAGCCCTGGTCGGCCATTTCCTCATGCAGCAAACGGCTGCCCAACTCATCCAGCTGGCGGTTCAAAAACCTGGATGTACGCTGAATAATGGTGATCGTGATCCCCATTTCACGTAGGGAAGCAGCCATCTCCAAACCCAGTAAACCACCGCCCACAATAACCACATGCCCGTTTTTGGGTACATGCTTTTTAAAGTTATCGGCATCGTTACGGCTGCGCATGCTAAAAATACCCTGCAATGCGGGTACGTTTTTAGGGATGGCCGCCCGGCTGCCCGTGGCCAGCAACAACACATCGTAATAGGTTTTTATGCCACGGCTATCCAGCACATATTTATTGGCACGGTCTATTTTTTCGATACTTACACCGCGTAACAACCTTATTTTAAATTCAGGCTCCTCCTCGTCGGTCATTTTAATCAGCTGCTCCCAGCTTTGCTCGCCGCTAATGTAATCGGGCAGCATTACGCGGTTATAAAAAGGATATTCTTCTTTACTGAAAATAGTAATCTCATCATCCTTATTCAACTCCCGGTATGATCGTACAAAGCCGTGCGCGCCTGCACCCGCGCCTACAACTACTATACGCTGAAAAGGCTTTTTATATTTTTGAACGCTTACCGCGCAATATTTAAAATCCGGCTCTTTCGAGATCGGATCAACTGCGTCATTGGTAACGTTATTGATGCGGTGCAAATCGTTATTGAGTATTTTGCCCCAGTGCATCGGCACAAAAACAACCCCTTGTTTTATCTCTGCCGATATTTTTGCCTTCACACTCACCTCGCCCCTGCGGGATTTGATAATGGTAACATCACCATCCTGTATGTTTAACTCAACAGCATCAAGCGGGTTTATCTCCATAAACGATTGCTTAATGTGCTGGTTAAGCTTGTTTACCTTACCCGTTTTGCTCATGGTATGCCAATGATCGCGGATACGGCCGGTGGTGAGTATAAATGGAAAATCCTCATCCGGTATCTCACTGGTGAGGGTATCAGGAACAGCGCTTATTTGGGCGTTCCCGTTTTCGGTATAAAACTTTTTATCGGTAAATAAGCGTGGTGTACCTATAGTTACATTCCGTTTTTTATAAGGCCATTGTACCGATCCTTGCTGTTTGATAATCTCGTAGGTTAGCCCGCTGATATCGATATTGGTTTTAGCTGTTAGTTTGGCATGCTCGGCATAAATTTCTGCGGCATTTTTAAAATCAAAGCCTTTATAGCCCATTTTTTTGGCAAAGCGGCAAATGATCTCGCTATCCGGAATGGCTTCGCCAGGAGGGTTAAGTACTTTACTCAAATAGCTGATGCGCCTTTCAGAATTGGTCATGGTGCCTTCCTTTTCGGCCCAGGCGGCAGCGGGCAGTATCACATCGGCATAAGCCAAAGTTTCGGGCTTGTTGCTTATCTCCTGTACCACTACAAATTTTGCTTTTTTCAAAGCTTCTTCGGCCAGGCGAACATTGGGCAAGCTGGTTAGCGGGTTGGTGCACATGATCCAGATGGCTTTTAAACGGCCATCATTCAGGGCTTCAAACATTTCTGTAGCGGTGAGGCCAGGTTTGGCGGCTATTTGGGTACCTCCCCAAAACTTTTGCACCTCTTCCCTGTGCAAAGGATTGGCCAGGTTACGATGCGCAGGCAACAGGTTGGCCAGGCCACCTACCTCGCGCCCGCCCATAGCATTGGGCTGCCCTGTTAATGATAATGGGCCCGAGCCTGGTTTACCAATATGGCCCGTTATTAAATTGAGGTTTATCAGGCTTAAATTTTTGTTTACACCGATAGCGCTTTGGTTTAAGCCCATCGTCCACATCGAAATAAAACCTTTGGCTTCGCCGATGTATTTGGCGGCCAGGCGAATATTACTTTCACTTACTCCGCAAATCTGAGCCGATTCGGCCAGTGTGCGTTCAAATACTATTTTACTGTACTGCTCAAAACCATCTGCATGTTTGGTTACAAAATCAACGTCGATGTCGCCGTTTTCTATCAATACCCTGCCAATGGCGTGGTTGAGCGTAATATCCGTACCGGGATTTAGCTGCAGGTGCAAATCGGCAATACTGCAGGTATCAGTAGCCCGCGGATCAACCACTATAATTTTAACGTTGGGGTTAGCTGCTTTGTGGGCCTCAACCCGTCGCCATAAAATAGGATGGCACCAGGCCGGGTTGGCGCCGGTAACATAAAAGCAATCGGCCAGTTCAATATCGTCATAACAAACCGGTACACTGTCTTCGCCCAGCGCCACTTTATAACCCACGACGGCGCTACTCATGCACAGGCGCGAATTGGTATCAATATTATTACTGCCTATAAAGCCTTTCATCAGCTTGTTCACCACGTAATACTCTTCGGTAAGGCATTGCCCCGAAGCATAAAACGCCACCGAGTCTGGCCCGTATTTATCGATGAAAGTTTTAAAAACAGCTGCTGTACGCTCCAACGCATCATCCCAGCTTACCCGTTGCATGGGCATGCTTTTATTATAACGCATTTGCGGGTACAACAGCCTGTCTGTTTTATCATTGGCAGTGTAATGCAGGTTAAGCCCTTTACTACACAACATCCCTTTATTTACAGGATAGTCTTTATCTCCCTCTAAAGTTATGCTGCCATTTTTTTCTTTGTTAATAACAACGCCGCAACCCACCCCGCAGTAACAGCAGGTACTTTTTAATGTATTAACAGAGCGTTTATTTATCGACATCTTTTTATAGCTAAAAGCTTAAGGCCAAAGGCCGAAAGCTTTATTTGAGCCGAAAGCAAAAAGCACCAGGCTCAAAGCTTTCTTAAATCTTATTTTTATTGAACTATTTAGCGCTTTAGGCTTTCAGCCTTCCGCTTTTAGCTTACTATGCTACCGCAACAAGCGGCTCTTCAACTTCTTTTGATACTGTTTGTTTTTGAAAACGGGTGATCAATACAATTACAGATACTGCCATAACGGCTATACCGATATAGGTAAATGCCTGTACATAAGTAATGGTAGATGATTTGAATAAAAAGCCAAACAGCATACCACCCAGGTTGCCGCCTGCACCAACTATACCGCTCACCATACCTACATTTTTACTGTTAATAAACGGAACAATGCCATAAGTAGCACCATTTGACATTTTAAGGAACAGCGCGAATGAAAGCATAGAAATAATGGCAGCAGTAAGGTTGCCCGAGCTGGCAAACAGGATAAGCCCCGCTCCTTCTAATAGCAAAACACCCGCAAGCAATAAGCCCTTGCCACGCATGCCGAATTTGCCGCCAACTTTGTCTGATACGATACCGCCTAATGCACGGGCAAAAATATTCATGAACCCAAAAACACCGGCCCAAAAACCCGCCGAACTTTGCGACAAATGAAATGTATCAACAAAGTGCAAGGAGGCTACGTTGTCAAAAGTTATTTCCATACCAAAGCACATGGCGTATGATAAGGTTAAGGCCCAAACGCGCCAGTCACCCAAAATTGACCAGTCTGTTTTTGAAGAATTGGCTTTGGTATGTCCTATTTCGTCATAGTTACCATTAGGTGTATCCTTGGTAAATTTATAGTATATAAATGCCATGATCAGCATCAATGCACCCGGCACTATCATGGCATAGCGCCATGCTTCGGCTTTGGTATAACCAGCACCAACTATGGCGGCAAATATTAACGGCATTACCATATTAGTTACACCACCACCCAGGTTACCCCAGCCACCTGTTACGGCGTTGGCTGTACCCTTTATATTAGGTGCAAACATCATAGATGTATGGAACTGTGTAATTACAAACGACGAACCTATTACGCCAATAGCCAGGCGGAACAACAGGAACGAAGTATAGTCATGCGCCAGGCCCACAAAAAAAACGGGCAACGAACCTATAAGCAATAACCTTACAGCTGTTTTACGTGGCCCCCAGGTATCACAAAGTTTACCAATAATAAGGCGTGCTATAATGGTGGCTGCTACAGATGCTATAATGGTATTACCTACCTGACCTTTGCTTAAATGCAGTTCGGCACGGATGGTTGGCATCAGCGGTGCCAGGCCAAACCAGCCAAAAAAGCACACAAAAAACATGAGCCAGGTGGTATGGAAGGTGCGCATCTGCACGCCCTTTAACGAAAATATATTCAGTTTGGTAAGTTGTTTTGCTGTTGTATTATTCATGCTATCGTTTTTTGGGGGGATTGGTATATTATTAATGTTCGTCATCTATAGAAAACTTATCAATCAGTAAATTCAATAAGCGGTCGTGAATTTCCATATACATAGGGTCGTGTACTATAAATTTTTTATTACGCGGCCTTGCCAATGGTACATCCACAATTTCTTTTATAGTAGCCGCAGGGCCGTTGTTCATAACTACTACCCTGTCTGCCAAAAAAATGGCCTCTTCAATATCATGCGTAACCATTACAATGGTTTTTTCGCGATGATCAAGGTTCCATAATTTTAATAGTTCAACGTGCATGGCACTTTTGGTTAAGGCGTCAAGCGCACCAAAAGGCTCATCAAGTAATAATATTTTTGGATTGATAGCAAAGGCGCGGGCTATAGCCACCCGTTGTTTCATGCCGCCCGAAAGCTGGCCGGGCAACTTATCTTTATGTTCCCAAAGGTTCACCATCCTTAAATTAGTTTCCACTAATTTAAGACGCTCTGCAGCAGGCAGTTCTTTAAGGGCTGCACCAACTGCTACTTCAATATTTTTATAAACTGTAAGCCACGGAAGCAGCGAATAATTTTGAAACACAATTCCTCTGTCGGGCCCGGGCGAGTTTACTTTTTTGCCATTGGCATACACCTCGCCACTTGTTGGTTTAACCATGCCGCTTATGGTGCTCATCAGGGTTGATTTACCACAGCCGGAATGGCCTATCAATGCAACTATTTCGCCTTTTCTTACTGTCAAATCAATTTCTTTAACAGCGGTATATATTCCTTTGGGCGTTTTAAAACTAACTGTCACATTATTTATCTGGATACTTACCGGCGTATTGACGGCTTGTTCCAAAATAATTTCAGCAGTTGCAGTAATGTCATCCTCAAGTGGTGCAATTATTGACATGTTACTCATAAAATTAAATTTTAAATAAATGATGATTAATTTTTAAACCGCGTACGAGAATCTTTGCTGCAACCAGGTAAAACACCTATCAAGCAATGAGCCTACTACTCCTATAATGATAATAGCTACTAAAATTTTTGCTACGCTACCGCCATTAAATCCTTCTTCCCAAACAAAGTTGCCCAGGCCAATTCCTCCCGAAAGCATTTCGCCGGCAACAATTACCATCCAGGCAATACCTATTGACAGCCTTAGCCCGGTAATAATATGGGGCAGGCTAAATGGCAATAATATTTTGGTAAGATATTTCCACTTTGAAAAGCCAAAAGCCTTACTTACATTTTTGTGATCCTGCGGGATATTTGATGCACCAAACGCTGCATTGATGAGCGTTGGCCACAAACAGCATATAAAAATCATGAATATACTGGCCTTTGGCGAATCCTGGAAAATGGCCAGGCCTAAGGGAAACCACGCCAGGGGCGAAACCGGCTTTAAAATTTGCACCATCGGGTTAATAACCCGCATAGCTATTTTGCTGCTCCCCATAATTAAGCCAATGGGTATTGCAAATAAACTGCCCAAACCAAAACCAATGCTTACCCGGCTAAGCGAGCTCAGCAGTTTGGTGCCTATCCCTTTCTGGTCGGCATCGTTTTGAAATGGATGCTGTATTACCTCCTTAAAAACAGTCCAGGTAGCCGATGGGGCAGGAATCTCGTTTTTAGTGAGCTTAGCTATTAAAGCCCATATACCGCCCATGATGATCATGCCTGCCAGGAAATAGACTACCGACATGGCCGTTTTTACCGAAAATAATTGCTTCATATCATTTTAATGTTTTGGTAAAACCTGCCGGGCCAAATAAGCCCGGCAGGCTTTTTCCATGTTAATTAACTATTCAACCTATTTTTTTGAACCGGCTATATACGGTGCCGGATTTTTTGGATCAAAAACTATAGTTTCCAGGTTTGTTTTAAACGGTTTCATATCCTCCTGTACAGGTACCCCCATACTTTTGGCAACCTCGGCGTATAAATCGTCCAGGATCAACTTCTGCGCTACTGCCGAATAATCCGGAGCCGTGCTTATCATTCCAAAACGCATATACTGGGCCATAAACCAGATACCGTATGATAGTTTTGGTGTATTTACCGCGCCATTGTTGTAAAACAACATATAATCATCCTTGTATTTTTGTACACCCAGGTCGCAACCGATTTCTGTCGATCCCATTAACCGGGCCTCAATAACCTGTACCGGTGCATTCACATAATTAGGTTTGCTTAATAAAAGCGCTGCCTTTTTGCGGTTGCTCATTACATCAAGCCATTTGCAGGCTTCAATAAGGGCTTTCATCACATTTTTAAGGTCTTCTTTATCGTTTTCTGCAAATGCTTTGTTGGCCACCAGCGCCTTTTCGGGATGGTTTTTCCATATGTCCTGGCTGGATATTTGGGTAAACCCAATTCCCTGGGTTGCCGCTACGCCGTTCCATGGTTCGCCTACACTAAAGCCTTCCATATTATCCACCCTCATGTTGGCTACCATTTGCGGCGGTGGTATGGTAATGATACCCACCGATTTAGCATTTACACCGCATGCTGCCAGCCAGTTGCGAAGCCATATATCATGCGTGCCGCCCGGAAACGTCATGGCAAAGGTTACTTCCTTACGGGACTTTACATCTTTAATAGCAGCCGCTACCTTTTTCAGATCGCGAAAACCAACCAGCCCGCAAAAATCTTTCGACAGGGTTATAGCCTGGCCATTATTGTTGAGGATCATGGCTATCTTCATTTCCGACCCGGCTTTCCCACCAATCCCTGTGTATACCGAAAATGGCATAGAAAAGAGGCAGTGCGCGGCATCGAGTTCGCCATTTAATATTTTATCGCGGATAACCGCCCATGATGCTTCTTTTGATAGCTGTACATCAACACCATATTTGGCAAAAAAGCCCATTTCTTTTGCAATTACCAGGGGGGCGCAATCTGTTAACGGGATAAAGCCCAGCTTAACAACTTTTTTTGGCTGTTTGGCAACAGCGCCGCTTACCACAAGTAAAGCGCACAAACACCATAATAGCATGGGTTTGTAATATTTTTGTATATGTATATTCATTGCAGGCATTTTAAGTTTTAATGATTTAGTTATTGTTTAATAGCTACTGGTTTACTGTAAAAAAAGTCGGGGGTAAATTTTAACATCACATAAGCCCAGGTACCTGTTTTATTAAAGGTTGCGGCAGTAACATCGTTTACGGCTTGTGCTTTAGCAAACGGCATACTGTCTGTAGCTTTCATGAGCGAGTAAGCCAATTCAATATTGGTAAACTTGTTCATGTTGTAGCTAAACTGTAAATCGGCTTCTTTACCCAGGTTTTTACTTATGGTTGTACCATCGGCCTTTTTCATATCCTTATTTAAGGAGAATGAATGCAGATCAAGACCTAAAGCAAAGGTGTTAGCGGTATATTTAAATTTAACGTAAGGGTTGTTTAAACCGCCTTTAGGCGATCCGGTGCCTGCATAAAAATAATCCATGTAGCCCCAGAATTTGTGCGGTGTGCCGTATAGCGGATCGAAGGAATTGTTTTTTCCCGCCGCCTGGTCGGCAACGGTTGTGCCCGATAGTACATCATAACCCGGTGTTATGCTGAAAAGATCTTTTTGGTAAGTTGCGGCAACAGTATAGTGGTAGGCACTCATGGTTTTACCATCCCTGTCGTTACCCGATTGACGGTAATAAGCGGCTTGTATCGCTATTTTCCCAAAACCAGAGGCATTACCAAAAGTTGGGCTAAGCATTAACCCGTATGTGTAGCGTTTATTTACGCCATAATTATAGGTATCGGTTGCACCATTTGGCACAAAACGCCTGCCGTAAACATATCCGGCTGCTGCGCTGCCTACAGAATCGAGGCGATATTTACCGAAGTTATCGTTAAATACCAAAATAGACATCTTGGTTTGATCAAACTTTTTGCTGATATACAAACTGGTGAACGATTTGTAATTTTGCGTAGCTCCATTAGTACCGGCGGGGTTTGTAAATAAGGGGGTGCCCGTTTTTGAACTATTGTTTGCCGCACTTCCTGCTGCAGTTAACGGAACAATACCGGCCGGAAGCGGTACCAGCGTACCTAAACTGTTTTTAATATATGCAGGCAAATTGCCCGGTAAATAATTACTATTGGTTACGCCATTGGCATCGGTATTTTGATTATAAGCAAAACCCAGATCAACCTGCCAGCCGTGGTGCACGGCTTTTAACAATGCCATATCATGCTGGCGTGCCTGTTGTAGCCAATCGAGGTTACCAATAAGGCGCGAATCATCATAAATTAATTCCTGACGGCCTATTTTAAAGGTAAGTAAATCCAATAACTTAAACTTAACGTTAGTATCGGCTTTGTTGGCCAGCGTTAGCTCGGCCCAGCCTTCATGTAGCATCAAACGGTTACCGTCCGCCGCTGATATGGTTGAAGCATCAGCTCCCCATACCCTAATATCCTGAACACTAACGCCAAATGTTAAAAGATCCCATTTATAACCAAAGTTTAAACGGGTACGTTGCGAAATAAAATCGGCGCTTTTTGCGCCTTTTGGCACAAGGTTACCATAGCCATCACGGGCTTCTCCCCGTATACGTAATTGCCCTGCCAGGCTAAACTGGGCCTTTGCAATATTAATTTGTAAGGTGCCTGAAATTAAAATTACGGCGAATATTATGAATTTATAACGTACATTTTTATACATTTGAATTGGTTTTTTATTTGTTAAAGCGATTAAAAACTATACTGGCCCTGCCTGGGAATGCGACCTCCCGACAGGGCTTTTTTTTATATTTTTTTTATTTTCACCATAGGCGACACCTTTTTTTTAATAATTCCTGATTTAATTTAATAAATATATCGTATTTAATGAATAAATGCAAATATTTGCATCGAAAAGTTAATTTTTATGATTAAAATCATGTAATTATTAATTTTTTATCAAAATTTTAAATTTTGACAGCTTAAAAATTGACAAAATATGTTTTTGATAATTTTCAAGTCGATAAAAATTGAATAATTCGCAATTAAATTCAATGAAAATCAATATTCGTTAATCAAAACTGCTTAAATGAAGTAAATTTTAACAGATAACACGATTTTTATCACTATTTTTAATAAAAACACAACAGAAACTACGTACTAAATGAAAAAGAACATCCATTGCGACAATCAAACTTGCACTTTATGCAAAAGCTGCATAAAAGAATGGTTGCCCGCCATTGCCGCGAACAGAAAAAACTTCAAAGTCAAGAAAGGACAGGTTATTTTTAGCGAAGGCGACCCGGTTACCGGAATCTATTTTGTGTACCAGGGAAATGTGAAAGTTCACAAAAAATGGGGCTCAGATAAGGAACTCATTATCCGCTTTGCCAATAATGGAGCCATTTTTGGGCACAGGGTGTTAGGAAAACACGCAACCCATTACCCTATTTCGGCAACAGCACTTGAAAATGGCATTATATGTTATGTTGATATGGAATTTTTTGAGGCAACTTTGAAAGTAAACCCTCAATATACCTACCAACTGATGTTATTTTTTGCTGACGAATTACAGGAAGCAGAAAAAAAGATGCGCAACCTGGCACATATGCCTGTTAAAGGCCGCGTTGCCCATGCTTTGGTTTCACTAAAAGACCAGTTTGGCATTAACAAAGATGGCCATATTGATATTGAACTTACCCGCCAGGACCTGGCCTCTTATGCCGGCGCAACTTATGAAACCGTTTTCAGAGTAGTGAACGAGCTGACCCAGGAAGACATTATAAGCACCAACGGCAAAAAGATTAGTATTATTAACGGCGAAAAATTATTTGCTTTAACACAAGACACCAACCAGTAATATAAAATACCAAACAATGAATAATGAATGTGAAACACCGAAGTTTCTCCTTCATTATTCGATATTGGATATTTAGTGTTCGATATTTAAATCGGTTCGTAATTCCTGAACCTAATGCCATTTAAGAGCGACAGGGCACCCGTTTGTACAAAAAAGGCGGCAACCCTGTTGGATCCCCGCCTGAAATAGCTTTAATTATTTGCCTGCATCTTCTCAGGCAATACCTACAAATACTTTACCATCAGCAACCTTTACAGGATAGGTTTTAATAACCAGCTCCTCTTCGCCAATGCATTCGCCGGTAAGTAGCGAGAATGCTTTTTTATGAAATGGGCAGGCAACTTTCGGCTCACAACTTTCGCCGGTACTACCTATCATTCCCCGCGAAATAGCCATCTGCTGTTTATGCGGACAAAGATTTTGGGTTGCATACCACTCGCCCCGGCGGCTAAAATTAAATATAGCAATCTGCTCATCGCCATGCTTTACGCACGATCCGCCATTTTCCGGCACATCATCTACATAACAGGCCAGTATCCATTTAATTTCTATCGCTGTTTCCATTGTATTATATTTTATCAGCACAACACGCCATATTAAACATGCGGCCTTCTTTTTGAATTTTGAATTTTTACTTTGAAACTTACCACCCCTTGGCTTTCACCTGTTCGCGCATTGGTTCAAACTGCGCGGTGGGGTCTTTCTCTTCGGGTGCATTTATAAAGTGGGCAAAACGTTTGCGCATGGCCGGATTTTCAACCACTTCTTTCCATTCACAGTGATAGGTATTTACCAGCGCCTGCATTTCTTCTTCAAGCTGTTCGGCCAGGCCAAGGCTATCGTTTACAATTACATTTTTAAGATAGCTCATTCCGCCATCCAGCTTATTAAGCCAGGTTGCAGTACGGGTTAGCGGGTCGGCGGTTTTGATATAAAACATCAGGAACCTATCCAGGTATTTCACCAATGTTTCTTTGTCAATATCGGTAGCTAATAACTGGGCGTGCTGCGGTTTTGAACCACCGTTGCCACAGATATACAGGTTCCAGCCTTTTTCGGTAGCTATAATCCCAAAATCCTTTGATTGCGCTTCGGCACATTCACGTACACAACCGCTTACACCACCTTTAAGCTTATGCGGTGCACGGATACCTTTATACCTGTCTTCAATCTCAATAGCAAAAGTTACACTATCATGCAAACCAAACCGGCACCAGGTGCTGCCCACGCAGCTTTTTACTGTACGCAGCGCTTTGCCGTATGCATGGCCGCTTTCAAAACCGGCATCTATCAGCTCTTCCCAAATTAATGGCAAATCGCTTAAGTGCGCACCAAACAAATCAATACGCTGACCACCAGTTATTTTGGTATACAATCCGTATCGTTTGGCCACCTGGCCAATTACTATCAGTTTGTCGGGCGTAATTTCTCCTCCTGGGATGCGTGGCACTACAGAATAAGTACCGCCTTTTTGAATGTTGGCCAAAAACCTGTCATTGCTATCCTGTATTACTTCCTGTTTTACTATCACATCGTTCCACAGGCTCGATAGGATGCTGGCAACAACCGGCTTACAAGTTTCGCAGCCATCGCCTTTACCGTAATGGTCAAGTACCAGGTCGTAATTTTTAAGCTTATTTATTTTTACCAGGTCAAACAACTCCTGGCGCGAGTAGTCAAAATGCTCGCAAATTACATTTTTAACATACTGACCATTTGCCTTCTGGGTACCGGCAATTAAATCTTTCACCAGTGGTACGCAACCACCGCAACCGGTACCTGCTTTGGTGCATTTTTTCATACCATCAATACTGGTAACACCGCCATCGGTAACCGCCGAGCAGATTGCGCCCTTGGTTACGGCCTCGCATGAGCAGATAAGCGCATCGTCGGGCAGGTTCATTACGCCGGCGCCCTCATTTGCCGCCCCGCCTCTTGAGCCCAGTATCAAATCTTCCGGATCGGGTGGCAATACAATTTTATTATTAACCGTTTGCAGCAGCATATTGTAAGCCTCTGCATCGCCAATTAAAATGCCACCTAACAGGTTCTTCCCATCATTAGTAATATTAATGCGTTTGTATATTCCCTTGTGGGTATCTTCAAACAAAATGGTGCGGCAATCGGGTTCGGTAATAAAGGCATCGCCAAAGCTGGCTACATCAACGCCAATTAATTTTAATTTGGTACTCATATCGTACCCGTAAAAAGACTTGTCGGCCGCGGTTAAATGAGCGGCCGCAATATCAGCCATCTCATAACCGGGCGCAATCAAACCATAAATCATTCCCTCGTATAGGGCACATTCGCCAATGGCGTAAATGTGCTCATCGCTGGTTTGCATTTTTTCGTTCACTACAATGCCGCCGCGGGTGCCTACGTGCAGGCCGGCCAGTTTTGCAAGTTCATCGCGCGGGCGGATACCTGCCGATATTACCAGCATATCTACAGCAAGTTGACTATCGTCATTAAACTTTAGTGATTGAATTTTTTTTTCGCCTACAATGGCTGCTGTACTTTTATTTAAATGAATGTGCAAACCCAGCTGGCTTAGTTTCATTTGCAGCATATTACTGCCTGCCGAATCTATTTGCCTTGGCATTAGCCGAGGCGCAAATTCAATAACATGCGTTTCTGTGATACCCAGGTCAATCAACGCCTTGGCAGCCTCCAGGCCCAACAAGCCGCCGCCCATAACAGCGCCAGATTTGGCGTTGGCCGCGCAGGCTTTTATAAGTTCCAGATCTTCGATGGTACGATATACAAACACGCCCTCTTTTTCTATCCCCGGAATATCAGGCACAAAAGCTGATGAACCGGTTGCCAAAACAAGGTAATCGTATTTTAAAGTAACTCCTTTTAATGAGTGGATTGTTTTTTCGGTACGGTTAATCTCCTGGATAGGATCGTCCAAATGCAGCGCGATACCATTGTCGGCATACCACGATAAAGTGGAGAGCGACAGATCATCGGCAGTTTTGCCATTAAAATATTCGCTCAGGTGCACTCTGTCATAAGCGTGACGGGGCTCTTCGCCAAAAACAATTATTTGGAACTGGGCTGATCTGGCTAAAAGCTTCTCGCAAAACTTATAGCCCACCATACCGTTGCCTACAACAATAATGGTTGGTTTTGACATATCGAAATTTTTTAAATGTTAAAGCAATTTTCAAACTTAAATGAATCAAATACGACCCTGATTTCATTTACATCACAATTATAACTCAAAAAAATGGCAAATAAAAATTTTTTTTAAGTTTTTTATTAAATAAATCATGTTTATTGATGTTTTAATTGTTAATTTAGTGCTAATGATATAATTTATGTCATTATTTATGTTGATTATAAATAACCATTTTAACATTTTAACAAAATCATCAAATAAAATAGCCTAAAAACCTATTTTTTGATGCAAAATTTCAAAATATGCGAAAAACAATTGAAAATCCGGTTCTTTTTGTACTTGGAGCAGGTCCCGGAGACCCGGAATTGATAACAATGAAGGGATATAAGGTATTACAACAGGCAAATGTGGTATTATATGACAACCTGGCGAATAAAGAACTATTGGATATCTGCCAAGATGATTGCGAAAAGGTATATGTAGGCAAACAACCCTATGGCGATTACACCCCGCAAGAAACTATTCATGAGCTGATAAAGCATTACGCTTTTACCAAAGGCAACGTGGTAAGGCTAAAGGGTGGCGATCCGTTTATATTTGGCCGCGGCTTTGAAGAAATAATTTACGCCCGGCAACATGGCATAACTACACAGTACATACCGGGTGTTACCAGCATGCAGGCATCCGGCCTTCAGGATATTCCTTTAACCCACCGCCTGGTGAGCGAAAGCGTTTGGATGGTTACCGGAACTAAAAAAGATGGCCGTCTATCTGCCGACCTTGCCTGCGCCATGCAAAGCAATGCTACGGTAGTAATATATATGGGCATGAAAAAGCTGGCCGAAATTGCCCTTGCCTACGTTACATCGGGTAAAGGCCATACACCTGCCGCTATTATTCAGCACGCATCGTTACCCAAACAAAAATCTGCGCGGGGGAAGGTTAAAGACCTGGTTGCTATGGCAGCCGAAAACCAGCTTACCTATCCGGCTATTATAATTATAGGCGATGTGGTTAACGTTAACAATTAAACAAGTATGAAAATCAGGATAAAAGGAAACTCACTGCGATATCGCCTTACCAAAACCGATGTAGAAACCTTTGACAGGGATGGTTACCTGGAAGAAAGTACCAAATTTGGTACCCGGACATTTAAATATGCCCTGCAGCGTACAGAAACGGAATTTTTAACGGCAGATTTTACTGATAATACCATTATTATGTATATGCCCGTCGCTTTGGCGCTTGAATGGACCAGTACCGACCGTGTTGGCTATGAAAACAACAGCAGTGAGATGTACCTGCTTGTTGAAAAAGATTTTAAATGCCTGGATAATGTGGCCGAAGACCAAAGCGATAATTATCCAAATCCGCTGGTTGAAAACTTCACGAAGAAAGAACTATAGGCGCTCGTAAAGCAGCATTTGCAAAACACATGCAAATTTGATGTAGCTGCATAGCCGGTCGGCTGTTAAAGTTATTCACCGGGCGCACCTATGATCAATATGGAAAACCGGGCACATAATCCATATTTACTATTTCCACTGATAATCAGGATTAATCTCAACAACTTATTCAATCAATAGGTATTAATATTTACTTATAGTTATAAATAAATTTTGAAAATATATTTATAAGTTGCACCTTTAGATATCATTATACCTATAAATCAGTTTGAAAAAGATTGTTGCCTTTTTATTGCTAAGTATTCACCTGCTAAATATTGGCGGGCAATTGGCATTGCACCAATACCTGGTTTATAAAACCAATAAATTTTACAACCAACAGGTGGGCAAAGGCTTGTATGATGTTAAAGACCTCACCGAAATAGCCATACCTGTTGATTTGCCTAATATTCACGATTGGAAACGGTTTGAAAGCATAGCCGGGCAAATACAATTTGGCAACACCAACTACAACTACGTAAAAATGAAGGTTACGCGTACGGCCATTCACCTCATGTGCATTCCCAATTACGAAACTACACGCCCGGTTGATAAAAATGTGCTCAATGCCAAGGCTGTTAAAGATATCCCGGTACCGCAAAAAGACCATGTACCGTATGGCAAAATAATTATGCAGGATAACGTTAATTTAACGTTTGCAAATATTGAATTTTGCTGCCCTATAAAAAATATTCAAAAAAACATTGTACAACCTGTACAACCACTGGTGCACTATCACCAGGATATTCCTGAGCAACCGCCTAAGGTTACCTGCTAATTTCCTTTTTGCTTAATCCGTTAAGGATACCATCAACTATTATTTAATGTTGTATTCAGGTGTTTTTTTGCCTGTGCTGAGTTGTAAATCCCGGTGGCTCTGAACTGGAAAGTGACAAAATAAAACGATGTCATTATAAGGAACGAAGCAATCGCGAACTATGTAAAATCTGCAATGCTTGCGACGGGATTGCCACGCTATCGCCCGCAATGACATGATAAAACAATTCGGGTTTTTACATACACCCAAACAATGTAGTTAATAGTATCTCATCCGGATTGGCAAACTTGTTTGGCCGTGGCTTTGCCCTGCCCAACTTTATCAGCATATAGTATTCTTTATTTATTTAAAAGCCGGTGTTTAAAACAATCCCGCTTTTGAGATAATATCACATCAGTCCAAAATGAAAATAAAAATAGCCGCGGCCCTAACGCTTATTGTAGCAATAGGCTTTACCATCATAGCATCCAGCCCCAAGTCATCGCACCAGGAAATGATAGAGATGCTTGACCAATTGAATAAAAAAAACACCAACATGGCAAACCCGTTTAACCCTGAGGTGAAAATTGCCTACTGCGATTCGTTAGTTAAAATCCCGCCGAATGACCAGGATTCCTACCTGTTATCGGCGCAGGCATCGCTATTGCTTATGGCAGGGCAGGAAGAAAAATCTGTAAGTATTTATGAAAAAATAATAGACAGGCTGGAGTTTATGCCATCGGACAGGCTCTTGTCTGAAGTGGGTATTGCGTATATGCGCCTTGGCGAACGTAGTAACTGCATGCTTAACCATACCGGTTCGTCATGTATTTTCCCAATCAAAAATGATGGGGTACATAAAATTCAAACAGGATCAAGAAAAGCTATTCAAATTTATAAAACCATTTTAAGGGTTCATCCCGATGATATGGAATCAAGATGGCTGCTCAACATTGCCTACATGACATTGGGCGAATACCCTCAAAAGGTTCCAAAAAATGTTTTAATTCCCGGTTTGAATGCCGATAGTGTGGCCGGACAAAAGCCATTTAAAGATATTGCCAAAAGCCTTGGACTTAATGTTAATGGCCGCGCTGGCGGGGTTGCCGTTGACGATTTTAACAACGATGGCTACCTGGATATCATCACATCGGCCTGGGATTTGAGCGACCCGATGCATTATTTTGAAAACAACAAGGATGGCACATTTACCGATCGTACCGAGTATAGCGGGCTTAAAGGAATAACCGGCGGCCTTAATATTCAACAAACAGATTATAATAACGATGGCAATATCGATCTTTTTGTGTTAAGGGGCGCCTGGCTCACCAAGGGCTACGGAAACCAACCCAGTTCGCTATTGCGTAATAATGGGGATGGTACTTTTACCGACGTAACCATACCAAGCGGCCTGTTATATTTTCATCCTACGCAAACAGCCACCTGGGCCGATTTTAACAACGACGGATGGCTGGATGTATTTGTTGGAACCGAGACATCAACACAGGATATGGACGGCAATTCATCAACATGTATGCTGTACATTAATAACCACGACGGTACATTTACCAATATCACCAAAGAAGCACACTGTGATATTGTATCATTTGTAAAAGGCGTTACATCTGCCGATTATGATAACGATGGCTACCCGGATATTTTTATTTCGACCATGACTGGTGCCAAATACCTGCTCAGGAACAAAGGAATTAAAGGGAGTAAGGTAGATTTTGAAGACGTGACCCAAAGAGCCGGCTTTGCCCAAAATAAAGAACGAACCTTTACAACCTGGTTTTATGATTATGACAATGATGGCTGGCAGGATGTATTGGTGAGCGATTATAACTTTAACCGTCCGCTGGCTTATTACAGCGCCGCGGCAGCTTTAGGTAAAGCCGTGCCGGATGCAGGGAATGTGTTTTTATACCACAATAACCACAATGGTACTTTTACCAATGTAACCCGCGAGGTTGGTTTAGATAAGGTGGTGTACAGCATGGGAGGCAACTTTGGTGATATTGATAATGATGGCTACCTGGATATGTATTTTGGAACGGGTAATCCGGATTTTCGCTCACTGGTGCCCAATAAAATGTTCAGAAATGATGGCGGCAAGAAATTTATTGACATTACTACCTCATCGCGCATGGGCAACCTGCAAAAAGGGCACGGTATTGCCTTTGCAGATTTAAGGAATACTGGCAACCAGGATATATTTGCCGAAATGGGCGGCGCCTACATTGGCGATTCGTACACCAGCTCGTTATACCTTAACCCGCGCAACAATAATAACAATTGGATAAGCTTAAAACTCGATGGTGTAAAAGCCAATAAGGCTGCAATAGGAAGCCACATTAAATTAACATTTACCGAAAATGGTGTAAAAAGAAATGTTTATAAAGATGTAAACTCCGGCGGAAGCTTTGGCTCATCCCCATTACGCCAGGAAATTGGTATAGGGCAGGCAAAAATAATTGACGATATAGAAATAAAATGGGCCGGCAGCGGTACTGTTCAGCATTTTACAAACATAACGCCAAACCAGTTTTTGAGGATAACGGAAGGCGTGGACCAATATAAAGTAACACAATTGGCTAAATTAACTTTTATTGATAAACAGGATATGACAATGTGTATGCCTATGGCGGCAAAAACAAATTAAGCTGTAAGTTTGTTTTATAAAATGTGTTGGCAGTTTACCTGTTTTTGAATAAAACCAACTACATTTAAATAAAATAACGAACAATTTTAATCAAACCTAAAAGATGAAAAAATTACTTTTATTATGCTGCCTGTTTATTGGATTAACAACAGCAAGCTTCGCCCAAACAGCAGCCGGCAGTAAGCCGGAAGAAAAGGCGATGGAACTGCAAAAAAAGTTAAAACTTACTGATCCGCAATGCAAAAAAGTTGCTGCTATCTATACCGAATCGTCGGCAAAGTTTGACAAAATTAAAACTGAAACGAAAGGTGATAACACCAAGATGCTGGTTGCTATTGAGCCGCTACGTACGGCAACAATAAAAAAAATCAAGGCTGTTTTAACCCCTGCACAAAAGCTAAAATATGATGAGCTGGTAAAAAGTTCAAAAGCGGCTGGCGGTACAGGCTGGAGCGACGGCTGGAGTGGAAGTAAATAATACAAGGAAGTTCTAATACAGGGGTATTATTAATGCTGTCTCAAAAAAATGGGTAGCATTAATAATACCCTTTTCTTTTATTCCTCCACCAATTCCACCTCGGCCACCGGGCTAAACAAATACACCCGCTTGGTTTTTAGCTCAACGCATTTAAACCGCTTGCGTAACTGCTCTTCCTTTCTGAAAATGCGATTGCCTTTTATTTTGAATAAAGCTTTAAACGGAACTTTTTCAACTGTCAGCATCGCTTCTTTTGGTGCATCATATTTGCGCAGGGAACGGTACAAGTTCAAATCCGAACAGCTTGAAGCCGCCGGGTTATCCAGGTAACTCACAATGGCGTGTTTAACATCGGGCGGAAAAATGTCCTTTTCAAAAAAAGGCTGCATCATCCGTTTAAAATTCCCTTTCCACTCGGTACCATGTGGCCGGGCTTTTTGCTTATGCTCATTCCAGGTATGCAGATGGGCAAACTCATGTACGGTGGTAACCAAAAAAGCGTACGGGTTAAGATCGTAATTAACCGAGATGCGGTGACCTTTCCCTGCATAAGGCGAACGGTAATCGCCAAATTTGGTGCCGCGGTTGCGCGAAATTTTAAACTCGCATTTAAAGTAGTCAATCCAGCGGCCAATGAGCGGGGCAGCATCGGGCGGAAGATATTTTTCTAAAACTTTTACTTTATCCAATTTTTACCTCAACACAAATATAACGATTTCGAAGGATTATCATATCCTAGATAAAAGCATTAGTAAAACCAACCAATTCATCAGCGTAATCAAAGAAACAAACCAAAGATTATTTTCCTGGATATTATTAAGATAAGCCCGGGCAATATAAGTGCGGTTTTATTTGTAAGCTATTGCCGCGCTGGATGGCCCTGCTAATGAAATAAGTGAGGTTGATTTAAATCCAACAATATTTGCCCACTTGTTAAAGTCGGCAAATGTGTAGTCAAATCCTGTTCCTGTTTCAATGAGCATATTCAAACTCATCATCATACCAAAAACGTTTTGCTTTCTTTCATCATCTATTATACCCTCAATAGCTACAAAGGCCCCGCCCGCCGGGAGGGCGTTATAGGCTTTCCTCATTAATGATACTTTATTTTCTTCGTCCCAATCATGCAGGATATTTCCCATTACAACAACGTCGGCATTGGGTATTGGCATAGTGAAGAAATCGCCGCCAACCGCTTTTACACGATCTGATAACCCGAATTGCTGTATGGTAGCGTTTGCAATAGGCTCAACCGGCGGCAAATCAAAACTTGTGCAATGCATATGGGGATTATGTTTTGCAACCATAAGTGAAAGCAACCCTGCCGAGCCGCCTACATCAATCAGCGTTTTATGTTCTGTAAAATCAAATTTTTGAGCAAAGGCTATAAAATTACCCATTTGGATACCGCTCATGGCATTGGTAAATTCTTTTAATTTTGCAGGGTCGCTGTATATCAACCCAAAAAAATCCTCGCTCTTTTTTACTTCGTTTTGCGGCAACCCGGTAAGCAGGCCCTCACCCAGGTTACCCCAAAACGCATATAGCCTATTGTCCATCATTTCAAGAATACCCCCAATATATGATGGCTTGTTTTTATCCAAAAACGTATCTGCTTCCAAAGCATTTGAATATATAGCCGTATCCAAAATACCCTCACGCTTTAAAAAACCAAACACGGTTAAAGCGTCTAAAAAATCATAAATATTCCTGTCTGTACATTTAAGCCCTAAATTATTTTTCACATCTTTTGCCGTCATAGTTGTTTTTTCGGCAAGCCGGGTAAATAATTGAAAGCTTACTGCAGTTAAAAGAATTTTTGAGGCCCAAAAGCCTGTGCCAACTTTCATAATGTTTTCAGGCGACGGCTGATTAGTTTGCTGTTCCATTTTTTTCTGATTAATTATCTGTTTTAATAATTGGTGGTGCCGTACAAAAAATTCTGCCCGGGGCCGGTAAGAATTGGGTTACCTAAAAATACGGCGAATTAATTTGATATAAGAATAAAAGCATTTGATAATCTGTCGATTATACCATGAAAAAACAACTCTTGTAGGGCCGCTTTGAGTGGCACGGCTAAACCATATGCAATTGATTTCTAATTTGCAGCTATTAAGGTATAAACCTCCTCAAACAGCTCAAAACACGCACAGCTTCTGCATCCTAAGAAAAATCTTTTTGAACATCAACGGATTGCTTTTTTCAATTTTCGGCATGTCTCAACCTTCCATTTTCTGTGAACTATTTTTAAAATAGTTCTACATTTGCTTTTAAATACCTTAACACAATTTATAACACGGTTTATGAAACAACCTAAATTCTTATCCCTCGTACTGCTCTTCACATTGTTTATCACAAGCCTGGCACGCGCCGATGAAGGCATGTGGATACCGATGCTTATTGGTAAAAATTATGACCAAATGAAGAAGCAGGGCTTTAAACTGACCCCGGAAGATTTGTACAGCATTAACAAGGCCAGCATTAAGGATGCTATAGTTTCTCTGGGCGGCGGCTTTTGTACCGGCGAGGTTGTATCCGGCAAAGGCCTCGTATTTACCAATCACCATTGCGGTTTTGAATCTATCTCGGCAAACTCAACGCCGCAAAACAATATCCTTGATAATGGCTTTTACGCAAAAAGTTATGCCGAAGAAAAGCCGGTAGCGGGCTTATACGTAGAATTCCTGGTAAGTATTGCCGATGTTACCCCGCAGGTAATGGCTGCACTTAAAGGGGCCGACGATGCAGAAAGGGGCGAAAAGCTTGAAAAGATCAGCAACAAACTGATTGAGCAGGCAACCAAGGGTACCAAATATCGGGGCGCGGTAAGCTCGTTTTTCAAAGGCAACCAATATTTCCTTTACCTGTACAATAAATTCAGTGATGTGCGTTTGGTAGGCGCTCCGCCACAGTCGATAGGTAAATTTGGCGGCGATACCGACAACTGGGAGTGGCCCCGCCATACCGGCGATTTCTCTATATTCCGGATTTATGCAGATAAAGACGGCAACCCCGCCAGCTACGCGGCCGGCAATGTACCTTACACGCCTAAAAAATTCCTGCCTATATCGTTAAAGGGTGTAAAAAACGGCGGTTTTGCTATGGTATACGGCTATCCCGGAAGTACCGACCGTTACCTGACTTCAAATGGGGTACGTTTGGCTGCCGAACAAACCAACCCGGTTATTGTGAAATTGCGCGATATCCGCCTGAAGGCCTGGAAAGAAGAAATGAACAAAAGTGTAGACACCCGGCTCAGGCTTTCGTCCGAGTACAATAAAGTATCTAACTATTGGAAGTACTTCATTGGCCAAACTGAGCAACTGAAAAACCTTAACATTTATGGCCAAAAACAGCAGGAAGAAGCCGACTTTACCAAATGGGCTGCCAACAAACCGCAGTATGCCAACCTGATGAGTGATTATCAGAACCTATATGCCACTTATGAGCCCTACGCCATCCACAAAACATACATTAACGAAGGGTTACTGGCTCCGGGTTTTGTAGATGAAGCGCTTAACAACTGCTTTGGGCAATTGGCGCTTGAAAATTCAAGGCGCAGCGCTAAGGAAAAAGCAGAGATAAAGGATGAGCTAAAAAAGGTTAATGACGATTACATCAAAAGCTACAATCTTATTGCCGACAAAAAAATATTTACCCAACTCATGACCTCATGGTATACCGATATACCTAAAGACCAGCACCCGGCTTTTATAGAGGATATGGTGACCAGGATTGCTCCAGGCGACCCATCACTGGCTTTTTCTAAGTTCGCGGATGTTTTATGGCAAACCAGCGACTTGATAGATACCACCAAACTGAAAGAGTTTTTGCCGCATCGTTCTGTAGACAAACTTCGTGAAGATCCGTTGGTGCCCTTTGTAATTAACCTTAACCCAGGCGCTTACAAAAAGAGTGTTTTTGGCACTAAGCTGAGCGATTTTGACACGCAGAAAGAAAAGCTCGACCGCATTTACCTGCAGGCTTTGCTGGAGAAAAACGAGGGCAAGCTGATGTCGCCCGATGCCAACTCTACCATGCGTATCACTTACGGCAATGTGCAGGATTATACCGCTAAGAATGGCAAGCATTTCGATATCCAGACAGATATGGATGGCGCCATGAAAAAGTACAAGGCCGGTGATGACGAATTTGACCTGCCGAAAACCTGGCTGGATGCCTACAAGCAAAAGAACTTTGGCCAGTATGCCGATCATGGTACCATCCCGATCGACTTTATTACCAACAACGATATCACAGGCGGTAACTCCGGATCGCCGGTGATTAACGGTGAGGGCGAACTAATAGGCCTGGCGTTTGACAGCAATTGGGAAGCAATGAGCGGCGAAATTGCTTTTAACAAAGATTATAAACGGACTATTTGTGTAGATGTGCGCTACGTACTCTGGTGTATGGATATTTTAGGGCACGCCGATAACCTCATTAGCGAATTGGAGATTCATAAGAACTGACCATTAGGATTTCACCGACAGGTGGATATGATGTATGATTCAGCTTGTGGCTGGTGTTATCGCTGCACCGCCTCAACCAAAAGCCTTTAGTATAACAACTGAAGGCTTTTAACTTTATTTGAGGTCCCAATAAGAATATTTCGACATTTATATAACCACCATTACTTTAGTATTTGCTATGCCGGCTAATACCCACCGAAGCACACGCCGCATTTCGATACAGTTGATTGCAAAACGTCAACATACTTATAGCCATTTCAAAATTATTTTCCAGGGATTAATGTTGCCTTTGCAAATTAAGCACAATGGCATAAGTTTCCGGAAACTCCAAAACGGTCTGATAGCATCCTTTCATGCCCCTGCCATAATTCTATGTCTTTCCATTATCTTTGCGCACAATTCAATATTCCCATACTGTGATTAATGTTAACAACATCTCCGTTTCATTTGGCGGAACCACCTTATTCAGCGATGTAACCTTCTCCATAAACGAGAACGATAAGATTGCCCTGATGGGCAAGAACGGCGCAGGCAAGTCGACCATCCTCAAAATCATTGCCGGTGCGGCCAAACCTACTTCAGGCAACGTAACCGGCCCGAAAGACGCCGTGATAGCATACCTGCCCCAGCATTTGCTCACCCACGATAATGTTACCGTTTTTGAAGAAACAATGAAAGCCTTTGAAGAGGCTAACCAGATGCAAAAAGAGCTCGACGAATTGAACGAGCAGCTCACTATCCGTACCGATTATGATAGCGATGATTACATGAAGCTGATTGAGCGGGTATCGGAACTGAGCGAGAAATTTTACTCGCAGGAGGAGGTCAATTATGATGCAGAGGTAGAGAAGGTGTTAAAAGGCTTAGGTTTTGAACGTAAAGACTTTACCCGCCAAACTTCCGAGTTTTCGGGTGGTTGGCGCATGCGTATCGAGCTGGCCAAAATTCTTTTAAAGAAACCGGACCTGATCTTGCTTGATGAGCCTACAAACCATATGGATATAGACAGTATACAATGGTTGGAAGATTTCCTGATCAACTCGGCAAAGGCGGTTATGGTGATATCTCACGACCGTGCTTTTGTAGATAATGTTTCCAACCGTACCATCGAGGTAACGATGGGCAGAATATACGATTATAAGGCCAAATACAGTCATTATCTGCAGTTACGTGCCGACCGCCGCATACATCAATTGAAGGCCTACGAGGAACAACAGCGTTTTATTGCCGATAACCAGGAATTTATAGACCGGTTCAGAGGGACTTACTCCAAAACATTGCAGGTGCAATCGCGCGTAAAGATGCTCGAAAAGCTGGAGATCATCGAGATTGATGAAGTAGATACTTCGGCCTTACGATTGAAATTTCCACCATCGCCACGTTCTGGCCAATATCCGGTGATGGTTGAAGAGCTTACAAAAACCTATGGCGATCATGTTGTATTTGAAAAGGCGGCTATGGTTATTGAGCGAGGCGAAAAAGTGGCCTTTGTTGGCAAAAACGGCGAAGGCAAATCGACCATGATCAAAGCCATTATGGGCGAGATTGATTTTGAAGGAATATTAAAAGTAGGCCACAATGCAAAGATCGGGTACTTTGCCCAAAACCAGGCGTCGCTGTTAGACGAAAGTTTAACCGTATTTGAAACCATCGACCAGATTCCGCTAAGTGATGGCACAATAAAGATTAAAGATTTGTTGGGAGCATTTATGTTTAGTGGCGACGATACCACAAAAAAGGTAAAAGTACTTTCGGGCGGCGAAAAAACGCGCCTGGCCATGATCAAACTGCTGCTGGAGCCTGTAAATGTACTGATACTGGATGAGCCAACTAACCACTTGGATATGAAGACCAAGGATATTATCAAAGATGCCCTGAGGGATTTTGATGGAACCCTGATTTTGGTATCACATGACAGGGATTTCCTGGACGGGCTGGTAAAAAAAGTATTCGAGTTTGGTAATAAACGCGTCCGCGAACATTTTGAGGACATCAAGGGATTTTTAGCTTACAAGAAAATGGATAGCTTAAAACAAATAGAACAAAGCTAAATGAATAACGGAATTAGGCATTTTTAGTTAAAACCGCTCCCCTTTTTGCCACTTTAACAGTAAAACAAAAGCCCGCGAACGTTCAATTTGCAGGCTTTTAAAGAATCTTAATAGTCCTTAAAGTACAAAATCCAAACTCTTTTATGAATGAGTTATTTTTTGTGGCTGTGTTTATGAAAATAAAAATGGCATGATGATAACACCTGCCATAGGCTGAATTGCGTTCATAAATTAAAAATATATTTTTATTTAGGATTAATTGAGATACCCTTGTCCTCGCGAATAAGCTGAAAAAGGTGATCTGGGCGCACGATGACATAATCTTCATTAAGTGAATTAGCCACGTTTTTAAAACTTGTTGGCGTTACACCCTGCCAGGGTTGCGCCTGTATAATCATGAAACGCGGCGAGGTTTTGTCCCAACCGGCGGCAGCCCGGGCTATATGATCTTTCATTGCCTGTTCATTTGTGCAGTAGTTACAGGTAAGTGCCATTCCTGGTAGGCTGTCGTTATAAATAGTAAGCCCGCCTCCTGTGTTCTGGGCAGTTACGCCAAGCAACGATTTTGCCTGGCTGGCATAGGCATTCCCGACATTAGGATTAATACCACCTGTAATCGTATTCCAAATGGTGATTACCCTTAAACCGGCACGGGCGTTATAATCCTCCGTTTTAGCAACAAACTGCTTTAGCAAGTTTTCATCTGTCCAGGTATTAGGGTAAGTATAACCATAGCCGGAGGGGCCCGAAATCAGGTTATCATTGCTGGTGGAAGTTTGCCAATAATAATTAAGAGCCCCAGGCATTGCATCCAGCATAGCAGGCGACACCGTCCATCCCATTGGAACAGCGCCCCGGTCCGGATTATTCCAAAGTTTGCGCATCAAATGCTCTGTAAATTGTAAATTGTCTCCATCACTCAATATAAATGCTACATATATCTTGTTTTTGAGCGTCGGTTTGGGAGGGATTGGTTTTATTTTTACATTTCTGGAAGTACCACTGTGTACCGTTAGGTTAGCACACCAATCACTTGCAACGGTTGAAATACCATACTTTGAGGCCCTTTGCACCCCTGGTCCTTCCTGTGGCCACCAGCCCATAAAGATAGCCCCGGGAGACATTGAGGATAGAAATTTGTTTAGCAATTCACTTTCGCCGGCTACCTCAGGATCGAGCCATATTACGGCAGCGCCCAAGGCTACCGCATATTCGCGAAGGGCGGCTTTATGCGCATTAGGATTTAGTCCGATTAACAAACGGTGATCAATATTTGGCCAATAAGTATCATATAGCGATTGATAAACTTCCAGCTTACTGCTGAATTTGCCCTGCAAATCAAGTAACACCGGCAAATTATAAGGAGCAGCAGTTAATTTGGCCAGCAACAACGGCGAGGCAATCAGCGCGCCTTTGCTTTTTGCGAGTACCGTGGCCAGGTTAATTGTATGTTCCTGCGCGGGATCATAAACAATCACACCTGAAATTTCGCTCCGGTATTTAGCAATCAAATCCCATTTGTCTGCAGGTTCAGACCAGCTTAAACCCAGGGACTGTAGCCAGGTATACGGCCCTTCGGCGAAAGCATCGCCCTCATAGGAGAATATACGTGGTTTAGTCCTGTTTACGATGCCCTTTAACGAAGCAAACAGGTACATTTCTGCTGAAGAGTAAGGAGAATTTTCACGGAGTGTAATAAAATCCTGAACCTTTGCTGATGCCGGGAAAGACGGAAGCAGCTGATTAGCAGGCCATTTGACCTGGCCTATGGATGGCGTACTAAACAAATAAAACAACAGAAAGCATACTACTTTAATTCTAAGCATTTTGATCGGCCTTTTCATGTGTTAAATATCGTATTAACGTTAATCATTCCTGCCGAAATTAAAACATATTGAAGGCATTTACAACCACCCTCTTTTTAATTATTAAGGGTTTATTACTATAAATTCAAACAGCTATCTATTGTTTTTATTTGTTTTAATTATCTGATTTTCATATATTTAAGGTATAGATATATGAGATATGGCAATTAGGCAACCTGTTTTCAAACATTATGATCAGCAGCAAATATTAGCTATTCCTCCAACCCTGGAGGAGCTAATCCCTCAATCCCACCCGGTTAGAGTTGTAAATGAGGTAATTAACAAGATCAATATTGAACCTCTATTAAAAGCTTACCATATCAGGGGAAGTTCCAGTTATCACCCTCAGTTGTTGCTGAAGGTATTGGTTTATGGCTATGTGACCAATATTTATTCCAGCCGTAAATTGGCGACCGCCTGCCAGGAAAGCATCTACTTTATGTGGTTGAGCTCAATGAGCTACCCCGACCATAATACGATTAACAGGTTTAGGGGTGTTCGGTTAAAGAATGCGTTGCGTAACGTGTTTGAAGATGTGGTAAAGCTATTGGCTGATGAAGGGTTGCTAAGTATTGATGAGATCAATACGGATGGAACAAAGATTGAAGCCAATGCGAACAAGTACACCTTTGTCTGGAAAAAATCAATCCAGACGAACAAGGAAAAAATGAAAAAACAACTGACCGAGATCTGGCAGTATGCACAGCAGATCGCTGCCGATGAGGACAAAATGCCTGAACCGCCTGATTTCACAGAGATCGACAGTCAGAAGGTAAAGGCAACGATAGATCAGCTCAATGAAAAACTATCCGGTAAAGAGAACACCGATAAGAAGATGAAGGCTAAGCTTCAATATGTGACTAAGAACTATCCCGTAAACATTGCTAAATACGAGCAGCAGGAAGCTATACTGGAAGAAAGGAACAGCTACAGTAAAACAGATCCTGACGCTACCTTCATGCGCATGAAAGAAGACCACATGAAAAATGGCCAGTTAAAGCCGGGCTATAATGTGCAAATCTCCACCTCCAATCAATTCATTGTTAATTATACCATTCATCCCAATCCTACAGATACCACTACGTTTCCGGCACATATAGCGCAGCATGAAACCAGTTTCGGCAAGGCCCCTAAAGTAGTTACCGCAGATGCGGGGTATGGATCAGAAGAAAATTACACACTGCTTGAAGAAAAACAGGCCATCGCTTTTGTAAAGTATGGCATGTTTGATAAAGAGCAGCATGAAAACCACAACAGTAAGTTTCCGTTTGCTTCGGATAAGCTTTTTTATAACCAGGAAAAGGATTGTTATATCTGCCCGATAGGCCAGCAGATGGATTTCATTGGAAATTACATCAGGAAAACCAGTACCGGGTTTGAACAGCATGTAAAAAGATACCAGGCAAGAAATTGCAGCAATTGTCCGCTGAACGGTGCCTGTCATAAATCAAAACACAACCGGATCATTGAAATCAATGAAAATCTGAAGCGGCAGAAACAAAAGGCTTATCTACTGCTAAACAGCGAAGAGGGTATAGAACGGCGAAAGAAACGGTGTTTCGACGTCGAACCCGTATTCGGAAATATCAAACAGAACCATGGGTTCCGCCGCTTCATGCTCCGCGGTAAAGAAAAAGTCGCCATTGAATGGGGTTTACTTTCAATCGCTCAAAATCTAAGAAAAAAAGCAGCCTAAAGAGCTTCTTTTCTCTCGTTCTCAATCAATAATGTTCGTTAGTTCGAAATCAACAGTAAAAAACTACTTGAAATCAATTTATTTGCCGTAAAATAAAAAAGCCGCATCATTTGAATTATGATACGGCCTCTCTAAGTGGTCCCGACGAGAATCGAACTCCATCTGTCCAATACGCTTTAAAGGCACTTTTTGCCAAAACTCACCAGCGACAATAAGCCCACGCTGTAAATGTAACTTTAAAAATTAAAGATTATTTTTTAAATGCTACCAAAATATATTTTAAAGGAATCACCCTTTGTTGACGATTGCTCGACATCCAGCCAATGGAACCCCCAATCGGCGAAAAACCATATCGGGACAGGTTATTTGATTTCGTAAAAGGCCCAGAACTTACAGAGGTCGTTGCGATGTTTGAACCATATTTTAAACTCCACGGAATAAAGATGTATTCGATTTATTTGATGTTGTTCAATTGGATTTCATTTACAGCGGTTGAAAACGTTTCGGCTACCTCCACATACGTCCTGGGATCGGCCAATATCTTGATCACTGTCGTCTGAAAAGGGATACTCTTGTTCCTTTCGCTCTGAATATCTTAGTATGTGAATCCCAAGATTGGAGTTTTTTATTTATCAAATTAACTCATTGACCTAATAGACATGCAATTGTATTTCCAAACATGCAAAAATTTCTATTTAGTGCAACCTTCCACTTTCGTCTTCAGCACCTTTTGCTCTGCTCCTCGCACCTTTTATCTGAGACCGGCCAAATTTATAAGAAAATCCTATCTTAAATACCTGAGATTCGGGCTGTTGCGTTGATATTAAATTTAAGCCTGAGTAGTAACTCCGGCTGGTTAATTTAAGCATATGAAATATATCGCTGAACGAAAGCCGTAAGCTGGCCCTATCATTGAACAGAGATTGTTTCGCGCCGAGATCTATTTCTCCGACGCTTGAATTTTTGAGTACTCCATAAACTTCTGGTGTACGGTAAAAAAATGACAATTCGCTTGAAAGGGAATGTGTAATTTTAAATGTAGATGAACCATTTGCACTAAACGTAGTTATGCTGTTATTCACCACTCCATTGGGCAAATTTCCTTTATAGTTTTGATAATATAAATTAGTATTAATAAATAAGCTCCACCACTTGTTAATATCAAGAGAAGTAGATAAACTAACTGTTACACTGCGGTTTTTCCCAATGTTCTGATAACTGGAAATGATTCTGTTATTGCTTGTGCTATCTGTTATCGGCGAAACTACGTTTGTTGTTTCCATATAGCCTACCGATGCAATCAAATACTGTTGCCAGGCGTAAGCTAATTGAAAGCTATCGGAGTACTCAGGTTTCAGAAAGGGATTTCCCTGAAAAAAGGTCAGCTCGTCCATACGGATTTGAAAAGGGTTAAGATTTTGATAATTGGGGCGTTGAATTCTTCTGCTGTAACTCAAACTAAAACTATGGTTATCATTTTGCTTAAATGCAATTGAAGCGGTAGGAAACAAATTTAAATAGCTACGCCTCACAACCTCGTTACCATTGGCAGTCAGCGTTGTAAGTCTTCCATCCGAAGATGTTTGCTCTCCTCTCAATCCAGCCTGATATGTCCACTTTTTTACAGTAAAATTGTAATTGATATATGCGGCGCTAACCTTTTCATTGTAGTTAAAAAAATTGGTAAGTGCGGGGTTGATCACATTCAGCCCGTCAATAACGTTATAGCTGTTGAAATCATTTTTAGATTCAACAGAGCTAAACTTTGCTCCAGTTCCAAATGTTCCTTTAAACAATTTTTGCTCATAATCTATATTGGCGGCATAAACATTAATTTTAGTTGGCGCATTTATAAAATATATTAAAGGGTCGGCAAGACTGTTACCTGCCGAGTTGGTATATTGGTTAGGCTGCAAACTTAATTCCTTTCTGTCTAGCAGTATATAGTTAAAGTTGCTGGTGAACGTTTTACCGCTTGTATCTGCATATTGATAATTAAGGTTATAATTATAGTTATTTCTTTTGATCAGCCTGTTGTTTTTAGCAGTTAATATGGAGTCGATATTTCCTGAGCCATTAGAAATAATCGTATTACCGGAAATATTATCATTATTATGCCCATTGGACCCATTAAAAAGAACCCCCAACGTGTTTCTATTATCAATAAAATAATCCAATCCGGCTTTATACGAATGACTCTTATTACCGTCGAACTCATCAGAATGCTGATCAAATTTTGCTGATGTTCCATTTACTTCCTGGCTTCTAAGTATAGAGGTTTTCGTTTTATATATCCCATCGTCATAACTGTAACTGCCGTACACGTTCAACTTCTCAGATCGGTAATTCCCATCTATTCCACCATTAAATTTAGATGTATATCCCTGAGTGCCATTCAAGTTTAAAGTGCCGTTGAAGCCAAAGTTTTTATTTTTCTTCAATTTAATATTGATAATACCAGCTGTTCCGGCGGCATCAAACTTAGATGAAGGATTACTTATAATTTCAATTTGATCAATATTGGCTGCAGGAATATTTTTCAGAACACTTGCCAGATCTCCTCCTCCCAAATATGTTGAGCGGCCATTTATCATGATTTGAACACCTGAATTTCCTTTCAATGAAACAATATCGCTGTTAGATACCGAAACCCCGGGAGCCCTTTTAAGAACCTGTAAGGCATCTTCTCCAACTCCGTTGATGCTATTGCCAACATTGAAAAGCATACGGTCACTTCTTAGTTCAATAATTGGTTTTTTAGCAATAACGTTAACTTCTTGTAAAACCTTGGTCGTGGCATTAAGTGTAATTTCAGGCAGTTGAACAGATGTCTTATCGCCCACGATAACCGATACCGATATGCCGTCAAGGCCGATTGATTTAATATCAGCAATATATTCACCCTTATTTTTTACAGAAAGTTTAAAGCTTCCGTCGGCCGCCGAAACTACCGATTGAATTATTTTGGTATCGTCAGGCTTTCTTATACTGATGGTAGCGAACTCAATTGGATTATGTTTAATATCAACTAAGTGCCCTGAGATTTCATAACTGGTTTGGATATCCTTTGGTTCCAGTAAAATATTTTTATTCATTAAACGGAAGGACAATGTGGTGTTTTCAAGCAATACATTTAAGAGCTTTTCTACAGTTATTGTAACCGTAACCATATTAAGGTTGTTAAATTGATCAACGTATGACTTTCTGTAATAAAATCGAAACGGTGTTTGACTTTCAATTTTCTTGAAAGCGCTTTCCATAGTTTCATGATTTAGGGTTATAGTAACCTTCGTGTTGGAAATACTTTGTTCCGTTACGGGCAACGCGTAAAGTGGCTGAAAATTTACTAAATTCAGAATTACTATCACTATGCCTATTAGCAATATCTGTTTCGCGGTAATCACTGAACATTTATTTTCAGATGCTACAACATCCTGTTGTTGTTTTTGCATTAACTGTTTTTTATATAAGATAGATGACATAGCTATGTGGAAATTAATGAAAAAGATCGTCTTTTACTGTGAGTAATTAATATTATATCGGGTACTTATCTAACATTGTTTTCAAAAATTAAGATGCTGCCATCCGCTTCTTTTTTATACCCTGCATGATTAAAAGCACACAAAACGTTGAGTATATCTTCTAAATCATTTCCTCTTGGCGCAGTACCTGAAAAAATGGAGCCCTTTACCTTGTCATTTTGAAATCGGATAGTGATTTTGAATCTTTCCTGCAACTCTTCTGCCGCCTGGCCAAATGTTACGTTGTTGAAATTCATATCCTTTTCCAACCACTTTATCACTTCTGCAGCGTTAATAACGGTTTGGCTATACTGATTACTGGCCGTGTTATAAATAACCTGTTGATTAGGGGTTAGAAAACCGATGAGTTTATTTCCTTCGGTCACTTTAACCCTTCCCCTGGTAACTGTTATTATTACTTTATTTGAACCGCCATCTGATTTTATATTGAAGGCGGTTCCTAAAACGGTAACATCAATTTTACCGGTGTGGACCAAAAATGGTTTTGAAGGCTGATGTTTAACATCAAAGTATGCTTCTCCAGTTAAAAAAACCTCACGGGTTTTCACGTTGAAGTTTTCCTGATACCGCAAAGTAGCACCTGAATTAGCCCAAACCTTGCTTCCATCATTAAGAACTATGTTCTGGTTTTCTTTTAAGGGGATTTTGAGTTGAGCTGATGTTTGTTTTACCTGCTCGTTTTTAATTAATAGCGTCCTGGAGGTTAAAGTAAGAAAAATAAGCGCAACGGCAGCCATGGCCGCCCACTTTACTAAGGAACCTATTTCCGGTTGTTTAGTAACTTTTGCTGTAGATGAAATACGGTTTTCAATGTCTGTAAATAAGGAGTTCAACCATTCTTCTCGAGAGGCCTCATCCATCCTTTTCCAATTATTGCTAAGATCATTATACTCCAGCCAATGCTCCAACAGTTCGTTTTCAGTCGGCGTGGTTTGTCCTTCAAGGTAACGTGCTAATAATTTTGCGATATCATTACGACTCATACTTATGCATTTTCACAGTAGTCGGATGAGTAGCGCCTTAGTACTATATTTATTTTATTTTTTTGGCAGAATTATTTCAACCAGAAAAGAGGAGGTAAAAGCAGCAGTAGCAAGCTAATATATTTGATTGATTGACGGAGATATTTTAAAGCACTGGTTAATTGATTTTTCACCGTTTGCTGGCTTAAATTCAGCATCGCTGCAATTTCACTAACCGTATGATTCTGATGCCTGCTCAGCTTATAAATTAAGCTAACTCTTGGAGATAAATTGTCAATCAGCTTAACAAACGCCAGGGATAGCTCTTCGGCTTCTATCTGCAATTCAACTGAAGGCTCGTACGTATCAGCTAATGACTGTATCAATGAATCATATGATCTTCTTGAAATATTTCGCCTTATTCTATCTACTATTTTATACCGTATTGAACTAAATAAATAAGCCTTTAGATTATTCTGTACATTAAGTGATTGCCTGTCTTCCCAAAATTTAACAAAAAAATCGTGTAAAAGATCCCTGGCTTCGTCCATATCATGCAGTTTTGACATCGCGAAACCAGTCAAACTATCTGCATAACGCCTATAAATTTCCGTAAATGCGGCTTTACTGTCTTTTTTAAGAAGAGCAGTTAGGTCTTCATCAGTGATTGTTTTTATATAGGTCATAAGTTGCGGTTTATTCGATATCACAAATGAGGTGAGGATCTGTCTAAAAAACCAGTCCAGCGCAATCAAGGAATTTGACGCACCAACATTGCTTTAACACTTTTAGCCAATTAGCAATATACTACCATTGCGCTGGTAGTGATTTGTTTTCAAGGTTAGTAATTTGTATATTTCTTATAAAAGAATTTACACCAACTGCGATTTTAGCGTTACAAACAACATGATTGAGGGCATGGCTTGACCAACAAAGGAGACAGTACCGACAAGCTTTATTTGAGAAAAAACACAAGCAGCGCCCTAAAAATGAAACCGGCTTCATCCGTGGTTT
Source organism: Mucilaginibacter sp. KACC 22773 (assembly GCF_028736215.1). Lineage (NCBI taxonomy): Bacteria > Pseudomonadati > Bacteroidota > Sphingobacteriia > Sphingobacteriales > Sphingobacteriaceae > Mucilaginibacter > Mucilaginibacter oryzagri. The sequence goes on from NZ_CP117883.1 coordinate 6,689,316, forward strand.
CACAAGCTTGCTTAATATCTCCATAAGCGTTTCCTTAAAGAGAGATAAAATAATTATTTGCATTTGGGGACATTATTTTCTGCCCGGTTATTTAAATAATCGCAAAGACGTAAAAAAACCCTGTTTTTTACAAGATCGAGGCGTTCAAGAAACTCATACTTCAGGGGCTTATTTTTCCATTCTAAATATTGCTGGTATTTAGTATCATCATTACAACAATTCACAAGATGTTTTGCAAGATCTTTTATTGAGGAAAAGGAATTAACATTGACATAACAATGATCGCCGGGAGCAAAATCGTCAACATTGGGCGCACCGAGATAAACCGGTACCGAACCGGCAATAAGTGGTTCAAAAAACTTTTCGGTAACGTAGTCTTCAGCTATCGCGTTTTCAAATGCTATTGTAAACTTGTAACTGGCTATTACTTGCTCTTTCGTTGATGAACCAGCATCTGCGTCAAGGTGCTTATTATTTAGCTGTTTGCCATATGAATCTATTTCCATGTATCTCATCAGCTCGCTTAGTACTTTAAGCCTGTTGCTTTTATCAAAACTACTTGATATAAACGCATTAATATTATGATACTTCGAAACAGGTGCATTCAAAATCTGCTTCAAATATCCCGGGTACAAATAAGGAACGGGCACATTCGAATTGCGGCTATAGGTCATTGTGATGTCGAAAAAATCAACTATTTCTTTTTCCGATTGCCATTCATAGTGTAAGCCGCACTCCATCGAAAAGAAAACCCATAGTTGGTTTTTGCCTTTTTTAAATTTGAGCTCTTTCAGTTCAGCTTTGCCCACATTAGGCATATGAAACACAACTACATCTGCCTTATCAAAATAATCCCGGTTATTAATTAACTCGAATCCATCGCGAACTAAAATGGTTGGAAGGTTCCATTCCATTTCCCAAAATTTGTTATACAGGAGAATCTTAGTTTTCATTTTTCAGTTAATACGGGGTAGCTGTGTTATTTTAATGAGAGAAATCAAATACAATCGTAAATCATTTATTAACGTTTATCTTCCGGATGTTAAGTTCCGTAACCAGATACTTCATTATTACATAGTAAACCATAAACTCCTGTTCTCGCTGGCTTGAAACAAATAGCCGGTTAAGATGCATATGAATAATATCCGCAGCAAATTTGCTCTTTCTGCTTTCTGTTTTATCGCCAAGAGACAGATACCGATTGATTTCACTGTGCAGCAAATCCCTAAACTTGTCAAGTTTAAGCTCACAGAGTAAAGTTCCTTTTCTTAATAAATTATATGCATCCGTTTTAATTTCCCTAAACTTCAAATCCATCTCATATTTCAATCGCTTAGGATCATCATATTCGGTATAAAAATTATTGATAATGGTCATAGCAAAACCATATTGCGTTTGAACATCAGGGAAAAACTGCTGAATGATCTGAAAAGCGGAAAGTAATCCCAAATCATAATATGAGTATTTGAAACCCGGCAATTGAGCCTTTCTGATATAATTCAGTATAATTAGTGAGCTGGCATAAAAAATACGCTCGGCCACCTGTATGGTATCCGCGCCATATCGTTCTATTTCCCTTCTATATATATCGGCCTTGTAATCTCGAACTACGTTAAAATTTAAACTATCTGATAAGCGGGATCTGAGTCTGACAAGCAAATCGGAAATAAATTCTTTGTCTTTTACCAGTAACCGCAGGCGAATATGAAAATCCGGATCAGTATAACGAATGAAAAACCAGGTGTCTGCTTCTTTATTTGTTATCTCCTTTAAAAATGGCAGCAAATACTTAGTAAGCAAGAGGTTACTTGTAGAGGGTTGGCAGTATATTTTCAAGAATAGCCATTGACTGCCAAGTACAAAATCCCTTTCACGTATAGTTTTTGAAAACGATGGCAGGGCCTGCTTTTTATAAACAGGGGTATCGTTAATCAACGCTACTACGAACTGGTGTGCCAGCATTTTTTTATCTGTGTTTGCCACAACCGGCATAACGGGCAAATACTCCTGAATGATCACCGGAAAATCCCCTTTTATTGATCTTAAAAAAAACAAACGTTCATCCCCATTGCTCAAATCAAATGTCAACAGTTGATCTGCGCGTTTAATGGATAGCCTCAGCGGCATTTTTTTAATTTTCAAAAACTGTTCAAGTTCAATAAGATTATCATCATCATTTTCTCCTGTAAGACGCACAATTTCGTCGACAGATAGTTTCCACATGGCCAGGCTGATGATAACATCTTTATAACATACCCTGGGGTAATAACTCAAACCTGGTAAAATTCTGTCAAACTCGGGTTTAAGCGAAGTTTGTAAGCCCTGATATTGTAAGTCCCCTAAAAGGCGGCATATTCCCAGCTGATTGTTTTGATAATTATACGCTGAACTTATCCGCGGAATAATCCTTTTTTTTAATTTTTTTGATTCGAGAATCAACTCATCATTTATAACAGATAAATAAAGGTCTGACAATGATAGTTGATTTTCTGCAGGAAGGTTAGAAACCGTATTTACAGGTATTTCATAGACGTATACCGGGGCCCTTCGGTTAATATTGTCAACATGTGAATTAACAATGCAATTTACTTCAGCAAAAACAATATCAGGATTGGTATCTTGTTCGATCTGGGCTATTTGCCTATTGGCTTCAAGTATATCTGTATTGCAAATAGTGAAGCGCCCGGTGATTGCTGTAGCTGAAACTCCGCCGATTGCCTCAAGAATCAAATATCCGGGCGTTAATGAAAACATTACCGAAATTGACGGAGGGAGGGGTAGGCTATTATCTTGACTAAAACCATTTAAATCTTCGTCGGTAATTAAAATCTCCTGGCCTGGATAAAGATTCAGGCATTTGCCCAACAAAAGTTTATGAACAGGCATCCAATCTATAAGCGATTCTTCAACGGTCTTACGTTTAAAAAAAATATTTTCAGTAAGGCTATCTTCATTCATATAAAATGCCCTACCGTCGTAGTCGATGCCAATATCCGGATCTAAAGCTTGGAGCAGCGAAATTTTCCGGCCGTCAAACTTAGCTTTGAATTTTTGAATAAAAGTATTCAAGGCAGGTAGTTTATTGGTTATAGTCAAACGCTGGAGAACCGGAACAATATTACTGATCTGTTGTTGGTAATGTACGTCTAACCCCCCGCTTGCAGTCCGCTCCAGAATCGAGTAAAAAACTTTCTTTCCCATTTTAATTTCCTTACCGAAAAATGCTTTTTCAAGATCTTGAGCAAGACTTTGCAAAGTGACAGGATCGGGGAATGAAACATTGCTCATTTTTGCCAGTATTTCTCTATTTTGGCTTACAATTAAGGGGCTAATTTTATTTGCACAATCCAGCACCTGTAAAAAATAGTCTTTCCCCAATACACTTCCTTCCATTGTTGAAAGAATGAGCTTGGATTCAGTAAGCATATTAAGATAAGCCACAGCGTCGGAATGACCAAAACTAAATTCATCTGTCAGGTACATGATCAGGCTATGTAATGATTGTCGTTTTGACTTCAACAATTTGATGATAGAACCGACAACCTGGTTATTTTCTAAAGCACTCAAATGGGACATGCATTTACCGTTACTGTCTGCCGGCATTGATCTGATATATCGTAATTCTTTGTTGAGACGATAAATGGTGGGATTAACTGCTAAAGCAGCAAAATAACTATACTGCTGCTTGAGTTCTTCCACTACTTTTAACGTTAATTCCTGATCGGCTAAAAGATGTAATTTAGAAGCTGCTGTTTCCTGAAGTATTATATTATTTACATGGTCCTGCCAATTTAGGACACTAATTGAAGCAAATGCACCGAAGGGTGTCGAACGAAAACTCATCCTGTTGTAATAACTCCAAACTGTTTTTTTTTCCTTATCTGAAAGCAGGGCATAATCAAAATCCTTTTTTTTTAGATATTCATAGAACTCATAATTTGCTAAGAAAATACTGCTTTGAAAAATACCGGTGTTTAATAGTTCCACCAATTGCGCCTCATTATAATTTTCGAAGCTTAAAAGTGGCGCACGCAGAAAAACTTTCGAGTGAAAAGTAAGCATAGGATCAGATCTTATTCTTGTTTATACATCACTCAAAGTAATAAGTGTTTTAATAAACACCAAATAATATTTACTCCGATACCTTAAATATTATTTCAATAGGCTTTTGGGGCCTTGTAAAGTACCGGGTTTAAATCTGGATTGTTATACATTTTCATTTGCCGGTAAATTTTCATAACCTTAAATCCATTTTGTATATCTGCTAATAATTTATCAACGCTCTTCGACAGGTCTGAAATCTGTTCGTTTAAAACGAATAGCTTGTTTTTGCAGCTGGTAATATGCAAGATGTCAACATCATTTCTATGCAATTGTTCGTTCATGTGAAAAGCTTTAATACAAAGGATACAAAGCCGGTCAATAGCCCAGGCGGGGCTTTCGGTATTCATTTCAGCATAATTTACAGGCACAATCCCTTCGAACTGGTGTCTGAAATATTCATCAATGGATTCAACGATGTCATTCCTAAGCTGATTCAACCTATCTATTTGTCTTTTTAACTCCAACGCCCTTTGAGGATTAATTTCGGGAAGCCTGATGTCATCTTCTGTGTGCCACTGCTCCAGGTCTGTCCAGCATTTGTCATAAAGTAATTTCTCAACTTTTGAGTGCCGGTAACGAGCCCCCGGGTTAACTTTGGGGGGAGTGGCGTCGTTATGATAATCGTTTATCGCGGTCGAAAAAATACTGATTGCCAATGATGAAAAATTAGGATTCATAGTATTACTTGATTAATTCTATATTATTTGCTTAGTAAAATCAAACCATCTGGTTACCGAACGCTGCCGGAGTAAGTTGTTGCCGGAGCAGATACCTTTCAAAATATGACGTAAAAACACTGATCGTTATTTGCTGGAGTGGCAGACTTTGATTACAGTATGACTCAACTTCGTCATCAAATAATGCAAGATCTTTGAACGTACCTTCCGGAACGTCTATTGAGTGTGAATAAACGATACACCTTATTAAGGTCCCTGTCCACCAATGCTTAGGATGATAATAGCGTTGCAATTCTTTCCAGTTCCCCGTGTAAACGATCAAGGCCGGCAATTGGGCCTTTTTTATCTCCTTTTTATTAAGCTTATGCTGATATATTCCATTAGCAAGGTGCATGATACCTGTGCATGGGCCCATAATCAATTTTACCTGGGAGTGTGCCATCAGCCCCATGGCCTGTCTTAGCCCACGGCCTTCGAACACCATAATTTTTCCCCAAACGTTTTCCTGAAGTACCGACCTTAATCTCAGTGACAGGTTTTGCTTTTCTTCATCGAACAATAATATTTTGTTATGCCCTTTAGAGCCAAAAACGCGAATGAGCTCTATAGCCATGGCTTCTGTTAGCATCTTGGTTCCGGCTGAGGAATTAAAAACCAGCACGTTTAAGATTTCGCCGGGTTTCAGCCCGTTTTCGACAAGCCAATCGGCAGCCCAGTTTTTTTCAATCTCGCTGAGCTTTATCTCGGCGTCGCGCTTGTTTTGAAGTATCAGGGCAATAGGATCCGCCCCGGCCATTCGCTTATCGTATAAATATTTGTAGTTTAGCGTAGAGTATTCGCTTACTTGTTTTATAAAGGTATTAACATAACTGTATAAACTTACCTGTTCGAAAAAGCGGTTGTTAGTAGCGACGATGTAGGAAAATAAATTTATAACTGAATCATTTTCGCATAACACCAAATCAAAATCATGAAAGTTTAGTTCTTCCAGTGACCTGTTAATTATGCTTATCCTCTGATCAAAATCATCGCTAAAAATACTCTTGATTTTTCCTATTTTTTCCTGGCTGCGGCAGTTAATGATTACAACTGCGGCTGGATAAGCACTAAGTATATTCTTTCTGATATTCTGAAGCCAGAAGTAGGTATCGCCAATATAAAATTTGCGGCTTTGATCATCAAGCAGGAGGATACGCTTAAAATTTTCGCCAGACCGGGCCGTATTTAAACCAACTATTGTTTCGATTAAGTCATGGTAGAGCGCTTCCTGCTGTAAAGTATTAAATCCTAAATAGTCAGAAAAAAGAATCTCTTTAAATTTTTTTATTTTTTCAATTTCACTTGGGGTAAAGCTTATAGTATTTATAAAAGAGTTCAGCCCAATAAATGCGCTTTGCCTGGACTTTTCATTGGTGTCTTGCATAGCGGTAAACAGCGGGAGCTCGTCATCTCTTAGTCCGCCACCAACGTCAATCTCCGCAGCCAGTTTTAATAAAAGTTCATGTTCATACTTGTGGTAAAAAATGATCAGATCATATCTCAAAAGCTCAATATCATCTAAGCTGCTTTTCGAGAGATATGGGTTGATGAAATCAACAGGGGCACTGTTATTTTTCCATAAAGTATTATAGTTTGTAATGGTTTCATCTAATACCGTTATCTGCGTACCATTGGTTTTTATGTGAGAGAAAATATATGTAGGAATATATATTTGTGTAATCATCTGAATGTCCACATTACATTGTATGATTAGATCAGAAAGTCCGCAAACAATTAAAACATTTTTTATCTGATCGGGGGTTTCATGCGCTTTTTTCCGGCTTGCCAGGCTCATGAGCATGTCGCTATCTCTATTTTGTAGATATTCCATCACGTGTTAATTATTGGTAAATAAAACGGGGAGCCCTTTTTTAGCTAACGATCCTTTTTCGATGGCATAAACAAAATCAAATGCCTGAAGAGAGGAAACGCGGTGAGTAATTATTATGATGATTGAATTATTGTAATATTTTTTTAAATTATTAATGATTGAACGCTCAAGGGTTGGATCAAGCGATGAAGTAGCTTCATCGAAAATAATGATTTGCGGGGCTTTAACCAGAGCCCTGGCGATAGAAATACGTTGCTTTTGACCGTCTGACAATGTCGACCCCGTATCGGTAATAACAGAATCATAGTTAACGATATTATTATCAAGAACCTCTTTAAACATGGCATGCTCAACCGCTTTAATTACATCTTCCTGGCTGGCATCAACACTGCCGTATTTTAAATTGGAAATAATAGTATCGCTAAACAACTGGTTTTCTTTTTCAATTAACCCGAGATTGGATTTCCAGTTCTTTATCTGGCTGATGCATACAGAATCGTCAATTCGTATACTTCCGCCAGAAGGCGAAAGGAAACCACATATCAAATTAATTATAGTGCTTTTACCAGACCCGCTTGGGCCTATAACCCCATAGATATGGCCCTTCTTAAATTCGACATTTAAACCAGACAGAATTTCCTCTTCATTGATGCTGTAAGAAACATCATCAAAAACCAGTTTATCAAAATTTATTATGTCATCACAGTGAAGCGGTTTATCAAATTCTGCCACGCCCTTCTTTTCTTCCGGCAGGTAGGGCAATACCCTTTCCATCGAGATAATCGCCTTATTAATCTGATTATAGGTTCTCATGATGCTTATTGCCGGCGAATAAAGCCTGTTAATATATTGAATAAAGGCAATCAAAGCGCCAAGTGTCAATGCGCCGGCGAAAACACTCTTTCCGCCAATTATCAAAACCAGGATAGGTCCTATAGCAATAAAAAAAGTCACAATGCTTCCATTTATCGAGCTAAAAAAAGTACTGCTTTTGTTGCTACTGTAGATTTGAGAATTAATATTGAAGAGTTTCTTATTCTCGATATTAAAAGCTTCATAACTCTTGATAACCCTTATATTTTTGAAACATTGAAGAAAAAAGTTATTCAATAAACCTTCCGATGCCTGAACCTCTTTAAAATGCTTTTGAATTAAGGGGGCAAATTTCCTGATGCTATACATGATCATCGGGATGATGAATAAGCTGATTAATGTAAGTTTGAAGTTTAGAATTGAGAGCATAACTACAATACCAATAACCACAAACACGTCATTCAGTAAACTTAGTATCAATGAAGATAACGTTGTTTGTATGTTTCGTACGTCGTCAATTATGGTAAAAAGCACATCGCCTGTATTAACATTTTTAAAAAAAGTAATATCCTTCATGAACAAAGAATTTAACATATCAACCCGGATTTTGCCTACTACATTTTGGCTGATTTTGTTATCGAGTATATCAGTCCATAAGTTGCATACGATCCTTAAAATATAAACCAGTACCAGGAGTGAGAGTATCGTAATTAACTGTATAAAATCACCTTTGGGAAAGATTTGATCGATTATAATTTTCAGCACATATGGGGTAGCAAGCGAACCAGCGCTTGAAATGATCATTAACGCTATCAATAAAAGAATGTCAAAAACATATGGCCTGAAATATTTAAGATACCTCCTTGTAAGTTCCAAAGACTTTCTGTTCTTGATTTTCATTCCTGTTAATTTTTAGCCAACGATCTGCTAACACCCACCAATTAATTATGAACATTCACAATAAAAACGATTACTCTTTTTCCCTGTATTTAAACGCAAATGTGAACCTCGAGCTTACGCATTCGCGGGTTGGCACAGCACCTTTATGTTCAATAAAACCCGGGAATATTAAAAATCTACCGGGCTTTGGCATCACAATATTTTGCGATTCATGGTTTTCATAAAAAATTGTTTCCCCTCCCCACCGATAGTCCCAGTCTTTATTGACATAGTACAACACAGTCATATCTTTGCCATTTAAAGAGCAATCTCTATGTGGATAAGCCATATCACCATAATGGCTCATATTTATATATGATCGTTGCAATATGTATTCGCGTTTAGCGCAGAATTTTTGAAGCAGCTGCCTTGCAACAATACCTATCCTAAGCGATGTTTCAACCTTTTCAGGAATAAATTCAGCGTTGAAGATGCAATGCGCGTCTCCGTGGTTATCCCTTTCGGTCCGTGTAAAAGACAAACCGGAAACAAGATTATAAAAATCATGAACTTCCTTTTCCGTAACAGCATCGTCAATCACAAACATTGGTTGCTGTTCAATAATGATGGTTTTAAATTCCATATATCTGGTCAATTTTTTTAGGGTTCCATTTGCTGTTCCGGAACTTGACTAAAAACATCAGTTACCGAACAGGCTTATGATTTCGATGCCTATATGCATTTACCTATTATTCAAAACAAACTATTGAAACATTTTACTCTGATATAAGACACCACGGGCCCTCTTTTTTTCGGTAGAGACCGAAGCCGCGGAAAAGCGCATTTGTTTTTAATTATTTAAGTAATGAAACTGCCTGGTTTGATGTTATCATGACCTAATCATTTACTAATAAAATATTGCGAAAGCTACCGCGTAATCCTGGTTATGAGACAGGGATATATCATGATGTTTAAAACCTGATTCATCCAAAATATCTTTTATCCTGCCTGAAAAATTTAGTGAAGGTGCCCCCTCACCGTTTTTAACTATTTCAATATTTTTCCATTGTACACCATTGTTCCAGCCTGTTTTCACTGCTTTCATAACAGCTTCTTTTGCCGCAAACCTAACTGCATAATGCTGATACTTATTAGGCTTAGAATCGCAATAAGCTATTTCTCCAGGGCTAAAGGCCCGTTTTAAATAGCGCTCCCCCTGTTTCTCAATACAATTTTTTATTTCGGCTATTTGAACGATGTCAACCCCCGATGTAATTTTGAGCATATTTCATTTTCACTAATCTTGTAAATTCTTTTTTATCCTGGCGATCATGACATCCACGTCTGTAAAAAAATCCAGGTCAATGTCGTCATCATCCAGTTCAACATCAAATTCATCTTCAATTGTTGTAATAAAAACAAGCGCCTGGCTCGATTCGCTGATTAAAACATTAAGTTTATCATCTACCAGCATTGTTTCTGAGTTACGCAATTCAGGCTGCGCGCTAATCAACTGATCGACGATAACCAGTATCTTATTTTTAATTTCACTGTCGGTTAAATAGGTTTGCTCATTCATATATTGCAGTAGTTTTATTTTGATTTATCAATTCTAACAGGCTTTGGTAACTTTTTGGGCTTTTCTCCTGAAAATATGCCAGCACATTAGCGTAATTTGAATCATTTATAAAGTTTTCGGTCAACGACACGCCCTTTTCAAGGTTGTAAACAGCGTGCCACCAATTACTTGGTGTATGAATAATCTCACCGGGGCGCTGTAGCGCTATAAGAGGCCTGGCGAAAGCAAAATCCGGAAACTTTTCCAGGTCAGGAAAAAAGGGATTAACAGCCCCATTGTATAGGTATTGCTGATTATCAGGCGGATAAAAAAGCCATAGCTTGGCACCTGTGATCACGGCATTCCAGGCACTGGTATTCCAGATATCCAAGTGCAGGCGCGAAAAAGTACCTTTTGCTCCAATATACAACCACGACAGGGTTGTTTTGCGTTCCTTTACAGGTATCGTTTTATACCAGCAATTAAAAATGTTGGGCGCTGTATAATGCAATTCCATTTTTGTTCCAAGATGGAATTTACAATCTTTCAAATAATAGGGATTGGCAGCCCGTGTTTTATTCATATATTGCAGGTAACCTTTTAAAGAAAAGGTACGGGAACTCGAATTTTTAGTAGTGTGTTTGCTTGCGTTCAATAACGTATCACCAAATTCCTTCGTCAAAAATGTGCTATCCCATAGTTTTAAAGCAGGCCACTCTTCCATATAACCATTTAGTTTAAACGGCACTGACAAGTCGGCCGAATAAACATCAACTTCTTCAATATGCTTATTGCGGGCGAATTGTTGATACATTTCCATAATGGTTAACTTGGTTGGATTCAATGTCTTCATGAAAAGAAATTTGTTATACAGCTCAATATTTTCTCATCATTGTTAATATCCATGATATCAAAAACGGGCAGCCCCAGTTTGTCCGAAAAAGCATCCATAATTGTAATCATCTCATTTTTAGGCAATACACGCGATGTTTTCACTAATGCATTATTAATGTTTTTAAGCTCATTATGCACCGGGCTCATGGTACAAAACAGGCAGGTGCTATTACAATAATTTCTTACAGTTTGGATAGTCTGCTGCACCAGCTCAACCGTATCCGTAGGGTGAATAGTGCAAATAATAGCATCCGGACGCACGCCCAGCAAATATTGTATCGGCGTTAAAATAGCACCGGCTTTGGCGGTATCCATGTTAAAAGCCCGCGGTAAAATTCCACCTTGAATACCTGTGATAATCAAATCAGGGTTATTGTAATGTTGAATACCCTTCAATATTGTTTCAATATTACTTGTCCAATCCCTGAATTTAATCTCAACATTGGCATTATGGCCAAATGGAAATGTAAAGGCCGAACCAACTACCACCCCTTGAGGCTCGGTAGAAAGCTGAGAAACATTGTACCCTTGCGCGGATAATATTTCCTTAATCCTCATTTGACTGGTGAACTTGCCCTGTTTACTGCCGGTACCCACACAAGCAAGTACTGAAGTTTGAATTTTAGGTAAATGACGGAAGTTTTTAATTTCATCAACAACTTTTTTCCGAACCGAAGTAAAGTGAATATTACCTGCATACTGCGGGTAAATTTCTTTAATAAGCCGGTTCAGGTGATCAAATACATCGTTATCAAAAACAATAAAATTTTTATTGCTCAGTATACAGTTTTTTAACACCCTGTTCCCGAAAAGAATATTTGACTCAACCGGGATATCAAGGAAGTAACCTATTACAATTGTATCGAACAAGTCGAGTTCCTGTTTTCCCGGCTCTTTATTAATTGACAAAAAATCTGACGACACAGCGCCGGCTTTACCCGTGGCCGATGAAATACTTCTTGGATAATCGATAGACAATACCAGATCTCCCCGGATCTGATCTTTAAACTCAATGATTGTCTTGATCTCCTTCTCTGAAGACGGAAACACTGCTACTTTTTGGGCAAAATCAATCTTGTGCGGTGTGAACAATTTTTTGCCCAAAATATCCTGCTCTGCCTTATTCAGCTGCCTTACCCCTGAGCTAATGATATCATAATTTTTGGAGATATAAATAAATTCTGTAACGTCATTTGAACTGTTACTACTGATAAGTTCCTTTACCTGTTGCTCGTTTTTCGGAGCATTATCTATGACCAAACGAGATAAAATTCCAGCAAAATGTGCTGTAGCATAACTGGTTCCTGATGATATTTTGTACCCCTTATCGGCCCAGGCAATCCTTTGCAGCCCCCCCTTTGCCAAGATTTTGGTTTTTTTGCTTTCATCGTAACTGTATTCATTTTTGTTTTTGACAAGTCCGCAACCTACAGAATAAACAAAAGGGAAATGTGCAGGAAAACACTCCAGATGCGGAAAGTTGTGAGATGACGCAACTATAATAACGCCTGTTTCTGCAAGAATCCGACAAGAATCAAACAAGGCGGAAGAAGGAGTGCTTACGGCTATCCCCATACTTATATTTACCACCTTCAGGCCGTCAATACGAAGGCAATGCTTAATACCTTCAGTTAAAAGCTGTTCGCTGATCTTTCCTCCCTCTGCAAATAATCTAACACTATGAAGTTCGGCTTCGGGTACAATTTTATGAATAATTGAAGCTATAGCTGTGCCATGGCCCGTGGCATCTATATGATGGTCTGTATCCACGCTATATAAATTCCCGTCGCTTTCTTTAATTGTGTATCCTACTACTTTGCTATTGAGCAAACGTGGATGACCGGCATCAACTCCTTCGTCAATTATAGCAATCTTAATCATTCAATTTCTTATTAAACATTAATGAAAAAGCATAATTGTCTGATTCATCATACACATTATCCAGTTGATCTATCAATTTTAAATACCTCTTGTAATTTTTAAACCCCTGCGACAATGTCAATCCGTGACCTACATTTTTTGAATAGAAATAATTGAAGTTTAGCCCGGACTTTAAATGCGCTATTTTTTTGTTATACAACGCAATAAAGTTTTTAATAACCGGGGCTTCGGGACTTGATACCATGCTATAATCAAAAATTATACTGAAGGTTGGAAAGGGTTCCCTGTTGTCAATACTTAGCGGAAAATCTTCTTTAGCTACCTCTATTCTCTCAATAGCACTATAAATCAAATAGTTACTCTCTAAAATATCCAGAACAATAGAAAATGCCTCTTCAAAAAAAACGGACGGTAAAAAACAGTTTATTCTGACGAAATATTTATAATTCCCGGATATTGCAACAAACGCCGCAGGAATATGCTTAAATTCAGGAGATTGAAGTTTTTCGAGAAAGGGGTATCCAAACATTTTTATTGAATGGGTTATTTCAGCCGCGTAATCGTAGGTAGCAAACGAGTTTCCACCTTTAATTAGATACCGCCAGTTTTTCAATACAGTGTTTATTTCTACAGCCCTTGCGTTGGAAAGCGCTCCGGTGGCCTTAATTTCTGAAAGACATTTTATACAAAAATCACACAAATTATAACTGGCGTTATTGAGCAGTTCCAGGCCATCTATCCGTTGTTTCTTAAGCAGGGGCAAATCCATCAATACGCTTACAAGTTCGATGCTGTAATTGTTGGTATACCCTTTATGAAACAGCGTATTCCTCGCTATAAATCGCTCAATATATGCTTGCTGTGATGTAAGTGTATTTTCCATGTCAACGGACTTAGCTATGTGGTACTAACCGGGTTATTTATTGGAATGGCCTGTGTTTACTTTATTAGTATGCCCGGGAAAAATGATCAGATCTGGCCTGCTGTCCATTAATAGATATTGATGTTTCAGACTGTCTTCCGTTTTGGTTTTCCAGGGCGTACAATCTGGCATGCCCTCTTTTAAAGCCTGATGCGAGCAGGATAACTTATCACATACCGGCAGATATTTACATGAACTGCACATCTCATTAACCTGTGAACGGTCATAATCCATATACGGTTGATGTGATTCTATTTTAAAGCCCTGTGATACGTGACTGATCGCTTCCTTACCGTCATGAATCGTTTCCCAGCATTTATGAATATTGCCGTCCGGGTCAACTACCAGGCTGTACGGAGACACCCACGTAGCACACTCATCCTGTATTTCTGGCAACACCCATTTTAACCGGGCCTGTTCACGCTGGTTTTGTGCAGCCCACCGGTTATAGCGCGTTACCAGGTTCAACCTGAAAGACTGCTGAAAATCAAAAAAGTCACCTACGCTAAACCGGGCACTCAGGTCAGACTCGTTCGCCTCTTCATACGTACGCAACCAGGCTGTGCTAAAAGAAATCTGGTCCGAGCGCATTGGCCACAAACCAAATACATGAAAATCCTGAAACAGCTCATCTATTGAGTCGGCTATCTCACGGTCTGTATTGATCCGCACCGTGACATGCATACCAGCCGGCATTAAACAAAGGTTTTCAAGTATCTGAAAATAATTCTTCTTTTCATTATTACGCCCCTTGAGCGGACGGCTTTTGTCATGCGTTTTTTGTGGCCCGTCTACCGTAATTTGTACATTTTTTACATCGCAGTTTTTTAGAAGTGCCCAGTTATCGGAAGTAAGCAGGATACCATTCGTGATGATATTGGCCGAATAGCTGATACCATGCTTGGCACAAAGATCCTTTAACATTGGGGTTAGCCTCGATATTGCGTTCTTATTAATCAAAGGTTCGCCACCGTACCAGGTAACATTGAGCGCATGCCATCTTTTTACCGGCGATTGCTCAAGCATATCATTAATATAATTGATGATTGAACGAAGGTTCTCGATATCATTTAATGACTTATTGGGCTTTACAAACTCAAAACAATATGGGCAACCCATATTGCACATGATCGTAGTGCCCACCGTCAGGTTAATACTCCCGTCATCCTTATCATACAACAGTTCCCTTTTTTTTGAATAAAACTTGTTGTATTCTTCACGTTCGTTTAAATCCCCTTTTACAAAAAAACCCTTATCATAAAGGTAGTTCAACAGCTTATGACGCTCTGCACCAACACTATCATCAAGCCTTAATACCGATTGCCCGACAGTTTCAACATAAGAGCCCTGTTCCCAATTTAAAACCTCCAGCCCTCCGCTGATCAAATTATAAATCAGATATTCAGACTTTTCTGCTATCGGAACTATAACATTGTAAAAACTATATTTTATATCCTTCATCTTCTGTAATATCTGCTGTTAAATCCATACCTAAAGAGCCGGCCGCAATTCTACATGCCGCCGGCTTTTCATTCAAATCAAAACAGCAAGCTGTCTTCGTCTGATTCGATCGCAGCGTTAACACCCCTGCAATCTGTTCCGCTTCCGAATTCCCTGCAGAATGCTTCTACTGCCTGGGTGTTCGAATACACATCCTCCACTTTACGCGGTTTGATCAATTCCTTGATTTGTTCTTTTGGCATTGATTGTTGATTGTTCATCCTTTTTTGTTTTAAATTATTGATTAATAAACTGTTAAAAAAGCAAACTGAAACTCCACTTTTATGGAGATTTTTTAGTCAGTAAACCTACTGTCATTCAGAAAGAGTGCATTGTGCAATCCTTCGCCATTAATGAAAACAGATCACCTATTTCCATATTGATACATCTTTGTGCCCATACGGAAATTGTCTATTCGTTTACAGCAACCCTTAATACTTTATCCTGATAGGGCTTTAAATCTGTGATATTACCGATACTCACCAGCGATGTTGGGGCAATACCCTTTGTTTCGATGCAATTAAATTTGTTCAGATATAATTTTCCGATGAGCGCATCGGTATAAAAAACTACTTTCGAAGGAAAGTTAAGGTCATACCTATCTGCAAGAACGCCGCCAGTTCTTTCACTTCCAATAAGGGCCGTATTGGTCCTGTTTGCTAAAATGCCTGCAATAAAAATCTCTGAAGCGCAAACCGTATTTTTATCGCATAAAACAACAACTTTTGCTGCCGGATTTAAGTGATAATACTGATTTGACTTGATAATAAGGGGATCTGAATAATTACCATTAAAATCTTTTATCTTATATATGGTGGCAGGTTTATCAAAAAAAACAGATAACAACCTGAATACAGATAAACCAATCCCGCCGCCGTTCCCCCTAAGATCAATGATGACTTTGTGAGCGTTTTTAACATTATCCCAGTTATTTAAAAACCTCCGGTAAACATCTAATGTCCAGCTTGATATTTGATAATAGGCCACATCGTTATCAAGCATTTTAAAATAACACTGCTTTGGTTTAAAGTTTTCATCAACTGTTAATGTGCCATTATATTTCATGCACACTTTTTGCTGTATTCGATCAGTTCCCATAACAGTAAAAATTGTACTATCTCCTTTATGCTTGCCTATACCCTCCAAAAACTCACCATTGAGATTTTTTCCTTCTTCGGGATCATTTTTTCTCAAACTATCCATAACATCGGTAACAAATCTCTGGTCAATCTTTACAATTTCGAGACCTATTGGCAGAGTTGTTTTGTAACGCGGGTCAAAAACTGCCGCGATATAAAGTTTATTATTGATGGTATATGCTCTTAGCGGCCTGATTATTTTTTGAACTGGCTGCGCCTTAATTGCGCCACCTGGCTGAATATTTAGACCAAGGTGCGGGTCGTGAAATTCATCTTTTAAAAAACGTGATAATATCCCTACATACTTATAAAAACCTGCTGTATCGGTATTGGCCTGTAACTGCATTATTTTTTGAAATTTATGCAGCGCCGAATCTTTGTTAATACCTCTTTCAATATAAAAAGGATAGTTTTTAACGGAACTGTATACTGCCTTATTGATCAAATCTATTTCAGCCAGTTTATCACCCAGATTTGACAGATAAATGCTTGACCCAAGCACGCCTCTTTTTTCCTGATCTGTTGATGATGAAATGTATTCGCTCATAAAATCAGACGGATTTGATTGCAGTTTTGCATTCTTTTTGGCGACCTGTGGCAAATAAAAACCTGCTGGAAGGCTAACATGCTTTATCGCACCGTGCACAACCGCAAAATCTGCAGCATAAACCTTTACTTTCAATTCTGGGTTAACCGGTACGGCCAACATTGCAAGCTTAAATTTATCGCTGAATGGCAGAAGGGTATTATTTTTAAATATTACCGGCAGGTCACTGCTGCTGTCCCAATCGCCCAGATTATCCGATATTTGGTTTTGATACCCCTGATAAGTTACCTTTATTGTTTTTGAATAATATGACCGGGTATATGGATTATACATTAAAAATGACAGACTGCTCACATTTTCGAGATACAAATCAGTTACGAGAAAATGCTGTGACGAATCCAATTTGGCCTGATAAGAGAAATCTGTTTTCCACATTAATTTCTGTTCCATCTCTTTACTTGCATCAATAAGTGGATAGACTTTTGTACTTAGCCGGTCATAGAACTCATATTCAGGGAATAAAAAATTAAGCGTTTTTTGATTCTTGTCCTGTACTATAGTATACACCGTTTTATCATTCATAAAATCATGTGTTTCGGCCATCCATTGGCAAAATCCCGAAGATGGTATAAATGCAATAAGAAGCAGTAGTATCTTAATATTGTTCATATTTCACTTTGATTAGGCAACTTCAAGCTCGGCAACTAAATGAACTTCCAGTTCATATAAAGATTTAAGCCCTTTTAACAATGAATCTTCAATAAACTCCCACTGGTCATCCGGTGTAAAGCCGCTAAAGCGCGACCGGCAAATAGTTATCACTTTGGGTAGCACCTTGCGCTCCTTTAATTTGTTTATGACCTCGCCTATTCGTTCAATGATCAGTTCTCGATCTACCTTTAAGGTAAAAGGATAAAGGTCAGGATAGGTATGCTTGTAATCATTAAGAATAAGATGGTACTTGCCATCTGCTTCATACACGTTAGATTTAAAACCCAGAAATTTGCTTTGGTGGTAAGGTGAACTATGAAATTTGTCGTATTCAGCTTTTGTTATTTCAATACTTATCTCATATAACTCTACCGGGTTTCCGGAACAAGAAAAATAATCTAAATCAATATCAAGCGCTATAGAAAACAGGGCCTCCGGCATTTCATCGATGTTATTCAGATGAAAATCGAAGATCTTTAAATCACGGTCAACTTCTGAAGCTTTCCTGATTTCGTCGGTAACCGGCCCTGACAGGAGTTTCAATCCATCTGCATTATAAGTTCTTACATACAGGAGATGGTCGTGCCTGCTGGTTTTATGTTGTAATTTAAACCAGTAAATGCTGTTAAAAATCCCTTTGTACATGGCCGGCATAATAAATGAGCCTATCCCGATCTCCTCATGAGTAAACGTCCTAACTTCACCCCGCTCAGCTGGGTTTAAGCTATTAATTGACTTATTAAACCTCGGAACCCCCATATCGCCATGTTCGTCAATATGATACAAAACATTATCGGCAGCAGGTATTATGCCATTTTGTACACATTCATTCCACACATAAAAGGCTTCGTTGTGTTCTTCCAGAATAAAAACCGGTATCTTTTGTAATCTCATATAACTATTAAATATTCGGTTGGGTTTATAAGTTGAGTGCCTGTTTTATAAATTTAAGCCATTATCATTCGCAGAAAATATTTATTACACAAGCATGCCTGATGTTTACACCAACATCAGGTTTGATATTGGTGGTCTTGTTCGTAGAATGAATAAATCGAGGTTAAAACACATTGCCTGGCATGCCATTCAATGCGCCGAACCTTTTTAAACGCTTGCTTCATGTGTATATAAAACACCGGGCACAACATTCTCTTGGTTCAGATTAAAATGCGCTTTTATTTTTTTATAATTTGAGAAACAGTATATCACCGCTCTCCACCAGGAAACAAAAGAAACTACAAGCCAAAACAAAGGGTATACCAATATGCTCAGCCCGGAAATATTACCAGTAAATCTTCTTTCTTTAGCTGCGCATGTCAACAGCAGGAAATAATAACATTCACTTAAACAATAGGTTATTGATAAAACAATGAAAAGGTTTTTGATGCTGGTAACAATTACAATTCCTGCAAGTGCCGGAAACAACAATAACAGTAAAATAGATGCAAAATCTTGCAGGGTACGTATTCCAACAACGCTCGCCGACTTGATCTGGCTAAAATAAAATGTGCGTTCTTTAATAACAGTTTCAATGTAACCTGTGTACCAGCGGACCCGTTGGCTTATCAGTTGAGGTAACCGGCCGGGTGGACGGGTTAAAGCTTCTACATTTTCGAAGTAAAAAACTTTCAAATTAAGCCTGGCGCCAATAGTGGCGGCTTCCCGGTCTTCGCCACTTCTTAAACCCGAATGCAACTTATAAATATCCAGCAACATAGTTCTGCGGTAACAAGACCCTGCACCGGGCATAACAGGTACTGTCTGCTCTTTTTGGTGTAATTTATAGTATGTTCTGGCAAAGCAGTATTCCAATTGCTGCATTTTAAAAGTAAGGCCTCTTTCTCCAAAGGGGTACATCCTGAAATAACAACCCATATATTCTTTTGAATTGTCCAAACGAAGAATTGCCATTTTCAAATTCTCAAGGTGGTTAAGGTCGGTATCAAAGTCTGATACAGTTATGTAATCATGAGAAATATTCATAGCCGTTAAATTTAATGCTCCAACCTTTTGAGTGTTCTTAGCTATAACTGCAGAATAAAAACCACTGTCACCGCGTTGTTGAAAACGGGTTAATATTTCCTTGCTCCCATCGTTTGAACCATCATCGATCAATATGATATCCAACTCATAAGCATACTTATGCGCCAAAGCTGAAAAATATGTGAGACGACGACGGTAATATTCCGCATTTTTACACTCATTGAATTGCGGAATGAGTACAGCCATTCTTTTAGAAAGCCCGGCAGGTTGTTTTACCCACGAAAAAAGGTCTAATTGTTGATGTTTCTTCGGTTTCATGGTATTTGTTTTTATCATTCTGAATGGTCCTGTTTGGTGTTACTCTATCAGATTAAAGAGCTTGAATAGGGGCATATCCGGATGTTAACGCTCTGTAACATGTTATTTAGAAGTAAATTACCGGGCACTCGGCAAGCTTATAGAAAAACAGCCCCGAGGATCGTTAGAAAACGGCCAAAGCAATCATATTTGGCTTGGTTATTTATTCTGCTATCGATCATGTGTCAAAAACTGATCGTGATTATGCTTAGTTATACAGCGATTGCGCAGTATCTGATAGCTCGCTGTGTTTCAATGCCTGTAATAAGTCTTTAACCTGATGATCAGGGTGGGCAACGATATAGCTCATCACATTTTTATGAACAAAGGAAAGTGTTTCTAAAAACGATGGTTTGAAGAAACGCAAATTGCAGCTCCAGCGAAATGCAAAAGCATCCTGGTATTGAGATGCGGCGCATTCCAAAGCATAATAAGTACTTTGATGTTGTTGATAACCCGCTGGGCTGTCCTGGCCAATTAGCGATTCTGAACTTAGCTTATTCAATTCCAGATTAGCATACAAGTGGCAATTCCCACGAAGATAACTCTCGTTTAAATCAAGATATCCGTGGTCAAAAATTATATGCCTGCATGCACTTACAAGGTTTAAACAAAAACTGGCGGCCACATCCGAAATAGTAGTTTCATGATTCAAAGTGTGGACAAAGTAAATCCCCCCGGTCAGACAACCAATCGTATTATTAAATTTATTTAAAAATCTATTGGCGACCGGTGATGCAAAAACCATCCTGTCTGTTTTGTTTAGGAGGTTCAAACTGATAAGGAAACCAGTATAAAAAACAGAGCTTAACCCAAATTTCAAAGATAAGGAAGATGAAAGGATCCCGGCATGGGCAGCATCGGTGAAATTCATAACATAGGCGATAGCCTGCTGCGGAAGATGACATCCGTTATATTTAAGATCGCTGTCGGCATATTCATGATAGCCCAGTGCCGATGGATGATCAGATAAAACCAGCCTCCAGTAGTTAATATCCCTATGCTTGTTTTTTTGGCATTGGTAGTTCTGTAGTTGGGTGTATTCCTTTAACTGAACTGAAGGTGATTCAAAGATTGGATATTTCCCGGACTTATGTTTTGAATAAACATCCACCATTTCAGCTTTCAGGATCTTAACTGACCATGCATCTGCAATAATGTGATGGACGACAACACATACATTGTACAGATCATCATTGATTTTAAACAACAGAAATTTGCTTACTGGCCCATTTTGGAGCTCATGAAAACTGATCATTTTCTTTTGCACCATAAAATCATGTTGCTCGTGCTGGGGTAGCATGCTGGCGTCATAATATTGCAGATCAAAGCGATCCAATGTATTTGGCAAAATAACCTGTCTGATTTTGCCCTCTATAAAGGGAAAAATTGTTCGTAAGCTTTCATGCCTTTCATACAGTGTGCTTACTGTTTTTTTTAAAACTTCAACATCTACTTTTTGAGGGTAAAAGTCTAAAATCAGCGCATCCTGATAGCCCGATTTATCCGGATGGGTATTTGCCAGCCACCACTTTTTTTGTGAAACGGAAGGCGCGATTATTTCTGCCGGCATGTGATCCATGTTTAATCTGTTGAAATGTTAAAGCACAAGTTTTTCAATACTGCCTCCCAGCCCGTTTTTTTTAATTTGGGGGTTTCCTTTATAATATACCGTACTGCTGCTGCTGAGTGGTATATGTACATTTAACCTAACAAGGCAGTTAACCCAAGCATCGCAGCTTCCGTTTAAGCTCAACTCCGCTGTATTTGTTGATAACTCCTGTGCTCGAACGTCCCCACTTCCCGACAAATCAAACATGGCGTGTTGTGTTTTGCCTGACAGCTCAAAATCCGCCGCGTCCCTGCCTTTCACTTTTAAATCATTACAATCTATAGCCACCTTTATTTTCCCTGAACCAATGTTAACAATTTGAACTGAAGGCCCGGTTAGTGTGGCATTAATCGTATTGATATCGGCCGAACCTATGTTTTTTATATTTCTTATCTTCTTAGCAGGAATTAATATCTTGAAAAAAGTTTTGGGATTGAACCACGTACCCGGATCGTTTTTGATAACGAGTGTGCCTTTGACTGCCTTTACTTGTATATGGCGAACGATGTTGCTGTCAGCTTCGATAGCTACCGCTCCGGTATCGTTAGTGAGATAAACATTTACCGGAGTATATATTTCAATCGATGAGTAATTACTCACAAAATATATTTTTTGTTGTTTTTGACCATTTCCCTTGATAGCTTGTGCTCTTGCGTTGGAAAAAACAAGCAAGAGCAGTAACCAAACCAAGGCCTTCCTCGCTATAAATCGCTCAATATATGCTTGCTGTGATGTAAGTGTGTTTTCCATGTCAACGGACTTAGCTATGTGGTACTAACCGGGTTATTTATTGGAATGGCCTGTGTTTACTTTATTAGTATGCCCGGGAAAAATGATCAGATCTGGCCTGCTGTCCATTAATAGATATTGATGTTTCAGACTGTCTTCCGTTTTGGTTTTCCAGGGCGTGCAATCTGGCATGCCCTCTTTTAAAGCCTGATGCGAGCAGGATAACTTATCACATACCGGCAAATATTTACATGAACTGCATATCTCGTTAACCTGTGAACGGTCATAATCCATATATGGTTGATGTGATTCTATTTTAAAGCCCTGTGATACGTGACTGATCGCTTCCTTACCGTCATGAATGGTTTCCCAGCATTTATGAATATTGCCGTCCGGGTCAACTACCAGGCTGTACGGAGACACCCACGTAGCACACTCATCCTGTATTTCTGGCAACACCCATTTTAACCGGGCCTGTTCACGCTGGTTTTGTGCAGCCCACCGGTTATAGCGCGTTACCAGGTTCAACCTGAAAGACTGCTGAAAATCAAAAAAGTCACCTACGCTAAACCGGGCACTCAGGTCAGACTCGTTCGCCTCTTCATACGTACGCAACCAGGCTGTGCTAAAAGAAATCTGGTCCGAGCGCATTGGCCACAAACCAAATACATGAAAATCCTGAAACAGCTCATCTATTGAGTCGGCTATCTCACGGTCTGTATTGATCCGCACCGTGACATGCATACCAGCCGGCATTAAACAAAGGTTTTCAAGTATCTGAAAATAATTCTTCTTTTCATTATTACGCCCCTTGAGCGGACGGCTTTTGTCATGCGTTTTTTGTGGCCCGTCTACCGTAATTTGTACATTTTTTACATCGCAGTTTTTTAGAAGTGCCCAGTTATCGGAAGTAAGCAGGATACCATTCGTGATGATATTGGCCGAATAGCTGATACCATGCTTGGCACAAAGATCCTTTAACATTGGGGTTAGCCTCGATATTGCGTTCTTATTAATCAAAGGTTCGCCACCGTACCAGGTAACATTGAGCGCATGCCATCTTTTTACCGGCGATTGCTCAAGCATATCATTAATATAATTGATGATTGAACGAAGGTTCTCGATATCATTTAATGACTTATTGGGCTTTACAAACTCAAAACAATATGGGCAACCCATATTGCACATGATCGTAGTGCCCACCGTCAGGTTAATACTCCCGTCATCCTTATCATACAACAGTTCCCTTTTTTTTGAATAAAACTTGTTGTATTCTTCACGTTCGTTTAAATCCCCTTTTACAAAAAAACCCTTATCATAAAGGTAGTTCAACAGCTTATGACGCTCTGCACCAACACTATCATCAAGCCTTAATACCGATTGCCCGACAGTTTCAACATAAGAGCCCTGTTCCCAATTTAAAACCTCCAGCCCTCCGCTGATCAAATTATAAATCAGATATTCAGACTTTTCTGCTATCGGAACTATAACATTGTAAAAACTATATTTTATATCCTTCATCTTCTGTAATATCTGCTGTTAAATCCATACCTAAAGAGCCGGCCGCATTTCTACATGCCGCCGGCTTTTCATTCAAATCAAAACAGCAAGCTGTCTTCATCTGATTCGATCGCAGCGTTAACACCCCTGCAATCTGTTCCGCTTCCGAATTCCCTGCAGAATGCTTCTACTGCCTGGGTGTTCGAATACACATCCTCCACTTTACGCGGTTTGATCAATTCCTTGATTTGTTCTTTTGGCATTGATTGTTGATTGTTCATCCTTTTTTTGTTTTAAATTATTGATTAATAAACTGTTAAAAAAGCAAACTGAAACTCCACTTTTATGGAGATTTTTTAGTCAGTAAACCTACTGTCATCCGCTTTAAGACCGGTTTCAGGAAACAAATACTGTTAACGGCGATAGGAAAACAAGCATTATCATGCCGCCTTTATTACAATGTACTGTTCACTCCCCAAAATCCGATGGGAACAGGCTGTTCTAAATGTTAAAACAGCAAACTGTCTTCATCCGCTTCAACAGCAGCGTTAACTCCGCGACAATCTGTTCCTTTTCCAAACTCACCGCAAAATGCTTCAACCATTTGCGTATTAGCATAAACATCTTCAATTTTCCGTGGCTTGATCAGTTCTACACCTGATGTTTTCAAACCGGCAACTCTCGAATTTTTGTTTTCCATTATTACTTAATTAAATTGGTTAATATATTATATATGTAAATTTCGATTTCGGCACTATTTTGCATTATGCCTGGTTTACATTTGTTATTGGCCCCTGCGTGAGTCACGATTGTTTTAATTGTAATCACTATATAAACAACCATCTAAATCTGTCCGCAGCCCAATCAGCCATTGCAGAATGTTACCAGCATAAATGTTTATTATTGAAATGTTTTAAAAATTGAAAAGCTGAGACTTCTTCTCAACTCCGTTGCGGACTGCTTAAAATAAAGTTAAGGGGATGCATTGTCCCATTAACATTTATTACACAAACTAACCTTTGATTTACACCAACAGTTATCCTGATCGGGAGCTTCAATGACCATATTCATTAAAAAATTTTACATTGAAAACCAGGGCAGATTTAATTATCTAAAATGTTGCTGGTTGTGACCGGGCAGTATCTTACGGGATCGAAAATATGCAGGTGCATTGGCGATCTTATCGGTTAACTTAAAAAGAGTCATAAACTAATTGGCTAACAAGCACTCGTCAGGCAGCTCATCCGCCCAAATTCGCCCTATCGGCTATGCGCAAATAGCCTTAGAAAAATAATTGATGAAGTAAAAGACAACTTTAACTTGATCGCCTTAGGTACTGTCATTGTTGAGTTATTTTTTCAGTAATCTCCTGAGTGGCAGGGAACTTTTCAACCTGGACTAATCAATAGATCAGGTATTGCGACAGCCGCGCGCTATCGTCACCATATTTTACAATCGACACGCGCTACATTACCTTTTGCTCTTGAGCATAATCATACCGATTATATCTTTGAATTTATCTTTGTAAGTATGTCCAAGGGGCAATTGGATTTTACTGTTAACGGTAATCATATTCCCTTCAATACTTTGGATCATCGACTTATTAACTATAAATGATTTATGAATTCTTATAAATTGAACTTGGGGTAAAGCCATCTCAATTTCAGACATCGTAAGATAAGTTATATGTTTCTCTTCACTTGTTAAATGGACGATTACATAGTTTTTCAACCCCTCAATGTAAACTATTTGGTTTAAGTGAACCTGTATCACCTTCCCCCGGGTTCCCGGACTTATAAACAAAGAGTCCGAACTTCGATAGGTGTCTTTCAATAGCGCCCCTTTGACTGTCTCGACTTTCTGAATCGCCTTAAGAAATCTTGGCAGAGAAATCGGTTTTAAGAGAAAGTCTACAACATTAAGTTCAAAAGCATCTACAGCATATTTATGATGGGCTGAAATAAAAATGACGGCGATTTCAGACGGTATCAACTTTGTCAGTTCAAGACCGGAAACGTCAGGCATATCAATGTCTATAAAAACCAAATCTACATCATCTCTACTGTTTATTTCCGATTGTCCGCGAACCGGGTTTGTTGAACTGCCCGCAAACTGCAGCTTATCAGATTTTAAAATATATCCTTTAATCGTATCTATTGAATGTAATTCATCATCGATAATGTAACAATTCATATTATAACAAATTAATGTAAAGCCTTAACGAATAGTCCTCAAGGGCCTGCTCGATCTCTAAGGTGTAATTATTCATGTAATGTAAATCAAGCCGCCTACGAATGTTTTTCATACCTATTCCAAAACCTTTTAAATAATTACCGGATCGTTTTCTATTCGTAATCAACAGCTGCAATTGACCATTTTCTACGCCGATATCAATCTTGGCCGGATATTCCTTTCTTCTTAACTCTCCATATTTAAAGACATTTTCTATTAACGTAATAATGATTAAAGGAATTATCCGCGCTTCGGAAACTTCTCCGGTTACCGACAAATGAATATTCAATTCTTTATTAAAACGCTCCTGATTCAAAAAAACATAATTTTCAATATACGTTAATTCAATTTCCAGATCTATCTTTCCATCGGGACCTGGTTCTTCTATTGCAAAACGCATTACATCGGATAACATCAGCAGACGTTCTCCCGCCTCTTCGGAAAGCCTCGCGACATCGTTGTGAATCAGGCTGAGCGTATTAAAGATAAAATGAGGGTTGATTTGAACCTTTAAAAAAGCAATATCTGAAAACAGTTTTTCATTTTCGAGCTCTTTCAAAGCTATTTGGTTTTGCAATTTTCCGATCTCAAGTTCCGTCACTCTGTTTTTATATCTGATAGACGATACAAAAAAACCGTACGCCGAGCCCAGACCCATAAAATAAAAACCGCGCCAGACCCCCTCTCTGAAAAAAACGCCAACTTTACTGGGAGCACTCTGATACAAACCAATTTTATAATAGCATATTGAAATTATATATTTTATAAATAAATACGACAGTAACTCGGCCGCAAAGACTAATAACCACAAAATATATTTTAACCTACCTGAAAAACTGAAACTTATTAGGCATTGGGCATGTATGTAAAACAGTGTTATATTAAGGGTATAGTAGGTAATATAGTCAAGTACAGAAGAAAACGTACCGCTGTAAGAACGCGAAATTATTATCTCATAGGCAATAAATATCATCCAAAAAATAAAATGATTCTTGATTGGAAAATTTCCAGGTTGAGGTTTTAACTCCATTTCAATTCAAATATAATCAAATGTAGTGTTGGTATTGCCTAAATTGCCTTTCGTGTAATTATTTTTGAAGTTAAATATCTATTTTTTACAATTGGATTATAACCATCAAAAATGAAAACAAAACCCAAAAAACTCACATTTCCAAAGTATAAATCCTTGTACAAATACCATGATAATCAGAATGGAAGATTTCCTACCGAAACTGATCCAACCACAGTAACGATAGTAACAACTACTCATATATCATTTAATAAATAAGCTGTTCAGTAACGCCCGTAAAAAAATAAACCGATATTATAATTTCACATTTATACAGACCAGAAATATGAAAAAGCTAAAATTAAACAAAATCGGACTTGATAGGCAAGTGATCGCTTCGCTCAATGCCAGACAATTGAGAAACACCATCCCTACATCATCTACGCAAACCGACAGCTGTTTTCCGGGGACATGTCATATTGCTACTTGTTGCAATAACAGCATTTTATTCCCCAAAAATGATGTAATCACGTTTCCAAAGGAAAACCGGCTGTGAGAATGCCAATTTTTAGACAATCCAAAATGACTGTTAAGTTCTGACGTTATTTGGTATTGTTTTAAACATTTTTTTTCTGTTAAAGCGACTCCATCACAGGCCATGCGATCTAACGATTCTGATGATTTGCTAATAAACGACCAGATTCATATGATCCGGGAAAGGCTACAATCTCCTGAACTGATTTCATCAATTGGCCTGGCAACCCTTGAAACCGGTTTGTTGGGATTGTCTCTCTTTTATAGCTATTACGCCTTATACACCAATAATAAAGCTTACAGATCAAGTGCGGAGCATTTTCTCTGGGATGGCCTGCGGCGTTTAGATATCTACAATTTTAAGCCAACTCATAAAGTAGATTCTATTGATGTTCAATTGTCCGGCTTAGGTAGATTTATCGAATTCAATAAGAAGAACGTCTTTTTTACGATAGACGCAGATGATTATTTTGCAGATCTCGACGTAGTAATGTCAGAACTAATCATCCATCAAATTAACCGCTCTGACTTCGATACTTCAAGTGGGGCGCTTGCTGCAGGGAATTATTTTTTATCAAGAACCGAGCAACAGGGTTTGGTTGAGCGCAATTTAATAAACTGTATAAAAGAATGTTACAATCGAGCACACCGGGATCCCGACGGGGATTTTTATTGGCCCGCCCCACAGTTGGAAAATAAAGTATATCTGGGCATTTCACACGGATCCGCATCTATTATAAATTTCCTGGCTAATGTTTATGAAAAAGGAATCGAGCAAAACTTATGCCTTCTTATAATCCGAAGCGCGGCGAAATTTCTTATTAAACAAAAAAGAGACCAGATCAATGGCTTGTTTCCGAATTACATTGGTGAGGACCTTTTTCAAACCCAATTTTCTCAATGTTACGGAGACCTTGGTATTGGCTATGCGTTGTACAAGGCCGCGTTGTTGCTGGATGATCCAATTTTAAAAAACAAGTCATCAGAGATTCTTGAAACATGCCTGCATCGCTCAAAAGAGGATAATCTTACCTGGGATGCCAGTTTAACCTATGGAGCAGCCGGTTTGGGCCTCGCATTTAATAAGATAGCTGCAATTACTAATGATGCCAGATACAAATACCGATCCACTTACTGGCACAGGCAAACGGCAGGCTATGCAGGCTGTAAAAATAAGTTCGGTGGATTTTTAAGCATGGTAGCCAAACCGGAGGAGTATAATTGGAATACATGTTTTAGTTTGGGAATAATAGGTATTGGAATTGCTCATATGTTGCACTTAAAACCATCCCTGCCTCCAATTGACGAATTATTATACATTTCCTAAACCATCAAAACGTCCCCCTGCTAATGTCGATGATTTAATTTAAACTGTCTATGTTAAGAAATTTCGGTCAGATAGTTATCCGCGTTCCTTTCTACGATTCTGAAGCCTACAATAATGTTCCTGATCCTCTTCCTGCAAGTTTTGAAGAAGGAATTTATTGGGCCTCGCCTCAGCTATATGCCGCTCTGCTCAAATCCCGGGAAATAACTACCCAAGAAGATAAAAAACTAAAAGAAAGTATTACTAAATACTGGCTACGGAGTTGCACACGAGCAACGCCTTTCGGTGTATTCGCAGGAATTGCATTGTTGGAGTTAAAGCCGGAGCCTACTGCTATAAAGCTATCTTGCCCGCAAAATCATCTTAAGAAAATACGGGTAGATATAACATTCATAAATGAGCTGGTTCAACATTTACAAAGTATCCCGGAAATTTTACCCATTTTAAAATTTCGGCTTAACGATTCTTTATATAGCCTACCTGGTGTTGTACGATACATTGAATACCTGGACAAAGGCGACACCAGAGAATTTAAGCTCTCTTCAATAGCAAAATCGGCGTTACTGAATTCGATATTCCGTTTTATGAAACCGGGCCGAACACTAAAACAGCTCACCGAATACTTAAATATCCATACCGACGCCAACCAGAATGAAGTTAACAATTATATAAATGAGCTGATACGGGCCAGGTTGCTTATTTGTGAGCTTGAGCCGCGAATGACAGATACCGATCCACTAGATTCACTTCTGGTAAAATTAAAAGAGCATGACTCTAATCAACAGATCAACACGCTCATCTCTAATTTAACAGGGGTATCAATTGCTTTAAAGAAAAACGAGAACACAATTCCCGATTACCACAATATTGAAAAGCAATTATCTACGCTGGTCAACTCTCCATTTCGGCGTAAAAGTTTATTACATGCAGACCTGTTCTTAAAATTAGTTTCAAATACGATGAACAGGCAGTTAATTGAGGAAATAACCTCTCAAATTGATGATCTGTGCTGCCTAACTCAAAAAAACAGAAACAACTTTCTTGAGATTTTCAAAAACAAATTCAGTCAATCATATCAGGACCAATATGTCCCGCTGATGACAGCGCTTGATATGGATTACGGTGTCGGATACAGTCAGTTCAATTTTGACTCCTATTCTGAAGAAGACCTAATTTCAGATCTAAACAGCACATCTTTTGACGGTTATACACAAACAGATTATTCAGCTATCAGGGATTTCTGCATCAACAAATACAGGCAATACCTGGATAATGGCCTTGATGAGATCAAAATTGAACATTCAGAACTTGAAGGACTTGAAAGAGGCCAAAACGTTTACATCCCATCAAGCATGTGTATCTTCGGAAGCCTCCTAAAATCTGAAGATGAAATCAACAAAGAAAAGTTTTCATTTGCCCTTAAAAATATTTCCGGGCCTTCCGGAGCAAACCTGCTAGGAAGGTTTGCTTATGGGGACCGAAAAATTATGGGGCTCGTCAACGATATAATTTCAAAAGAAGAAGCAATTGACGGCGACTCAATTTACGCGGAGATCATCCATACCCCGGCAACAGGGGTAGGTAATTCTTTAATTAGGCCCAATTTAAGAAAATACAGTATTCAATATCTCGGCGGACAAGGCCCAGATACAAAGAATCAGATCACAGTTGACGATATAGTTGTAACAGTCCGAAACGATCGTGTCCTTCTTTATAGTCAAAGTCTAAAAAAACGCCTCATTCCCCGGTTAACCACGGCTCATAATTTCAACAACAAACCGCTTACTGTATATAAATTTTTATGCGACGTACAATATCAGGACAGGGAATTGATGGCCGTTTGGGATTGGGGCGATTTGGAAAAGCTGACCTATCTTCCATCAGTGGTTTATAAGAATATCATTCTAAAAAGAGCCCGCTGGAAGATCACAGCCAAGCACCTATCCGGTCTTCCGGAGGATCATAACCGGCACTCCACTTTCCTCGAAAAATTCAGATTAAAATATAAAATGCCTTCAAAATTATTATTAATCGAATATGAGGATGAATTACTGATTGACCTTAAAACGACTGCTGGAGTCGCCTTGTTTTTAAAAAGCTTATCCGGTAAAAAAGAAATTATTTTGGAAGAATTTATTTACCACAGCAATAAATCAATCATTTCAGACCCCAATAACAAGCATTACATAAGCGACCTTCTCATACCGGTTTACACAGAACAGCAACAAATTATACAAACCGGCGCAAAAGCACCACTAATTTCTAATAAGATCAAGCGAATGTTTCCGCCACATTCAGAATGGTTGTATTTAAAAATTTATGGGGGGGCACTTAATCTGGAACGTCTGCTAACGGATTTTGTATACCCCTTCATCACGAAAAACAAGCTGCTTTTCCAACATTTCTTTTTTGTACGGTATAAAGATGAATTTGATCACCTCAGAATAAGATTCTTCAATACACACCGGGAAACACAGGGAAAACTTTATCAGTTTTTTATGAATGGCCTGGACCTATGGATAAAGAAAAAAATCGTTTCCAGGGTCATTGTTGACAGTTACGAAAGAGAAATCGAAAGATATGGATTTGAAAAAATCATAGAAGTCGAACATTTCTTTTACAAAGACAGCATTGCTGTTTTAAAATTGCTAAAGCTTATTAATAAAGGCTTTATGCCTAAAACAATAGCGGCTTTGTATAGTATCGATCAATTATTTACTGATTTTGGATTCTCATTGAAGGAAAGACACTTTTTGGTTGACAGGCTTAGGGTTGCATTCTTTCAGGAATTTGGTGGAAGTAAAATGCTGCTCAAACAGCTAAATAGCAAATACAGATTAATGCAGGAAGCTATCAATAATTATCTGGAAAATAAAAAAACTACAGACCAAGAAAAACGTCAATTGAACGAAATTATAAAGATCAGAAGCGCCGATACACGTTGGGATATAAATGAAATAACACATTTAAAAAAAACAAAAGAAACAGATTTTAATGATTTAATTTCCAGCTTAATCCACATGCACATCAACCGGCTATTTTGCTTTAGCCATAGAAAGCATGAATTACTGTTATATCATTTACTTGAGCGCCATTACTATTCAAAACTCATAAGAGCATCTGTAATCGTTCAATAAGTTAAAAAAATGACTGTACTTGAAAAAATCTTACATCCATTAGAAAAGGAACATTTTCTTGAAAATTATCACAATAAAAAAGTTCTTTTTATTAAAGGAGAACAAGAGAAATTTAAAGATTTCTTTTCTTTTGGTGACCTTAATTATTTTCTGAACACCCATGCAAGTTGTGTTCAGTTTCCAGAAATACGCATGTCCATAGATGGCAAAATATTGGATCCCGGGCTTTATCAGGAAACTATTTCTTACTATTCAAATGATTCGTATGAAAAAACAAAAATAGATCCTCAGAAAGTAAGTGATCTCATCAATAAAAAGGCGTCCTTGATCATTAGTGGTATTCAGGAATATAATCTGAATATTCAAAGCTTTGCGCACCAGCTGTCAGAGGAGCTTCATAGCGATATCGATATCACGTTGTTTTACAACGCCATCAATCAACTATCCTTTGATATTCACTACGACCCTGTAGCTGTATTTACCGTTCAGTTGGAAGGGCAAAAAAAATGGCAAGTTTTTAAAAGTGGGGATAATTCTCAGGATAAAGAAAGTTTGCAGCCGGAAACTGAATATGTTCTTAACAAAGGAGATATATTATATATTCCTAGTGGGATCTGGCATAAAGCAAACCCCGAAACAAATAATTCCTTAAGTATGTCGATAGCTGTTCGGAATAATAATGTACTGGATTTGATTGTCTGCATTTTGGAATCGTATGTTCATCCTGAATTATTAAAAAATGAATCCTATTACATTACAATGCCCCGCAATCCCGAGGCTTTAACTCAGCTCAAAATGCAGATTAAAAACGATTTGATTAAGTGTATTGAAAACCTTGACGACCGTCAATTTTCCGCAACCATAGCAACATTAAATCGCGAGAACAAGATAAAAAAAGGTAATAGTACTTATCATATTCCATTTGATCTGGGTAATTAATTCAAATTTTCACAAACACTTCATTAAGATCAAATGAGTAAAACCACACCGGAAAATCTCCTCCTGAGTCTGTTCAACCTCCGATGGTCAGATTTCGCGAAATCGAAAGAAGAGCAAAATATGCCATATGATTTTAAAAAGGTTTTGATAGTTTCGGAAAACAAAGAACTGAAACAATTAATTAACAGCAAACAGAAGTTGCAGGAAATTAATAAAATTCGAATCGCCAAAGCAGAATTTGAGGAGCTTGTGCTACCTTTTAACCAGAAAAAGGGAAAAAGTGCACTAAGGAAGCTCATAAAGCTCGATCGAATGGTAGAAAACGATTTCCATTGCGATAGTTATTTATACTTAAAACAATGGAGTTTATCTGTATGGGGACTATATTATTACAAAAACAGAAGTTTTGAAAAAGCGAAGTCTAAGCTAATTGAGTGTATTGCCTTAAATGAATACCTGATTAGCAAGGGGTTAAAGACCGCTATGTTCAGAATATTTGAGCAAAACCTTAATCTATCAAGCATTTATATTCAGGAGGGGCGTATCACGGAGGGCCTGTGTCTTAAAAAACATCTCCTGCAATATTTAGCAGATGGCAAACCGAATAAAGTATTAATAAGCAGAATGTTTAGAGACGAAGATTTGTATAATTCGCATATATATATCAGAGAAGGTTGTCTTTACCAGCTTTTCAGAAAAATGGCCGCCTGGCCGCTACATAATCGAAAAGACCCTTATGATGATTTTTTTATTTTTAGATTATTGTTTGATAAGGTAAAAATGAAAGAAAATACCAATGACCGGGAAATCATGAAATTCTGGATATATATCAAAAGAAATTTTCACCAAGAAAACTATGAAAATTACAAAGGTGCCTTCGCGCAATTCATGAACATTTCTTTATCTTATAAATTTGATGTCTTAAAAGTATCCCTTATCTCAGATATCTTACAAATAATAGAATCATCTAAATTTGAATCTAAAAACGACTTTTATAGTTTAACGAATGCTTTTATAAGCGAAAAGCTTATTGGAATAAATGATTTCAAAAGTCATTTTATCAAGCGAATTGTTCCCGAAAATTAAAATCGACCTTCCGCAATTCATAGTCTGGTCGCTTAAATTTCAAAAGATCTTTTAAAGGTTTTGAGCGTATTGGCCTCAAGCCCTTACCAATCAGAAATTCCATCCGTTTTACTGTGATCGCCGAAAATCTCCAGTAACATTTAGATTTCTTTTCTTTTCAGTCCAGTTCGTTCCGCAAGGTATCGACGAAGATCTCTTCTTCACTGTCCAGCAGGTGGGTATGGATACGTTTCAGCTTCGCCAGGATACTGTCCAAATGGGCATTTAAACTCCTGGCATCCTCCGTATTTCCACGGGCTTTTCCGCGTTTTTCGTCCCATTTTTCAGGTTCGATTCCTCGCCCGATAGTTGCCTCACTCCTTTTTCCGTCAACGGAAATACGCAAATAGATAGGTAGATTACCTGATTCATAGCCCTTTACCTTCTTTAAGTAAAAAAGTAGGTTAAAATTTTTTGTCTTCATTTACTCACCAATTTTTGTTCACAATCGTTACAAACCTACATTTACAGGCCACGAAAATCAAGATGTTCAAATTCTGAACATGTTGAAAATCAATAAATTATTGCACTTTTGGTGAGTAAATCGGTAAGTGGCAAAAAAACGCTCTAAAACTCACCAGAACAGTGAAAAAAGATGCATAAAATGGCCATTTTACCAAAATCAAAAAGCCTGTAAATATTTGATTTACAGGCTTTTGATTGTTTTTGAATTAAGCATATGTGGTCCCGACGAGAATCGAACTCATATCTAGAGTTTAGGAAACTCCTATTCTATCCGTTGAACTACGGGACCTGCTGTGGCTGATAAAAGGCACATCCTTTAATCAGCTTGCAAAGGTGCAAATTATACCTGAAAAATCACATGCCTAAGCAGCAAATTTTTATCGGGTTAAAAAAACAACTATCTGCACATCCAAAATCTACCTGATCACTGCCCCGGTATGAAAATCCTCCACCGGTGCAACAAAGCTTAGTTTACCTTCGCTGTTTTCGGCCATCAGGATCATCCCCTGCGATACGATGCCTTTTATTTCACGCGGCTCTAAATTTACCAGGATGCTCACTTTTTGGCCTATGATGGCTTCCGGCTCGTAATATTCGGCTATGCCGGATACCACTGTCCGTTGGTCGATGCCTGTATCTATGGTTAGTTTGAGCAGTTTTTTGGTTTTGGCCACTTTTTCGGCAGCCAGGATAGTCCCCGTGCGGATGTCCATTGCCGCGAAGCTTTCAAAACTAACATTCTCTTTCGCGGGCTGCACGTTTATAGTTTTTTCCGGGGCGGCGGCTTCTTTTTTATCTTGTAACTTTTTTAGTTGGTAGTCAATCGCGTCGTCCTCAATTTTATTAAACAATAACGCGGCCGGGTTTAGCTGATGGCCGTTATCAAAAGTGATCTCCTGATCGTAAGTAATAACCTGGTTGGGCAGGTTTAACATACCTATGATCTTTTTTGCTGTTGCCGGCAAAAATGGCTGCGCGGCAGTAGCCAAATGACCAATAATGAGCAAACAGTTGTGCAAGGCTTCCTTTGCACCTTCCGGATCGGTTTTAATAGCTTTCCATGGTTCCTTTTCGGTAAGGTAGCGGTTACCCAGGCGGGCAATATCCATTACGGCCTGCAAGGCCTGGCGATAGCGATAAGCTTCCAGGTTTTTTTCTATCTCGTCATAACAAATACCAATCTCGGTATTCAGGTACTCATCCTGCAATTCGAGTTTATCAGACGCGCTTATAACTTTACCATCGTAAAATTTGTGCATCAGTATCATTACCCGGTTTACAAAATTACCCAGTATAGCCACCAATTCGTTATTGATGCGGGCCTGGTAATCTTTCCAGGTAAACTCGCTGTCGCTGGTTTCAGGCAAAATCGAGGTTAATACATAGCGCAGCTCATCCTGCCTGCCCGGAAATTCCTGCAGGTATTCATGCAGCCAAACGGCGTGATTGCGCGAGGTTGATAGTTTGTCGCCCTCTAAGTTTAAAAACTCGTTGGCGGGTACATTTTGCGGTAAAATGTACTCGCCATGAGCGTGCAGTATGGATGGGAAAATAATACAGTGAAACACAATATTATCCTTACCAATAAAATGCAGCAAACAGGCATTATCCTGCTCATCGGCTTGCTTTTTCCAGTATAATTTCCAGTCTTTATTATTATCAATGGCCCATTGTTTGGTGGCCGAGATATAGCCTATCGGTGCATCCATCCATACGTATAGCTTTTTGCCCTTAGCTTCTTCCAGTGGCACATCAATACCCCAGTCCAAATCGCGGGTCATAGAGCGTGGCTGCAGTCCCGATTTTAGCCACGATTTACATTGGCCAAATACGTTGGTTTTCCAATCGCCTTCTTTGGTATCTATCCATTGCTCCAGCCAGGGCTGGTATTTATCCAAAGGCAGGTACCAATGTTTGGTTGGTTTCAATATAGGCGTTTTGCCGCTTAGGGTTGATACCGGGTTTATCAGGTCGGTTGGGTTTAATGACGTGCCACAACGCTCGCACTGATCGCCGTAGGCATTTTCATTATGGCAGTTTGGGCAGGTGCCGGTAATGTACCTGTCTGCTAAAAATTGCTGGTAATCCTCGTCATAATATTGCTCGCTGAATTTTTCGATAAACTCGTCCTTTTCGTAAAGGTTCAGAAAAAATTCCTGCGATAAATCATGATGTATAGGCGACGACGTACGGTGGTAAATATCAAATGCTATTCCAAATTCTTCAAAACTTTCTTTTATCTGGGTATGGTATTTATCAATAATAGCCTGGGGCGTAGTACCCTCCTTTTTCGCCTTGATGGTAATGGCGGCGCCATGCTCGTCAGATCCGCAAACGTATAACACATCCTTTTTTTTGAGCCTCAGGTGCCTTACAAAAATATCGGCCGGCAGGTAAGCACCTGCCAGGTGGCCAATGTGTAAAGGACCATTGGCGTAAGGCAATGCAGAAGTAACCGTATATCTTTTATATTTGTTGAGTTGTGACATGAATAAGCGACGTTATAAATAATTTGCAAAGATAGGTTTTTAGTCGGGAAAGTCCGAAAGACGGGGAAGTCAGAAAGTCCGAAAGTCAGAAAGATAGAAAGCCTTTATTACATAAACATGAGTGAATCACTAACTAATTCTGAACATGCGGACCTGCCGACTTCGGATCTTTCAAACTCACCGACTTCCGGGCTTCCCGACTTCCCAACTTTCCAACTTCCTCCTTACTTAAAAAAAGGTGATAAAATTGCCATTGTATGCCCGGCAAAAAAACTGCCCAATCCAATGACAGACGCGGTTACCCTGTTACAATCATGGGGATTGGAAGTTATATTGGGTGAAACCGTGACAGCATCCTACCATCAATTTGCCGGCGATGATGAATTGCGTGCGAAAGACCTGCAACGTTTTATTGACGATAACAGCATTAAAGCCATCATAGCCGCGCGGGGCGGCTATGGCACCGTCCGGATGATTGACAAAGTTGATTTTAGCCGGTTTGCCCAATACCCCAAATGGATAATCGGTTTTAGCGATATTACTGTATTACACACCCACCTGTTTGCCAATTACCACGCACAAACCATTCATGGGCAAATGCCGGTAAATATCCCGGATGCATCGGCACGATCGTTAGATACGCTGCGAAAGGCTTTATTTGGCGAACCATTGACTTACGAATTTACATCGCATACCGCCAATCGCACCGGCGATAGCAGCGGCCTGCTTGTCGGTGGCAATCTGTCGTTACTTGTTGCGGTATCGGGCTCAGTATCTGATATTGATTACACAGGAAAAGTGTTATTCATTGAAGATGTAGGCGAATATCTTTACAGCATCGACCGCATGCTGCGCTGCCTTGACAGGGCGGGCAAGCTCAAAAGCCTGGCCGGCCTGGTGGTTGGAGGGTTTACCGATGTAAAAGATAACGATATTCCCTTTGGCCAAACCGTACCCGAAATTATTATGGATATTGTACAGCAGTATAATTATCCGGTATGCTTTGATTTTCCGGCAGGGCATATACCCGATAACTGCAGCCTTATACTGGGCCGAAATGTAACCCTTAGTGTAGGGGAACAACACAGCATTTTGAAATTTATATAACGTCCAGGCATTAAAAATCCTGGCTTCGGGAAATCAAAACTAAAACACCATTTTAATCATTAGTACATGGCATTATTTAGCAATTTAGGCAATTACAAAAACTTCGGACTTTTAATTATCCGTGTGGGTTTGGGCGTTATGTTTATTTACCACGGTTACCCTAAACTGATGGGAGGCCCTAAGGAATGGACCGAGCTTGGCGGATCAATGAAATATATTGGCATTCACTTTTTACCTATGGTGTGGGGCTTACTGGCAGCTGTTACCGAACTGCTGGGCGGGTTCCTGCTTATTATCGGGCTTGCATTCCGCCCGGTATGTATTTTATTGTTTATCAACCTGGCTATCGCGGCATTAATGCACCTACGTACCGGCGGTAGCCTGGGCGATGCGGCTCATGCTATTGAAGACGCCATAGTATTTGCCGGCTTAATATTTATAGGCCCGGGTAAATATAGTGTGGATAAAAAGTAGCCCCGAATTAGCAAGCAGGCCGCAAACAACGTCGTGCTTACTAATTTACTGATTCAGATAGTTGCCGAGGGCCGCTAAGAATGCTTCGTCAATATCATCATCTTTGTGGTCTGTAAAAAATGCTTTTACTTTATCCGCATCTGCAGCAAAAACTTGCTTAATGGCTTTATTTTTTAAGCTTATTTTTTGTGGTGCCGGTGTTTTAGCATCAACTACATAATAAGCAGGTTCATCAACATACTCATCATATTTGTTGCCGCTTGATGATATACCATCGTTCTTATAATCGGCTTTTATAAACCTGGTTTTGGTAAACTTATATATTTTATACTTGCTCCCGGTTGCCAATACTTCGCAATAGTGCGTGGCATCAATTGCGGGCACGTATTCAAAAGCCATAGCCTTATCTGCCTTATTGTAAACCACAAAGTTTTTTACATGTTCTTTATCAACGGCAATGGCGGTTTGTTTATCCTGGCTCAGTAGTAATGCGCCCCCTATTTTATCATAATTAAATGTATAATTTTCGCTGTTAACTGTATTTCCTTTGTTGTCGGTAACGTAACCTTTAACCCAGGTGTCAAATAAATACCTGCTGCCCTTGGTACCTTCATTGTTAACCAGGTTATAGGCCATCCCTGTACCAGACATGATCCCCGTAGATGAAATGCTGTTTGTGCCTGTCTGCGCTTTTAAAACGTCGCATGTTATCATGAACAACACGAGCGCTGCTATATGTTTTATTTTCATTTTAAACCGGTAAAATTTTTATTTAAATTATAATAAAAAAGACCATTAGGTTTTATGCTAACGGTCTTTTTAAAAATATATTCTTTCCCGATTTGCTAATTCAATGAATCGGCAAGGTTGCTCAGGAAGGTATCGTTAATATCATCATCAGCATGATCGCTGAAATACGCTTTTACTTTATCCGCATCGGCAGCGAAAACTTGTTTGATGGCTTTTGCTTTTAAAGATATTTTTTGCAAAGCCGAAGTTTTAACGTTAAGCACATAATAAGTTGGCTCATCAACATATTCGTCATAATGGTTCCCGGTTGAGGTCATACCATCGGTTTTAAAGTCCGATTTCACGAAAGTTGTTTTTGTATACTTATAAACTTTGTATTTACTGCCATCTGATAACACCTGAGTGTAATGGGTAGGATTTATAGCGGTAATTAACTGGTATGTTTCGGGCTGGTCCAGTTTATTATAGATGGTAAAACTTTTTATCTGATCCCGGTCAACATCAACGGCCGCGCGTTTATCCTGGGTTAATAACAACGATCCATTGATCTTGTCATAGTTATAGGCAAAATTGTCGTTTTTAACAGTAGCGCCGGTTTTGTCAACCACATAGCCTTTAGCCCAGCCATCGCCAACTAAATAACGGCTTCCTTTGGTATCTTCTTTATGGCTGATGTTAAATAAGCTGCCGCTGGCGCCAGACACATTAAAAAAAGCTGTTCCCTGATTTTTATTCTCCAGAGGTACACCTGCTGCCGGTTTATTAGGGTCATCAAGGTTCAGTGCCTTCGCCGAAGATTTACCTGGTTTAAGAACAACCAAAAGATTATCCTTTCCGGTTACCTTCTCATCCTTATAGCCCCTTGCACTAACAACGATAGCTGAATTACCTTTTAAAGACAAGGTAAAAAAGCCCGTAGAATCTGTATAAGTAGCGGTTTTTGTATCTGCTTCCTGCACCAGGGCCGAAGCAACAGCCTGCCCTTTTTCATTTTTTACTGTACCCGATGCGGTTATCGACTGCGCCATTACAAGCTGCGCGGCTAAAACACACAATAAGGTAGATAAGATTTGCTTTTTCATTTTAATTATAATAAGTATTAAAGTTAACCATAAATATAAGCAGATTCATAGTCAGATATTTAATTATTTTAAAATATCAGCGATGTAATCAAAATTTTACGCCATTTACCAAAACGTTGGCTATTAACATATTACCTCAAATACAATACGCACTTGTTCTGCATATTGAAACAGGTGATGTAAAATATCTTTTTATTCGGGCCATGCCGGCATAGTTACATAGCGCTAAGTGTTTTATTTTCAAACTCAATACCCATCAGTTTATATCCTTTATTTGCCGGTAAACCTGCTCAGCATTTATTAACTAAATAATTTCATCAAGAAACTTCTGTTGAATGTATTTACACCCATAAGCCTGAACGCAGTATCGCGTAGATGCCTGTCCCAAGGTAACGACACCAATACTTGAGCTTATATAATTTTAGCTACCGGTTCCAGACAAAAAAGGGGACTGTTTTCTCAACAGTCCCCTTATAAAATAACATTGTATTATTCGTTATGGTACATAAGTATCCTCAATCCATCTTGCATTACCCGATCCGGTAACTGCGTATTGGAAGTGGAGTAATTTTAGAGCTTCCGCAAAGGTATATGATTTTGTATCATCATAACCTACAATAACCGGGGCCTGTGTTACAATAATATTGTTTGGTGTGTAATCACGGGCAACATCAGTTGCGTTAAGCGCAATGGTGAATTTAGAGAATAAACCACCAGCCTTAACATAACTTACATCGTAATTAACTGCAGCAGTATAATACCCGCTGGTAACCTGGAAATGGGTGCCTGTTACAGGGTAAATAGTAACAACATCGTCAAATGAACCACCAGATGGTGCGGTACCAGCAGGCGGAGGGTTACCCACACCATAGTTGTTGTACCTGCGGAAATGCCAGGTGTAATCGCCAGCAAAATCATTACCAATAAAGTGGTAATACTTAATGCTGTAGTTGGCCGATAAAGAAGCGTTAGTAGCCGATTTAAGTACAATTGGCAACATATAGCTTTTTGCAGGGTCAAGCATCGCTTTCTTAAAGGTTACCGTGAAATTAGCTAAACGGGTTCCTGCTTTAATAGTAGCGGTGGTTGCAGATATCGAATAAGAACCGGTTGGCATCGCCTCATATACGTTTGAATTATCAGATGCATTATAAGTTGCTATTATCGAATTATCAACGGCTATGGTAACAGCTACATCTTTAGTAGGCGCATACTGGCCCGTAACGTTGATTTGCAGGTTCCTTGTAATCGTAAGGTCGGCACCTGTTCCCGGGTCAGTAATGGCAGCTTCGCCAAAGTAGGGCTTACCTGCATGCACAATCTCTGCAAATGTGCCAAGGTTTGAAAAATCCACGTTTGGCTTGTCTTTCAAGCAAGACGTAAGCGAGACGGTAAGGACTCCTAATAATATGATTAACTTTTTCATTTCTTTTCGTTTTTTAATTATTTCTTAAACATAAGCCCTGAGCTTATTTCATCCAGAATATTTTAGATGTGAATAAGTCTGTACCGGTACCACCAGAAGGTACGTTAGCCCCATTAAGGGTGGTTTCGTTTATAGGGTAAGGCAAACGGTATGGGATATGCGCCACTGTAACACCCGGATAAGCCGATACCGGTAAATCTCTTGGTATTCCAAGCCTTCTCCAATCGCTATATGATTCCAGGGGATCAACGGTGTTCATAGCCGCCCATTTTTGGGTTATGATAAGCGTAAGCTTATCCGGCGAAGAATCATAGCTTGTTAAGGCATCTGCCTGGTTGGTATATGCAGATGCTCCGGGTGCACCTAAGAAAGTAAAATCTGCCGCTACTGCAGCATTATAAACAGCTTTTGCATCACCGGCAATATAACCGCGTTGTATTGCTTCGGCCTGTAAAAATAAGCTTTCGAAGGCTGTGATAAGCGGTGCTGATTGAGTTGGACCTTTTGGAGTCCCGGTAGCGGTAAAGCCAGTGCCAACAATAGCTGATATCACTGAATTTGATTCACCATTACCGTTAGTACTACCATAAGCCCTGCCTTTAACAGCACTTCTATCACTACTTGGGGTGGTATAAGCTATCGTCTCTTTACCAGATGGTGCATAAAAATAATTCACGCGTGGATCGTTATGGTCCTGATAAAATTTCACGGCATAACTATTTGCACGATAATAAGTAGTGTTTATACCATTTTGGCCTGTGGCATTGGCTATAATGTTATAGTAAAATGGATTTAACTGACCAGAAGAAGCATTTGAATAACCTGGATTAACAGCGGCATCAACGGCTAAATAATCAGCAGCGGTTGTACCCGACAGGGCCGTAGCTACAGCTGCACTCCCTAAACCGGCTTCGGTCTGACGCATTAACATTTTTAATTTTAATGTTTTTGCAAATAGTACCCATTTGGTCATAGTACCACCAAACACAACATCATAAGCACCGGGATTTATGGCTGCTGCTGGCGCCGAACCGATAACAGCAACTGCCGAATCGCATTTAGCAATTAATGCTTTATACGTGGCTGCCGGATCATTGTCATATTTATAGGAAAATGTAGCGTTGGTAGCGAACGCCTGTGAATAAGGGATTTTGTTGTACAAATCAACCAACCGCTGAAAAACAAAAGCTTCCATAATCATCCCAATTCCTTTAAAGTTAGCTTGCAAAGGATCGGAAGCTGAGTTTTTCAGTAACAAATTGTAATTTGATAAGTTAAGGTAGGCGTTATCAAAGTTACCCGTATAGTTGCTGCTGGTTATCTGATAAATTACGTACGTTGTACTCGGTGTAAAACCACCGCTTTGTGTCCAGTAGCCCATCCAGTTATTGATCATATCAGAGTTACCGCCGTGCATTAAACTTGCGGTAGCCGTTAATGACGCGCT
Organism: Mucilaginibacter sp. KACC 22773; assembly: GCF_028736215.1. NCBI lineage: Bacteria > Pseudomonadati > Bacteroidota > Sphingobacteriia > Sphingobacteriales > Sphingobacteriaceae > Mucilaginibacter > Mucilaginibacter oryzagri. Next base: position 6,732,532 of record NZ_CP117883.1, read on the forward strand.
TAATAAATATTTAGAAGGGGCAGACGTTGGCGTATTAGGGTTAACTTTGTTAACATCAAACGTTCCCTTCTGACATCCTACAATACCCGTTAACATCAAAGCAGAGAAAAGCAAACCCAGGTTAACTTTTCGCTTAAATATTGTTTTCGTTTTCATTTTTTCTATCAATTTCTTTGTTAAAAAGTTACAGCTAATGTACCGCTGATTATTCTTGTTGGCGGAGCCTGGTTCAATGTAGTTCTACCAACGGCGTTGCTGGTATCATCGTTAAACTCAGGATCTGTGTACTTGTTAGTTTTCGGACGTATCATGATCAGGTTACGACCAGAAACTGCTACGTTAACATTTTTTACAAATTTCACTTCGCGTAACCATGCTTTAGGGAAGTTATAGTTCAAAGTAGCCTCTCTTAATTTCCAGGCGGCGGCACTGGTTACATAATTGGCATCAACACCTAAGTAAGTGGTTGGGAAAAAGTTAAAGTTACCATCCTGAGTAAGAATGTTGGTATTATCAACATAATTCCCCTGAGCATTTTTATAAACCGAGTTCGGGAATACAAAACGCTGACGGCCTGTAAGTGTAGAAGTGATACTGTTACCAGCGTGGTCAAGTGTATTTGAAATCTGGTTAAATATTTTGTAACCACCTCTGTAATCAACTGTTAAATTTAAAGTAAAACCTTTGTAGCTTAATGATGATGTAAAACCTAACAAATCGGTTGGGTTAACATTTCCTAACGCTGATGTTGCCGATGCTCTTGTTGGCAAACCGGTATTGGCATCAACAATTACTTTACCAGTAGCGGGGTCTCTTGTCCAGTCATACCCTTTAATCTGGGCATATGGCATGTGCAAAATAGCATAAGTGTTACCGCCTACGTTTAACTCGCTTAAGCTTGAAGCAATACTGTTAACCCGGCTGCTTTGTTTGGTATAGTTAACGCCCATATTCCAGGTAACAGCTTGTGTTTTGATGATAGTACCATGTAAATCCAACTCCAAACCTTTATTTTGTGTATTCGCAGCGTTCAATACAGCCGATGTAAAACCGGATGCACGTGAAACCTGCGCAGTTACGATACCATCTTTAGTAACAGCTTTGTATGCTGATGCGGTTAAGGTTAACCTGTCTTTAAAGAAGCCTAAATCTAATCCAACCTCATCTTCAGTAACCTTTTCAGGTTTAATGTTCGGGTTAGCAATAGTACCGTTTAAAACGTAACCCGACAAACCCGATGCGCTGTAAGGGAAGTTTGGCGCAGCAGTTACAGTTGGGATAGTTTGATAAGCTCCATAAGCAATGTACTGAGAACCGCCAGATAAGGCTGAGGCGTTACCTGTTAAGGAATGCGCGTAACGTACTTTTACAAAGTTAAGGTAATCACTTTCGGCTATGCCTTTAAATATTTCGCTTATTACTACCGAACCATCGATATCATAATAAGGAATATATTTGTTTTTTTCAGAAAGTCTTGAATCTAAGTCAGTACGGTATGAACCGTGTAAAAACGCGTAAGTTTTGTACCCTAAAGTTGCAGTACCAAAATAACCTAATTTACGGGCCTGGAATTGAGCTTGACCTAAACCTGGTGCGCCGGTAAAGTTAGAGGTATTGTATGGGGTAAAGTTTAGCGAAGTTTGACCAATGTTGGTATAAGTAATTTTATTATCTAAATAAGCAACACCTAATGTACCATCAATTTTAAAGTCAGATGGCAGTTTGAAGTTATAGTTGGCCAGGAAATCAGAACTAAATAAAATGTTAGTTGAGTTACCTGTACCATATGATGGCAACACATCATTGGCAGCATATTTAGTACCGGCGCCATCATCTGTTACAACGTCAAGTTTTCCATCACCATTAGTATCAGGATAAACCATCGTGTTGGCACTCTTGGTAAAAGCACTATAAGTTCTGCCTGCATCTTTATTCTCGTACCTTGCCCAGGTATTGTCAAGGGCAGTGCGGTATGATAAGGTTAAAAACTTGGCTACTTTTAAATTTGCCTGCAAGTTGGCCTGTATGTGGTTTTCAACATTCAGTAACCTCACTTCATTTATAATTTGACCAGGGCTAATGTAGTAGTCATTGTAATACTGATCAACACCGCCATATTTGCTGTTAGGATCTTTCAAATCAACAACAGGGATATTAACAGGCGATTCGATCAAGTCATTATAAACCGTGCCTGTAGCTGTTTTATTGGTTGTTAAATAAGTATAGGCCATAGAATATGAAGTTGAAAAAGCTCCATACTTTTTGTCGCCACCTATACGGAACACGTCCCTGCGGCCTTCATCTTTAGGCATAATTGATTTACTGTGCAAATCCTGGCCCGACATGAAGAAACTACCTGTCTCATCACCAGAGTTGAAGTTAAAGTTATGCTGGGTAGTTATACCTGTATCAAAAAAGTCTTTTTTCTGATTTTTAACTGCCGCGTAAGGTACTAGTTCAGAGCTACCGTCAGCCAATGGACGACCGATAGGCACCAATTTGCCATTAAATTCAGGCCCGTAACTTTGGTTTTCGTAAGGGAAATAATAATAGTTACCATTACCATCGCCAAACTTGGTAAAGTCAAAAACCTCGCCTTCACCGCCGTTAGCGCCAAAACGAGATTGATATTCAGGAATGTAAGAAACCTTTTCAACCTGGTAGGTTGATGATACCGTTAAATTAGAGGTACCTTTTGTACCATGTTTGGTTGTAATTACGATAACACCGTTTGATGCATCAGAACCGTAAACAGCCGAGGCACTTGAACCTTTCAACGTGTTAATTTCCAAAATGTCCTCTGGATTAAGTGTGCTGATATCACTATAGAAGATAGCTCCATCAACAACATAAAGCGGCTGGTTATTACCAAGTAATGACCTGTTACCACGTAAAGTTACACGCGTTGGGGCAAACAAACCGTTGTTAACAGTTGAAACCTGCAATCCCGATACTTTACCGGTTAAACCGTTTACAACGCTGATAGGTTTTGCCTGGGTAATTTCTTTGCCAGATACTTTTGCAGTAGAGTAACCTACCGAAATAGCCTGCCTTTGGATACCCAACGCTGTTACTACAACCTCGTTCAACTGGCTGTTGGCGCTCAAAAGCACAACTTCAATTGTACTTTTTGTACCAACGGCCACATCCTGGCTGTTATAACCGATAAAAGAGAAAGAAAGTACCGCTCCCGGAGATACGCTGAGAGAGAATTTACCGGCAGCGTTGGTTTGCGTACCGCTTGAAGTCCCCTTGATTTTCACTGATACTCCCGGAATGGGTAAGCCATCGTCTTTGGCCGTAACCGTACCAGTAACTGTACGGTTTTGTGCGTGCACCTGTGTTAGGCATAACAACAGAAAGCACAAACTTGCTAGTAGAAGTTTTTTCATTTTGTTAATAATAAGATCAGTTAATAGTTAATTAATGTTAAAAGTAATGTTACATTATCAAAAAGTCAAGTAAAATCTTTAAAAAGATGACTTTTTTTTAAAAAAAGCATCTTTAATAATAAATATTAATAATTTTAGTACTATGTATTGCATAATACAATCTTAAACATATATCTTTGTATTATGATCGTCGAAAACACACAAACCCAAATGAGGAAGGGCATACTGGAGTACTGCATCCTATCCATCATAGCCAAGGGCGAAACATATGCTTCAGACATAATTGCTGAGCTAAAGAAAGCCCAACTGCTTGTAGTTGAGGGTACTCTGTACCCGCTATTAACCCGTTTAAAGAACAATGGACTGCTCACTTACAACTGGGTCGAGTCGATTTCAGGACCGCCCCGAAAGTATTATGTACTGTCAGACGAGGGCCGGAATGTGCTGGAACAGCTGGATAAAACCTGGCAGGAATTGGTTTATGCTGTGCAAACGGCCATTGGAGACAGAAAATAAAAAAACCTGAAATTATTACCCATCATGAACAAAACTATCATCATCAACATAAATGGCATCGTTTTTCACATCGAAGAGGATGCTTATGACGTACTTAAACTTTACATGACAGATGTAAAACGTCATTTTTCAACCTCGGCCGATAGCCTGGAGATAACAACCGACATCGAAAACCGCATTGCCGAAATGTTTAACGAAATTTTAGCAAGCCAAAGCAAGCAAGTCATTGTTGAGCAGGACGTAAAGCTTGTAATTGAGCAAATGGGCTCGGTTGAGGACTTTGAATCGGCCGAAAACGATGCAAAAGCGCCCGGAAACACCTCCTATGCCTATAACACCGAACGCCGCCGGCTTTTTCGCGATCCGGATGATCACCTGGTGAGCGGTGTTGCAGCAGGCATTGCCAATTATTTTGATATCCCGGCCGTTTGGATCAGGCTGGCCTTTGTAATTTTCCTTTGTGTGGCAGGCAGCGGCTTCTTCTTGTATGTTATATTGTGGATGGTGATCCCGAAAGCCGTTAGCCGCGCCGACAGGATGGCTATGAAAGGCGAGAAACAAGACCTGAAAGGTTTTAAAAAGAGTTTCGAGGAAGAACTGAGCTCCGTTAAAGAAAACCTGCACAACTTTCAGCACGAGGCCAGGCCATTTGTTTACAAAACCCGCGATTTTATCGGCGATTTTTTTGACCACCTTGGCGTGTTTCTACGGGGTGCCGGCAGCTTGCTTGGTAAAATAATAGCCGGTGGTATATTATTGGGCTGTTTTGGCCTTGCTATTGCACTTATTGTGGTTGTTATTATGTTTTTAGCGTTCGGCAAAACAGATATCTACCATATATTTCCGTTCAATATAGTTAACCATAATACCAATCTTGTATTTATAGCAGGCGGCTTTTTATTACTGGCTATCCCTTTAACCGCTATTATATTACTCATTATTGGCTTTCTGTTCCGTAACGCATCATTCAACCGCTCGGTTGGCACCACTTTATTATGTGTATGGCTGGCCGCGCTTGGCGCAGTAGTATATTACGGTGTAAGGGCATCTGTTGATTTTAGGGAAGGCGCAAGGCTAAACACCACCATTAACATTAAAGCCCCGGCAAACAACACCTATTACCTGCAGCTTAACGATGCCAAATACCTGAGCAACGAGGATAGCACCCGCCTGCGCATAAAAGAGCGTTTTAACGGCATGGTTATTTTAGATGACGACTTTAATGGCAACGAAGAGATGGACGGCCCAAGCCGCGTAAGCATCGATATTGAAAAAAGCGATGTAGCACAACCTGTTTTGGTTGAATCATTCACCGCCCGCGGCCGCGATTATGAGGATGCGCTTACCAATACAAAAAACATTACCTACCGCTTTATCCAAAAAGACTCGGTGTTGAAATTTGACCGCCACCTGGAAAGAACCGCCGGTACGCTTTGGCGCGGGCAGGAGCTGCACCTCACCTTAAAGGTACCCTTGAACTCCAAGCTGGTTATTGATACCAGGCTGGATGTTAACATCGGTTTTAACCCTTATGATTGCCAGCAAAGCAATAAACCGCTTAACCCGCTTGGCGCAAAATTTATCATGAAAGAAAACGGCATCGAGTGCGATATCCCGCCGGTACCACAGGCCACTATCGACAGCCTGAGAAGGCAGGAGGTAGCCGATAGCCTTAAAAATGCAAATCAGCAATAAAACCACATCGTTGTATAACATAAAATGCGATCAGTTGTAAAATATATAAGCCTGCTATTATTTAGCGGGCTTATTATTGCTTTTTACTGCCTTACATTTAACCAAAGCCCGACACCTGCCGTTAAACCAAATCCATTTGTTACTGCGCCAACCCAACCCGGTAGCAGCCAGCCAATAGGCCAGGCCATTATCATAAATATTGCTAAAAATTTATTCCCTGCGTTAAAAAGTTTAATTTCTCTGTAACCAAAGCACCCTATTGTGCATCTTAATACAAAAAGACACAAAAATTACAGATCAGGCCCCGGCGAAGGCGCTTACCCCTTGGCCAGCCTCAAACTGACATACACTATGAATAAAAAGCTTATATCAAATAATTACTAAACACACTTAAGGCCACCGCCAAAACAGCTAAAAACTTATTTACAAATTTTAAAAGGAGCTATTTTCCTTAACGGCATTGTATTGCCCAAACTTTTTAACAACACAATAATGAAAACTAAAATCAACCATATATTATACACACTCCTGCTTGTAGTTATCAGCTGGAGCGCGTCCTTTGCCCAAACCGGCAATACGGGTGCCGCCAAAGTATCAGGTTCGCTGGTAAATGACCAGGGCAAACCTCTTGACTATGCCAGCGTAAGCATCATCAAAGCAACCGACTCCACCATAGTTAAAGGCGCTTTAAGTAACGATAATGGCGTTTACTCCTTTGATAAAATACCAGCAGGTAAATACCTGGTAAAAGCCACCGTTGTAGGTTATGTAAAAGCGGTGAGCAAACCTTTTACCGTTACCGAAGGCTCAACCAAGGTTGAAGTGCCCGTTTTAAACATGCAGCCCGGCAATACCACTTTAAAAACGGTTACCGTTACCGCCGCCAAACCGCTTGTTGAACGCAAAATTGACCGCACCGTAATGAATGTAGAAGGCAGCGTACTCGCCGCCGGCAACACCGCCATGGAAATTTTGGCACGGGCCCCCGGCGTAACTGTGGATAAAGACGATAACATCAGCCTTAAAGGCAAACAGGGTGTAACCGTAATGATTAATGATAAGCTTACTTATCTTACCGCCGCGCAACTGGCTACACTGTTACGCTCAACCGATGGCAACACCATTAAATCTATCGAAATTATTACCAACCCATCGGCTAAATATGATGCCGCGGGTAACTCGGGCATCATCAACATTAAATTAAAAAAGAATGCCCAGTCGGGTACCAATGGCAGTATTACGGCCGGCGTGGCCAAAGGCAGGTATTGGAGAGATAACAGCAGCCTTAACCTTAACCATAAGGATGGCAACCTGAATGTGTTTGGCACTTTTAGCCGCGGCGACAGCAAACGCGCGCACGACTTACTGCTCGACCGCGTGGTGAGCAACGCCCAGGGGGTTACCAACTATTTTAACCAGCAGTCATTTATGCCCGATGCCAATCATTATAATAATTACCGCATTGGCGCCGACTACGACCTTACCCCCAAACATACCATTGGCTTTGTGGTAAGTGGCTACTCAAATACCGAAAACAACCACAACAGCACATCTACCATAATAGGCACCAAATATGGTGCTGCCGATTCATCGCTGCGCACCAATTCAATTTTTGAGCAGGCCTACAAAAACATAGCCGTTAACCTTAACGACAGGCTTAAAATTGACACCAGCGGCCAGGAACTAAGCTTCGACCTTGATTACTCTAAATTTAACAACAGCAACAACGCGCAATACACTACCGATTATTTTTTAGCCGATGGCAGCCCGCAGCGCCCGTCGCAGTTATTGCGTAACCAAAGCCCGTCAACCATTACCATATATACTGCTAAGGTTGATTATACCAAACCGCTTACCAAAACCATAAAACTGGAAGCCGGCGCCAAATACAGCAACGTTAAAACTGATAACGATTTAAGGGCCCAGATTGACAGCAGCGGCGTATATATTAACGATAAAGGCCGCAGCAACCACTTTATTTACGACGAGAAAATTGAAGCCGGCTACCTTAACCTGAACAAGCAGTTCAAAAAAACATCTATACAGGTGGGCCTGCGTGCCGAGCATACCCAATCAAACGGCAACCTTATAGGCAGCACGCCGGTAAACCGCAGCTACCTTAACTTTTTCCCAAGCGCATTTATTAACCACACCATCAATGATAAAAACGAGGTAAGCCTATCGTACAGCCGCCGTATTGATAGGCCGGGTTATGATGCGCTTAACCCCTTCATTTTTTATCTCGATCCGTATACCTTTCAAAAAGGTAATGCCTTCCTTAACCCGCAGTATACCCAAAACTTCGAGTTTAACTACACCTATAATAAAACCATTAATGTTAGCCTGGGCTACAGCCGTACCACCGATGCCATTACCGAGCTGATTTTAACCGAAGGCGAAAAAACATTTCAAACCAATAAAAACCTGCAAACGCAAACAGGCTACAATGCCAACATCAACACCCCCTTCACCATTACCAAATGGTGGGAGGGCAATATCAACGTAACAGCGTTTTACCTCGGCTTTAAATCCGATTCGCTTGCAGGCTTCAACTTTAACAATGGCCAGTGGGCGTACCAGGCACGTACAACCCAAACCTTTAAGTTTGCCGGCGCCCGGTTAGAGGTTATGGGCGATTACCAATCCAGGTTAACCTACGGTATATATAAAATAAGGCCCCGTTACTCGGTCGATCTTGGCCTCAGCAAATCCTTCTATAATAAAAAGTTGAATGTTAAAGTGGCCTGCGACGATGTATTTAACATCCGCCGCAACAACCTAAGCAGCAACGAGCTTGGCAACAACTTCGATATCAGGCAACGAAACGACTCGAGGGTAGGCCGGCTTACCCTCACCTACAACTTTGGCAACAACTCCATCAAAGTACGCCAGCACCGCAGCGGCGCCGACGATGAAAAAGGCAGGGTGAAAGGCAATAATTAAGTGGGCGGTTTGCAGTGGGCAGTGGGTAGTGGGCAGTGGGCAGCAGGCAGCAGGCAGTGGGCAGTGGGCAGTGGGCAGTGGGCAAATACCAATAAAAAAGGTTCGGTTGACCTTTTCAACCGAACCTTTTTTATGAAGCGCCGCGCCGTTGTTGGGGTTATAAACACAGGTGTCCGGAAGAAATAAATTGAGGGCATGCGCTCTTCCTTCCCCGGGGAAGGGCCAATGCTGTTAAGTTAAGAAAAACAGGAGGACAAATAATATCGAACACTGAATTTCGAATGTCCCACACCGAAGATTCTCCTTCATTATTCTATATCGTACATTCGGAGTTCCATATCAAATCAATCATAATTCCTTATTAATAGCATTGGGAGAAGGCAGAAGCAGGCGATTCCGGTTCCGCCGGCATACAACTCCCCCAACCATCCACCAATAAACTAATGAACCAGTAAATCAACAAGCCTCCTGCTAACCCACCATCCCACCAATGAACTAATGAACCACTAAACCAATGAACCAAAACCAACCCACCATCCCACCAATGAACTAATGAACCAATGAACCAACGAAGTAATGAACCAGTGAACCAATGAACTAATGACCGATTCCCTTTTTTGACTTTTGAATTTTAACTTTTGAATTTAAAATGTCGTTGCCTGCGGCCCGTGCTGTACGTTCATACTGCACAGGCATTAAGCGCCGGGCCGGTATCCACTGCCATCACTAACGTGGGCTGCGGGGATAGATTGTTGATTTGTGCTACAAATGAGCGTTGCGATTTGCATGCGGGCCATAAGGGAGGCCCCTGCGGCGGCAGGGGGCCAAGAGGTTCATAACTAAACTCAAACTTGATGAAATAGTATTATGCCGCCATCAACAAATCAGATGCCCAATCATGTCCACAACTTTTCAAACAGAATTTTACCGATGCAGAATACTCTGAATCTGGATGTGCTAGGTCTCTTAGTTCTTTCATCATTCTCGCAATTTCGGCATCCCTAGCTAAGTCATGATTTATAACTTGTAAGGCTAATTGACTCTGTATTTTTAAAATCAACAAGGTCGTTTTACTGTACTTTTGTCTCCGACCCTCTTTAAGCCCCTCTAAATTTAAATTATATTTTTCAATGGAATAAAATGCCCTTTTATAATCACGAGAATTTGGGTCAGTAAATCGCGGACTTACCCTGCCTTCGCTATCGTAGGCAAGTTTACTTGGATCGCTAATATTTATGGGGTCTAAAAGTAAGATGTCTTCTATTGCAATGTTATCACCGTATCTATTGGCTTTATTTTGGACTACAGGAAAATAGTCTTTCTTCCTCACATTAACAGCTGGACCTGCATACCTGTAATTTAGCCAATTAAAGGCCAACCACCAATATCCTCCTTGATCTACCTTATTTTCATCAACCGCTTTTAATTTTGGCCTAAAATGGTCAACATGGCAATGGGCACCGTCATTTATAGACTCGGAATACCAACATTTTCTATTTCGAATTTTGCTTAAATACCCTTTTAATTCTCCCCATAATCCTTCATTTGCTTCAATAATTACTTTCCTTGCGGCATGGTCGGCAGCGCGCACCAAAGACTGTGTAACGGTGTCGGCTCTATTAATCCAATCGATGTTAGGAGCATTGTTTTCCAAGTCAATGAAAATCATTTTTTTTCCCCCTTTATTAACGTTTCCAAAATCCTCTTTGCAACTTCATTTTGTTTTAAAAGATCATCTTTGTTCGTTTTTAAAGGTTCAATAGCTTCAATTTTGCTCATTGCGATCAAAAATTTTTCAAAAAGAGGATCTCTATCAGTTGTATTAATTCCTATCGCGGATAGAGTTATAAAAATATCGTTTAATTCTTTTTTTTCTTCAATAGTCAAAACACCACTATCCTGCTTGACTATTAGATCATTACGCCTATTTAATAAATCGAATGTTTCCTTATCCAATGTACTTGGCAAGCCGAACAATCCACTTGTTAAAATACCCGCTACGCCTAATCCTTTTGGGTCGAAATCAGGTTGAAAGGCTTCTACTTTTTGATACTCATCCCCTTTTTCATCTAAGCTTTTTACTGACTGAAAAATTCTAATTTCTTCCTTTGTTAAACCGCCGATAACTAAAGGGTCATGTGTAGTCATAAGTATTTGACTTGTCTCCTCATCCTTTGGTTTTGACTCTCTAACTATCTCGTGTAAAAGACTCATATATCTCCATTTCCACAACGGATTTAAATGCGTATCTGGCTCATCTAATAGTATTAAAGATTCATCTTCCTTAGTAAATCGCAAAAGCCCTAACACCGTTAGTAATTGTTGTTCGCCTTCAGATAACTCTTTAAAGGTAATGTCGCCGTTGACATTACGTTTTCGTACTTTTATTCTAACTTCTTGAATTAAGTCAGATATGTAGGTACTTTCTAAACTTTTGAAAAAACCTGCGTTATTTCCGTATTTTCTCGCAATTTTCTGAAGTTTATCTTGATTTGATATATATAGATAGAGATGATCTTGCTTTTGATCTCGTCTAAAATCAAGTCTTACCTTATCTTCATAAACAATTGGGGCCATTGCGGCATCCCACAATTCACTAAGAAAATTGCGTACTACTCCTTTTGCTCCCCAAAAGTCAAGTGGATCTTTATTTTTCTTATCCCATATTGGTCTTTTAAATACGAATAGCATCGATTCTAATCCCACTATTCCTAAATAATCCTCCATGAACTTAGAGACTTTGGAATCTGAAAATGAGTAAAATGCCATCAGTACAAAGTAGCTGTGAATAAGCCGAGCATAAAAAAGAGGCCTTTGTGCCGGTATATTATCGCTTTTTATAAGTTCCTCATAGAATCGCCGCTGATGTACATCAAAATGTTCCAGCAACCTGTTGCTAACACCTGAATAATAAGAAAACACATATCTAGGTAAATATTTACCCTTATTCCTTTTTACTTCAGCTTTAGATACAATTGTAGAATATTTGATTTCGTTAGCTGTTTTTTCCCCTAGAAATAAACCAAATTTATTTTCAACATCCGGACCTCCATTGACCTTAATCAGATTGCCATTACATTTATATTCAATAGAATAACTGAAACTTGTTTGTTGTTCTAAATCTAAGTCTCGAAAAATAATAACTAAAGCTTCCAAAAAATTAGATTTTCCAGCGGCGTTTTGTCCTAAAAGGACAGTATGCCACTCATTTTCATCAATATTAATTGAAAAATTGTTTAGATTCTTAAATTTTTTAATGTAAACTCTATCTATTCTCATACTAATTCCAAGTAGCCTTTTTCATTCTCCACCTCTTTGATAGAGCTTTCAGTCTCAATCTTTTCCTTTAAGTCGGCGTAAAATTTATCTATGCTGTCACCAATATTTTGGACATCATAATGTTTGGACATTTTCCAAAGGTCTTCAGCATGTAATTTACCATGCTCTTTTAATAATTCAACTAATTCCATAAGCTTGGTTTGGCTACTATACTTTATTGTCCTGGTAAAATTATTATTTTTACTATGCGTAGAGATTTTTTGTGATTTATTAACATTGTCTTCTCCAAAAAATTTAATAATAAATGATTCTAATAAATCTTTTAAGTTTTTTTTGCAGTCGGCAATTTGATTCTTTAGCTCGTTACAAAACATCAACGCCTTTACGACAATGCTTACAATCTCCCTTTGTTCTTCGATTGGTGGTAGTGGAATTTTTTTATTTTCAAGATCTTTAGTTGAAATATGAGGTATTCCTATACTATCTTCTATTGAAAGATTTGAAATGAAATGATTTGAATTAAACCAATAGTATAGAAACAGATGGTTGATTCTTAATTCTGAATATGAAATTCTAGCCACTCGTTGCAATAGCATAGCTGGTAAATCATCTTCTTTTATAATTGATATTTTCAAACCTGTTGAAATTAAAGGTCGATCTAAGGATATAACTATGTCATTAATATCAAGCTTGAACCTATCCAAATTTCCTATATCAAGGTGCGGATAGTATACAACATTACTCCAGTCAATTCTTCCAATTGAAATATTTATGTTTCTCAACAATCTTATTCCTTCTGACGAAAAATTCGGGCTCTTAAAAGCATATCCATTCTGAATCTCAGTTAAGTCTCCCAGTTTCACCCATTTCCAAGTTTTTGGGATATCAAATGACTTCTCATCACTATCATTGACGATTGATAATTCCTCTCCACTGTTTTTTCTTTTCAATTTGAGCATTTTTTCCAATGGCTCATTATTGGGATTTTTTATACGCCAATCTTTCGATAATTTGCCTTGTATCGCGCTTTGTAATACAGACCTCTTTAAGCTAGCCAAATAATTTTCTTGTTTATTTAACTCACTTAATAATGCATCTACTTTTAACTTTTTTCCTATATAGTCATCATAAAATAATTTCTGCTCATTAAAAGAGATATCGGGAAAGTCAATTTCACCTAAATCAGAAATTCTCAAAGAATTTCTCACCCCTCCACGATCTCCATACCATTTAATCAATCCTAACCCAATGTTACTCTTTAAATAAAGCAATAAAAATTCTATATGGACAGTCGGATCAACCTCAAAAATAACATATGCAGGACTCATTAATCCTCTAAAACTTTCATTGGTTAGGCCAATTGACCCTATGTTTACTCTGTACGGATTATAGGCGATTTTTTTTCCGGAGAAATAAAAATATTCACTTAAGTTCTTACCGACTTCCTTACCTGTAACAATTACTCCTTCTTCTTTAGAAACGCCATACACTAATAAAGACTCTATATCCAAATTAAGGTTCTTCGCCTTGTCAGTTATTCTTTTTATTGAATCTTTAAGTTTTCTTGATTTGAAGGGTAATTCCATTAATTAAATAGTTTCTCAATGTCTGACAATATTTTCTCTGATATTTTTACGCTTTCTCTTAGGGACTTCAATATATCGTGGGTAGATTCCGTAATTTCTTCAATAGAAGTGTTCGGATTTTTTATATCTAAATTAATCCCTTTCTCTTTTATCTGTTGAATCGAAGTCCTCCAGGCAAATTGATGTTCAGTCCTGTTAACCCACCATGTTTTAATTTCTTGAAAATCTTTGATATCAATAACTCGTGATTTATTATAGTTTTTGATTCCTTCCGGATGCGACATCTCGTAATACCATATATCATTACTTGGACGACTTTTATCAAAGAATAATAAATTAGTTTTTATAGAGGTATAGGGGTTAAACACCCCATTGGGTAACCTAATGATAGTGTGTAAATTACATTTTGTAATCAATTCTTCTCTAATTCTTTTTTTTACACCTTCCCCTGATAAAGAACTGTCAGGCAATACAATTGCCGCCCTTCCATGGTTTTTAAGAATTTTAATTATCAATGAAAGGAATAAATCGGCTGTTTCTTTTGTTCGAAATTGTACAGGGAAATTCCTTTCAGTTCCATCTTCTTCTTGACCACCAAAAGGAGGATTGGAAAGTATAACGTCAACTTGGTTTTTTGTGTTCCAATTGTCATAAGGCACTGATAATAAATTGCCTCTGGTAATTGCAGGTTTTTCAATTCCGTGAAGAATTAAATTCGTTGTACAAAGTAAATGAGGTAGTGGTTTTTTCTCAATTCCTCTGATAGATTCTTGAATTTTTAATGACGCTTTGTTGAAATTTGTTTGCATAGACAAGTGATCCAAACTACAAGTTAAGAAGCCCCCCGTACCGCATGCAGGATCCAATATACTTTCACCAATTTGTGGATTTACCATTTCCACCATAAACTGAGTCACCGCTCTTGGTGTATAAAACTCTCCTGAAGAACCAGCACTTTGCAGTTCCTTTAAAATCGACTCGTAGATTTCATTAAAAATATGTATCTCATTGTTTTTATTCGAAAAATTAATTTTGTTGATTTCGTTGACTACTTGTCTAAAAAGATTTCCGCTTTTCATATAATTATAAGTATCGTTAAAAACGGACTTGATAATAATGGATTGATCTGTATCAGTAGGATGTATTGACTTAAGGTCAGGAAATAACTCCTCGTTAATAAAGTTAATTAATTCGTCGCCTGTTAAACCATCTTCATTGGCAGCCCAATTTTGCCATTTTAGCTTTTCAGGAATAGGGCTTTTGTACTCTTTTCTTGATATTTTCCATTCTTCTTCCTTGTCTGCAAAGATTTTCATAAAAAGCATCCATACCATTTGGGAAATTCGTTGTGCATCACCATCAACCCCTTCATCCTTTCTCATGATGTTTCGTATAGATCTTATTATTATTGTAGTATTCATCAATTATTAAAAATTATAGCATCTAAAATTTAAATCGCTGTTTTAACATTATATCGTCAATATGGCATAATAATTAGTTAAGCTCATACACTCTATTAACAACAGTAATTGGGTATGTAGTAGTGACCTTAAATTTGCTAATTTAAAGCTTTGATATTTAAACGTTATTTCCATCATAAATGGATTATCAAATCTATTATGCGAAATTTAACTTTCTAATAATCTCACATAAATTCAAAAAATCAATAAAGGCTATTTTTGCGTGATCGTTTACAATATTGTGCCTCTCTCCAATATTCTTAACTTCGATTTTCAATTAACTATTTTCTTTTCAATTAGTTATATATTATGGTTGCACAAAAATTATTGTTGCTAAAGTACATAAATGGAACTACTGCAAGGATCTTATGATATAAAATGTTAATTAGTTAGCCACCAATAATTTTATACCCCCTGCTGGCGTACACGCAATGTCATTAAGTTAAGCGTTAAAATACTGCAAGTCAACACCTTGTTAACGACATTATCTAAAACAACCTCACAATCAAGTAGTTCATATTGTATCTTTTTGATTTTTAGTGATTTTAGGTGTTGTCTTGGCTCTCGGTTTAGTTCCCCCTTACCGCAAGTGCGCGGCTGCGTGTGTGAGGTTCCTTTCCTTAGCGCAAGTGTTGTGCGGCTGCATGTGTGAGGATCACTTGTGACTTCCTTTAAACAAATACCGATCAAAACACAAGTGAGCCAACGCTCAACGCCCATTACTCCCCACCTGCGCTAAAACGAGAGCAACTTATAAATCGTTTTAGTGTGTCAGCCTATAGGCGATGCTATCCGCCGCCGCTGTAAGTACCTGCACTGCCACATAGTATTAAAGTTTTTTCTGATAGTACGGTATTGCAGATTTCATGCATTGTATTAGCTATATTATTAACTAAAAATTTATAATAATTATATTATTCAATTATTATATCTTTAATCCGTTAATTTAATAAACCACCGGCGCAAGCCGATAAGAAAACTAAACCTATGCGCAAAATTTTATTAGCCATTGGCTTACTCGTGATTGTTACGGGCTGCCAAAAAAACACCTCGCAATCTGTCTTTTCAAACTCACAAAATTTAGCC
This sequence comes from Mucilaginibacter sp. KACC 22773, assembly GCF_028736215.1. Taxonomy (NCBI): domain Bacteria; kingdom Pseudomonadati; phylum Bacteroidota; class Sphingobacteriia; order Sphingobacteriales; family Sphingobacteriaceae; genus Mucilaginibacter; species Mucilaginibacter oryzagri. The sequence continues at coordinate 6,748,489 of NZ_CP117883.1, forward strand.
GGGCACTCAACCGAAGTTGATTCGTTAAAGGCGTATCTGTCTAAACTCACCTCTATCGATCCCAGTCAGATCAGTTATGAAGCCGACACCAAACAGTTTGTTGCTTTTGGGAAAAACCAAATTAGCTTTGATGACATAACCGCCCTTTATAACAAATGGCCAATAAACGTAAAGGCTAAAGGTTTATCAACCAATATGGTTGCGCCGCCTGCTGACCCCTGCGGCGATTGCAGCGGAACTCCTCCTCCTGTTACACCCGCGCCTGCACCTACAGTTCCGCCCTATACAAACCCGGGCGATTCATTGCTCAGTTATTCTAATACCTTACTTACTTATAACTTAACATCCAAAACTATTAGTGATGATGGTACCATGAAGCCATTTTACACAGATGTTACCCAGGGCGCAGTAATAAGTTACAGCATTGCAGTAACCGGAAGCAGCGGCGGTACACTAAGCGGCACAACGCTTAACGTGCCTTACAACCAATCGCAAACTGTTAAGGTAACGGTTAAAATCTCGTTGCCTCATGACCCTGCAACAGGTAAGGTTTCCAAATTTACTTTGAACGCGACGCTTGAACTTTTTACGGGGAATATACTAACACCATCGGGCATTCCGGGATATGGAATTTCGATAACTGAAAAAAACGTAAAACCTACGGATATTTTTTCGACGCAAACATTTGATTTTACGCTGCCGGTAGCATCGCCAAGCCTTAACGGAACACATTTTTGCATGTATTGGAATAATGCATCAAGCGGATCGAACGAAAAGGAAATTGCCGACCCTGTATATACAATAGCAGTACAGGGACTGCCTACCACTTCGGGCACTACTGTTACCGAACAAACAGGCCCGATAATATATTTGTACAGGATGTTTTCGGCACCAGCCGGTGAGCACTTTTATACCACTTCCAATGTGGAAAAAAGCCAGCTTTTAAATCAACCTCATCAGTACTTTTCCCCAAGCTTTTGGTCGTGGCTGTTTGGAAGCCAACACCCCAATAACTATTGGACACAAGAAGGAAACATAGGCCGTGTATACAACTACCAGGCTAAGGGTACAGTGCCGTTGTACCGCCTTTATAATGGTACCGAACATATGTTTACCATCAATCCCTCTGAACGGGATAATATTATATCAACGTTAGGCTATCATTCGGAAGGTATTTCAGGATACGTTTATTCTACCCAGGTAGCCGGTAGCCAACCCATATATAGGTACCGTGGAACCAAGTCTGCAGGTCATTTCTTCACCACCAGTTATACTGAAATTAATGATGGCAGCGCCGCGGGTTTTGCGTACGAAGGTATAGCCTATTACGATTTGCCTTAATTAACACCGCTTACCAACAGTTTGTAAAAACTCTTTTAATAAAATTCACATTGCGTTATCACCGGAGGCCTCAAAAAAGAGGTCTCCGGCTATCGCAAACACTTCCCCCCTTTAGCGCAAGTGTTGTGCGGCTGCGTGTTGGAGGGTCACTTGCAACTTCCTTTAAACAATCATAGCACAGGTGAGCCAACGCTTAAACCTTTACTCAACACCTGCGCTAAAACGTATTAGCATCTTCCGCCTTTACACATTTTAATGTTCGCGCTAAACCGTTTCAGCATTTATACCAAAGGTGCCGTACTTGGGTTTGTTTCCCCGCGTTCGCGTTAGGGATGGCAGCGGATACAGGCCCATGAGCGTAATGCCTGCAGGCGTATGAGCGTACAGCCCGGCCCGCAGGGAACGCCCATTTTAGTAGCAAGTAGTAAGTATCAAGTAGTAAGATTTTTTTGGCTTATGCGGGGCTTTTAGTATCAGGTAGTAAGTATCGGGTAGCAAGACTTTTTTTGGCTGATCTGCGCGGAGGTGAGGGGTAAATTGTAAACGCTAAATCCGAAATCCGAAAATAAAAAAATCCGAAATCGAACATCCGAATTCCGAAATCGCATTTGAGTTTAAAGCGCGTTAAATTGCTAATAATTATAGCTAACTTTAAAACGACTAACAAAATATGGTTTTGAATATGGGTGAATTTTCGCAATCAAATGATATTATTTTTTATAGTACCCCCGCAGGCAATATAAAAGTTGAAGTGATTTTTAACGCCGAAACATTTTGGCTTACGCAAAAGCGTATGGCCGAACTTTTTGGGGTAGAAGTACCGGCAATAAGTAAGCATTTGAAAAACATTTTTGAAAGCAATGAACTCGTGGAGGCTTCAGTTGTTTCCAAAATGGAAACAACTGCCAGTGATGGTAAAAATTATTCTACGGCATTTTATAACCTCGACGCTATAATAGCGGTTGGGTACCGGGTAAACAGTTTTGAAGCCACGCAATTCAGGATCTGGGCTACCAAAACCCTGCGCGAATATATTATCAAAGGCTTTGTGCTTGACGATGAACGCTTAAAACAAGGTAAACCCCTGGGTAAAGATTATTTTGATGAGTTACTGGACAGGATTAGGGAGATACGTGCCAGTGAAAGGCGCTTTTACCTGAAAATAACCGACATATATGAACAATGCAGTATAGATTATAACAAAGACGCCGACATAACCCAGAAGTTTTTTAAAACGGTGCAAAACTATGTCCCCTCGGGGTCTCTTTGAAAAAGGACCCTGAGGGCGCGTGCCTGGCGATGAACTATTTGGATACAACAGGCACCATCCCCTCAGGTTCCTCGTTGAGAGAACCCGAGGGGACAAAAAATCTGCACATCCGAAATCCGCACATCTGAAATCTGCACATCCGAAGTCGGCACATCTGAAATCCGCACATCTGAAATCTGCACATCTGAAATCTGCACATCTGAAATCTGCACATCTACTCCCCCCTCGCCCATCCTATCATTTTATTAACTGTGGCGAGGCCGAGTTTGAGGCGGGCGGCTATTTGGCGCTGACTTAGGCCCTGGGCGTGAAGCTGGGCCACCTGGTTGGCATTGCGGTCGCGCAGTTGCTGGGTGCTGGTAAGCAGGTGGTCAAGCTCGTGGCAAGTACCCTCGAAATTGAATTGCAGGAAACTGTCGCGCCGCACCAGTTTGCATTGAACCACGTTTTCGGCGCCGTAGGTTTCCTGGGTGCTGCGCTGTTTTATTTGTTTAAGGTATCGGTAGCCGGTCCACTTGTTGCTTTCGCCGATGGCAAAGGCGCTATCGGCAAAGTTGATGAGCATTTTGCTGCCCTGCAAATCGTTGCGGCTAATGGGCATGGCGGGGTTGCGCTTGGGGGTATGGGCCAGCACCAGGATGCTGAGGCCGTGGCGGGTTTTAAGGTATTTAAGCTGTTTCATGAGGGGCAGGGCCTCGTTGGCTCGTTCGGTACCCTTGCGCATGCAGGTAATGTTATCGATAATGAGCACGGTGGCGCCGGTGGTTTTAATGCCGCGGGTGAGGGCCTCGATCACATCGTCGTTAAAGCGGGTGGTGGGGCTGTAGTGTTTGTATAGCTGGTTGTATTCGCCGCGCATAAAATTGTCGCTGAAGCGGAAGGTGCCGCGCGCGTCGGTATAGCGTTGTTCAAACTGTTTGCCGGCCAGTTCAAAATCGATGTACAACACCGGGCTGGGTTCGGCATTCATCTCGAAGCCGGGAATGGCCTGGCCCGCGGCAATGCTTTGGCCCAGCTGCACCGCCAGGATGCTTTTGCCCATATTGGTATCGGCAAACAGGATGCACAGCTCGCCCTGCAGCCAAAACCTGCCGAACAGCATTTGCGGCGTTTCGGCCTCCTGCTCCATAGCCATCCACTGGTTGGCCTTATAAATGTGGAAGAGCGCGTTGGGGGTATACGGGTCGGCCTCCACGTGGTCGAAGGCCAGCTGATCGGCCGAGGGGCCTTTCGGGGTTTTGTTTTTTTCGGTGAATTGTAGGTTAAGCATATTAGTTTGCAGTTTTGAGTGGGCAGTTGGCAGTTCGGGTTGCGGGAAGGAGTTGGGGTGTAGTTGGCAGATGGTAACGGAAGGCGCGATGCCATAAACCCCGCCAGCCACCTACAAAAACCCGAACCCAGCAACCCGCCCCCCGAACCCGACCCTCACAAATTTACCACGCCCCACCAACAAAAATGGTGACACAACTTTGTCAGTAACCTAACAATACCAGACCCCAAAATTGCGCCCCCTTTTTTCTGATAACCTCTGATGGATTTTCCTACTCAGGCCCCGCCAAAAACAGCCCACCCCCAAACCCCGGTACCCGAAGGGTGCATATTGGCAGCATTAAGGGTAACCGATAGTGGCCTGATGATAGCAGATAAGGAGCTGACAAGGTGCCGGCAGGGATACCCTATTCCCCTGTGCTATTTCGAAGATTGATGGATTATAACATGGTTATGCCTGCGAACGGAGGCGTTGATCAGCCTGTGAATTGCATGTTCTATGATTGCCCGAACACTTAACCTACTGATTGCAAACAATATAAGTGTTCGCCCCCGAACACCCGAACGGTATAGTATCTAACCGAACACCAATGACTAATGACAGCGCAGCGAAATGACCAATGACCAAACTTCCTGAACACAAAAAAGCCCTTGACTGTTTCCAGCAAGGGCTTGATTTAAGATTTGGCACCGACCTACTCTCCCACGTTTTACCGCAGTACCATCGGCTCTGGCGGGCTTGACTTCTCTGTTCGGAATGGGAAGAGGTAGACACCGCCGATATAGGCACCTGAATATTTTTAATGTTGAGGTGAAAGCTTAAAGGTGAAGGGTGAAAGGTTTTTAATACCTTTTGCCTTTATCCTTTGGCCTTTCTGCCTTAACAATGACATATTATTGAAAGAAGTAATTAATCAGAGAAAACAACAATATTAGTGTGTTCATGGTTGATAGTTCATGGTTCATCGCACATATTACTATGAACTATGATCCATTTGCTATCAACCACTATTATTACCTGCTATGAGAAAGCTTCGGGCAATTAGTATCACTCGGCTATGATGTCACCACCTTTATACCTATGACCTATCAACGTAGTAGTCTGCTACGACCCTCAATGGAAGTCTCATCTTGTGGCTAGTTTCGCACTTAGATGCTTTCAGCGCTTATCTATTCCCAACGTAGCTACTCTGCAATACAGCTGGCGCCATAACAGATTCACCAGAGGTTAGTCCAACCCGGTCCTCTCGTACTAAGGTCAGCCCCACTCAAACTTCCAACGCCCACAACAGATAGGGACCGAACTGTCTCGCGACGTTCTGAACCCAGCTCGCGTGCCACTTTAATGAGCGAACAGCTCAACCCTTGGGACCTTCTCCAGCCCCAGGATGTGACGAGCCGACATCGAGGTGCCAAACCTCCCCGTCGATATGAGCTCTTGGGGGAGATCAGCCTGTTATCCCCAGCGTACCTTTTATCCTTTGAGCGATGGCCCTTCCATGCAGAACCACCGGATCACTATATCCGTCTTTCGACCCTGCTCGGCTTGTCTGCCTCACAGTCAAGCAAGCTTATGCTATTGCACTCCACGTACGGTTACCAAGCGTACTGAGCTTACCTTTGAAAGCCTCCGTTACCTTTTTGGAGGCGACCACCCCAGTCAAACTACCCGCCAAACAATGTCCTCCGCTGTGCAGAGTTAGACACCAAATACAGAAAGGGTGGTATTTCAACGTTGACTAACCAACTCCTAGCGAAGCTGGATCACAGTCTCCCACCTATCCTACACATCCTGTATCCGATATCAATGTTAAGTTGTAGTGAAGGTGCATGGGGTCTTTCCGTCCCGTTGCGGGTAACCGGCGTCTTCACCGATACCACAATTTCACCGAGCTCATGGCTGAGACAGCGCCCAGATCGTTACACCATTCGTGCAGGTCGGAACTTACCCGACAAGGAATTTCGCTACCTTAGGACCGTTATAGTTACGGCCGCCGTTTACCGGGGCTTCGATTCAATGCTTCGCCTTGCGACTAACATCCCCTCTTAACCTTCCGGCACCGGGCAGGTGTCAGGCCATATACGTCATCTTTCGATTTTGCATAGCCATGTGTTTTTGTTAAACAGTCGCCTGGGCCTTTTCACTGCGGCTTCCATTGCTGAAAGCGCCCCTTCTCCCGAAGTTACAGGGCCATTTTGCCGAGTTCCTTAGCCATGATTCACTCGAGCACCTTAGGATTCTCTCCTCGACTACCTGTGTCGGTTTACGGTACGGGTTTTTATAACCTGAAGCTTAGCGGGTTTTCTTGGAAGTCTGATTACCTGAACTATTACCGCCTCCGAAGATTTGGTATACTATCAGCTTTCAGCATGGTCTGCGTACTTAACTACAGTCCATATACCTACGGCCTTTAACGAACTATTCCGTCAGTTCGCGTCAGTGTCACTACTCCGTCACCGCATCGCAGTTATAAAAAGTACTGGAATATTAACCAGTTGTCCATCGGCTACGCCCTTCGGCTTCACCTTAGGCCCCGACTAACCCTGATCCGATTAGCGTTGATCAGGAAACCTTAGTCTTTCGGTGGGCGGGTTTCTCTCCCGCCTTATCGTTACTTATGCCTACATTTGCTTTTCTATTCCCTCCACAGTCGGTTGTCCCTCCTGCTTCGCCGGATAATAGAATGCTCCCCTACCAGATGCATTGCTGCAAATCCATAGCTTCGGTATACTGCTTGATGCCCGTTTATTATCCATGCCCGATCGCTCGACTAGTGAGCTGTTACGCACTCTTTAAATGAATGGCTGCTTCCAAGCCAACATCCTAGCTGTCTGTGCAATCGGACCTCGTTAGTTCAACTTAGCAGTAATTTGGGGACCTTAGCTGATGGTCTGGGTTCTTTCCCTCTCGGCCCTGGACCTTAGCACCCAGAGCCTCACTCCAGCGTATATTAATAAGCATTCGGAGTTTATCTGGATTTGGTAGGATTTGACTCCCCCGCACCCAATTAGTAGCTCTACCTCTTATTAACTCAACCGCCAGGCTGTTCCTAAAAACATTTCGGGGAGTACGAGCTATTTCCCAGTTTGATTAGCCTTTCACCCCTACCCACAAATCATCCGGAAACTTTTCAACGTTTATCGGTTCGGTCCTCCAGTACCTGTTACGGCACCTTCAACCTGTCCATGGGTAGATCACAAGGTTTCGCGTCTACCTCCCCTGACTATACGCCCTATTCAGACTCGCTTTCGCTTCGGATCCGTGTCTTAAACACTTAACCTTGCCAGGAAAGAGTAACTCGTAGGCTCATTATGCAAAAGGCACGCCGTCACAGATTGCTCTGCTCCGACCGCTTGTAAGTACACGGTTTCAGGTTCTATTTCACTCCCCTGTTCGGGGTTCTTTTCACCTTTCCCTCACGGTACTGGTTCACTATCGGTCTCTCAGGAGTATTTAGCCTTACCGGATGGTGCCGGCAGATTCCCACAAGGCGTCTCCGACCTCGCGGTACTCAGGATACCACTATCCTATCATTCATTACCCGTACGCAGCTGTCATGCTCTATGGCCGGGTTTCCCACCCCGTTCCGGTTTTGTTTGATTTTCATATTGTGGTCCTACAACCCCAATTATGCCGTAACATAATTGGTTTGGGCTTCTTCCCTTTCGCTCGCCACTACTCAGGAAATCATTATTATTTTCTCTTCCTCTGCTTACTTAGATGTTTCAGTTCAGCAGGTTTGCGCATTTATGCAATTAGTCTTCAACTAATTAGGTTTCCCCATTCAGAAATCTACGGATCAAATCTTATTTGCAAATCCCCGTAGCTTATCGCAGCTTATCACGTCTTTCATCGCCTCTGAGAGCCAAGGCATCCCCCGTGTACCCTTTCTTACTTTCTTCTACTTATACGCCTTTTGCTCGTATAGTATGCTTTTTGATTCTTGTTGCCGTTTTTAGTATCAAGTACTTAGTATCAAGTAGCAAGACCGAAGCCTTTCTCCTTTTTTACTTTTCCGCAATATTCAAAAGCCTGCAACAGTCCTCTATACTGTTGTCTTCTCTTTTTTATTACTTCTTCCAATATGTCAAAGAACGTTCGCGGATGTGCCGATTTCAGATTTCAAATGTGCAGATGATTTCTCATTTGCATATCTGCATATCTAACATTTGCACATCTACTGGTGGAGAATAACGGATTCGAACCGTTGACCCCCTGCGTGCAAGGCAGGTGCTCTAGCCAGCTGAGCTAATCCCCCTTAAGATGAGTTTGCAGTTTTGAGTTTGCAGTTTGCAGCCTTTTTTTACTGCCTACTGTGAACTGTTTACTACCCACTCGCAGCTTCGCTGCGCTTGTAGTCCCGAGCAGATTTGAACTGCTGACCCCTACATTATCAGTGTAGTGCTCTAACCAAGCTGAGCTACAGGACTATATTTCAGTTTGCAGTCTTTAGTTTGCAGTTTGCAGCTTGTACTGCTTTGTAGTTAGCTCTTGTTGCCAACTGCTAACTGCTCTTTACTGCCCACTGTGAACTGCCAACTGTGTCCCAGCTCACCTTTCGGCTTCGCTCCACATAGATGGCTTCATCTTTTGGGTTTCCTTTTTGTGTTTAATTATTGAATGACTGAATTAGTGAATTACTGATTTGTTGTTTTGTATTATATATAGCATATAACCTATTCAACTTAATCTAACTCAATAAACCAATCAACCAATTTTAAGAAATAATCATGTAGGTAACTTGTTACAATAACTGATGTATCGATACTGCTCCAGAAAGGAGGTATTCCAGCCACACCTTCCGGTACGGCTACCTTGTTACGACTTAGCCCCAGTTACCGACTTTACCCTAGGACGCTCCTTGCGGTTACGCACTTCAGGCACTTCCAGCTTCCATGGCTTGACGGGCGGTGTGTACAAGGCCCGGGAACGTATTCACCGCGTCATTGCTGATACGCGATTACTAGCGAATCCAACTTCACGGGGTCGAGTTGCAGACCCCGATCCGAACTGTGAACAGCTTTTGGAGATTGGCATCCTGTTGCCAGGTAGCTGCCCTCTGTACTGCCCATTGTAGCACGTGTGTAGCCCCGGACGTAAGGGCCATGATGACTTGACGTCGTCCCCTCCTTCCTCTCTATTTGCATAGGCAGTCTGTTTAGAGTCCCCACCTTAACGTGCTGGCAACTAAACATAGGGGTTGCGCTCGTTGCGGGACTTAACCCAACACCTCACGGCACGAGCTGACGACAGCCATGCAGCACCTAGTTTCGTGTCCCGAAGGACTTGAGCGTCTCTGCTCAATTCACTAACTTTCAAGCCCGGGTAAGGTTCCTCGCGTATCATCGAATTAAACCACATGCTCCTCCGCTTGTGCGGGCCCCCGTCAATTCCTTTGAGTTTCACCCTTGCGGGCGTACTCCCCAGGTGGAATACTTAACGCTTTCGCTTAGACGCTGACCGTATATCGCCAACATCGAGTATTCATCGTTTAGGGCGTGGACTACCAGGGTATCTAATCCTGTTTGATCCCCACGCTTTCGTGCCTCAGTGTCAATCTAACCATAGTAAGCTGCCTTCGCAATTGGTGTTCTGTGACATATCTATGCATTTCACCGCTACTTGTCACATTCCGCCTACCTCTAGTTCATTCAAGCTCATCAGTATCAAAGGCACTGCGATAGTTAAGCTACCGTCTTTCACCCCTGACTTAATAAGCCACCTACGCACCCTTTAAACCCAATAAATCCGGATAACGCTTGGATCCTCCGTATTACCGCGGCTGCTGGCACGGAGTTAGCCGATCCTTATTCTTACAGTACATTCAGCTTTGGTCACGACCAAAGGTTTATTCCCGTACAAAAGCAGTTTACAACCCGTAGGGCCGTCTTCCTGCACGCGGCATGGCTGGTTCAGGCTTCCGCCCATTGACCAATATTCCTTACTGCTGCCTCCCGTAGGAGTCTGGTCCGTGTCTCAGTACCAGTGTGGGGGGTCATCCTCTCAGATCCCCTAAACATCGTAGCCTTGGTAAGCCGTTACCTTACCAACTAGCTAATGTTCCGCATGCCCATCTTGTTCCTATAAATATTTGATTATAATACGATGCCATATCATAATGTTATGCGGTCTTAATCTCTCTTTCGAGAGGCTATCCCCCTGAACAAGGTAGGTTACATACGTGTTACGCACCCGTGCGCCACTCTCAAGAAAAGCAAGCTCTTCTATCCCGTCCGACTTGCATGTATTAGGCCTGCCGCTAGCGTTCATCCTGAGCCAGGATCAAACTCTCCATTGTAAAATGTCTCGTTTGTTCACTGACCCTATTATTAATAATAGAATCTGTATAATTATGTATCTTTATACAGTATCTAACATTTGTTTGTTATCATAACTCCTCTTACTCTTTTCCGCCTTGCAGCTTCTTTTTGTTTGAGTTGTTACTCTACATGATTTTCTATTTCTTAAAAGAACTTTCTCGCTTCATCATCCGAATCCGCTATATAATCTTTACAAGTTGCCTTGTCTGATTTGTCATTTTCATTACCGGAATCGCTCCGGCTTTTTAACTTCTTTTGCTCCTCAAAGCAACCCTCCGTTTGGGTCTGCAAAGGTAGTATTCCTTTTTACTTTTCCAAAACTTATTTTTTCTTTTTTTTGGAGACCCGAAACCGATCATTTTCACTTGATCTTCCTCTTCGATTGCGGGTTGCAAAGGTGCGAATTTTAATTTGATTTAACAAGTGATAATTTCACTCTTTTTGATCTTTTTTATATTCGCTAACTCTTCAAAAAACAACGCCCTTTTTCTGGAGCGGCCACAAATGTACACAGAAAACCACTTACCAACCAAGAGAAATTTTCAAATAATTAAAACAATTCTACAAGTAACTGTAAACTAACGTTAAATAAACCCCAACAGCACCCGAATATCTTATAAACAATAGCATATACCTAATTTGTATATTTACAAAGTATATGAATGAGCAACAGTTCCCCGATAATTTCCTGCAAACCTTAAGCGCAGAAAATGGATTTGACGAAGAAAATTTTATCCAGGCACATCAAATTACTGATGCACCTACCTCTATAAGGGTTAATCCTTTTAAGCGTCCATCCTTAAAAACAGATGAACAAGTAGCCTGGTGTAGCGATGGATTTTATTTAAACACCCGCCCATCCTTCACATTCGACCCACTTTTTCATGCCGGGTGCTATTATGTACAGGAGGCATCGTCGATGTTTATTGACCATATATTAAAACATATTCGCCCTAATATAGATGACACCATAAAAGTACTTGACCTTTGCGCTGCCCCGGGTGGCAAAAGCACACTCCTTAACTCGGCCATTAATGCCGACGATTTGTTGGTTGCCAACGAAATTATTAAAACACGCGTACCTGTATTAACAGATAACCTTAGCCGTTGGGGCCAGGCAAACGTAATTGTGAGCAATAATGATCCGAAAGACATTGGCCGGCTAAAAAGCTTTTTCGATATTATCCTGGTTGATGCACCATGTTCGGGCTCGGGCATGTTTCGTAAGGATCCGCAGGCAATGAACGAGTGGTCGGAGGCCAATGTGGAATTGTGTCACCAGCGGCAGGAACGAATCCTGGCCGATATGCTCCCAGCCTTAAAAGAAGACGGATACCTTATATATAGTACCTGCTCCTACTCGCACCAGGAAAACGAAGATATACTGGATTGGCTTTGCCTTGAATTTGATTTGGAAAGCATACGTATACCTATATATAAGGAGTGGGGTATTGTAGAAACGCAATCGCCCAATAAAAAGGCCTGGGGATATCGCTTTTATCCGGGCAAGGTTAAGGGTGAGGGCTTATTTGCATCGTGCCTTAAAAAGAGAACCAACACCGGCGAACTGGGCACCTTTAAAAACAACATGCATCAAAAAATAAGCAGTAAAGAAATTGACCAGGTGAAGGCATACGTTAACAACCCGGACGACTACTATTATTTTAAAGTGAACGAAGATTGGCTGGCGATTAACCGCGCGCATAAAGAAAGTTTGAATATTTTGCAACGGCACCTATACCTTAAAAAATCGGGTGTGAGGGTTGGTAAGTTAATGGGAAAAGATTTAATACCCGACCATGAGCTGGCTTTAAGTACTATTATTAATAAGAACGCGGTTTTGCAAACGGAACTTACCTACGACCAGGCTATTCAATACCTTCGCCGAGACAACATCGATCTAAACCCCATCGAAAAGGGCTGGAGCCTGATGAACTACAAGGGACAAGCATTAGGATGGGCTAAGCTACTCCCAAATAGGATTAATAATTATTACCCCAAAGAGATCAGGATATTTTCGAGCCCAAGCCCCCCAGCCCCCTGAAGGGGGAGTTTTTTATTGGCATAGCTGTACTTTTGTAATTTTTTGTTCCCCCTTCAGGGGGTTAGGGGCTTTTAATACTGCCCTATTGATAACAGCACCAGTGTACATGCATACTCTGTTTCAATTCCTTTTTCGTTGGCCATGCACCTGAGTTCAGAATTTTCGGTACCAGGGTTAAAGATGATTCGCTTGGGGTGTGTTTTTAATATATAGTCATATAACGGCGGTTGATTTTGCGGACCAACATATAAAGTAACCGTATCAATATCATTATGAATGGTTTCGGGCTTCTCGATAGGTACACCGGCAACCTCGCCTGTTTTTATGCCCACATTAACTATAGTATGGCCGCGACCAACCAGCCTGTTGGCTGCAAGATTTGCGTACCTGCCGGTGTCGGGCGTTGCTCCTAATATAAGTGTCTTTTTATCAGCCATTGATTATCCTGTTTAATAAAGCAATTTGGCCGGAGTGGTAAATATGATGCTGAATAAGTCCGTTAATCAATTCTTCATAGCTCACACCTGTTCCCATCTCGCGGTTCCGTTCGTCTTTTATCGGCTCATCCCATTGTTCCTGCGGGAAGTTCTGGATAACGCCAATCAAATTTACGTTCACCAGCTTTAAATCATCAACATAGTTTTGCCATTTTTGTTCGTCAGGCGCACCGGTTTCGGGCCAGTCGCCACTGGTGGGTATGCCAGCCGTAAGCCCATTCATCCTATCCATTACTTCTTCTGTCCAGGCTATCATGTGTAAAACAATTTCGGCTATGTTATGGACAGATCCAGGCGGCTTTTCGTAGGCGGTCTCGAAGCCGATGCTTTCTACTATATCATAAACAGGCGAACCATACCAGGCATCGCCAGATAGTATCTTTTGTAATTCGGCACTCAGTTTTTCAGAAATTGTCATACTAATATTTTTAAAGCGGCCAGCGCGCAGTTAACACCATCAATAGCAGCAGAAATAATGCCACCCGCATAACCGGCCCCCTCGCCACACGGAAATAATCCTTTAACCTGGGGGTGCTGCAAAGTTTCTTTATCCCTGGGAATTTTTACCGGCGATGACGTGCGCGACTCTACCCCCACCAAAATCGCCTCGTTGGTATAATAGCCCTTCATCTTCCTGCCAAAAGCTGGCAACGCTTTTTGCAGACGTTTGTGAATCCAACCGGGTAACACCTCCTTCAGTTCGGTACTCTTTGTGCCCGGCAGGTAGGAGTTTACGGGCAGATCATTTGACAAACGACCTTCCACAAAATCGACCATACGCTGACCCGGTGCAACCAGGCTGCCGCCGCCAGCTTTAAAAGCGGCGCGTTCCACCTCGTGCTGAAAGTTGAGCATTTTGAATGGATCGGTGTCATTGCCGGCCACATCTTCCATATTAATCTGTACTACTGTACCTGAATTGGCAAATGGGTTATTCCGCTTTGAAGGGCTCCAGCCGTTTACCACAATTTCATTTTCGGCGGTTGCACAGGGCGCTATAATACCGCCGGGACACATACAAAACGAAAATACGCCCCTATCCTCTACCTGCTCAACCAAATTATAATAGGATGGCGGCAAATCCGGACCACGGTTTTCGCAATGGTATTGGGCGCGGTCAATTATTTCCTGCGGATGTTCTATACGCACACCCAAAGCAAATGGCTTGGCTTCTATCAGTATATTTTGATGATGCAGCATTTCGAACACATCCCTTGCCGAGTGGCCCGTTGCCAGGATTACGGCATCAGCAGTCATTTTTTCGCCGCTGGCCAGTTTTACGCCTTTTATCTTGCCAAACTCAACCAGTAAGGCTGTCACTTTGCTATCAAACAAAAACTCGCCGCCTGCATTTAATATCGTTTCGCGCATGGCGGTAATAATCTGGGGGAGCTTGTTGGTACCAATATGCGGGCGGGCATCTATTAATATATCTTCATCTGCCCCATGGGCAACAAACATTTTCAGCACCTGGTTTACATCGCCGCGCTTGGTAGATCGGGTGTACAACTTACCATCCGAGTAGGTACCGGCCCCACCCTCGCCAAAGCAATAATTTGATTCGGGGTTAACCAGGCCCAGTTTGTTAATATTGGCCAAATCGCGGCGGCGTTGTTTAACATCTTTGCCCCGCTCCAGTATCACGGGTTTTAATCCAAGTTCGATGCATTGCAATGCAGCAAAAATACCTGCCGGGCCTGCGCCTACTATAATAACAGGGCGGCCAAACTGCACGTCGGGATAATTTACAGTAAAAATTTCGGGATTATAGGGCTCATCAATAAACACCTGCACCATCATGCGGTAAATCACTTTACGGCCACGGGCATCTATAGATCGTTTTAACACTTTTACGGCCGATAATTTCTGCGGCTGCATATTTAAAGCCGCCGCCGCAAGGCGTTTAATCACTGCCTCGTCTTCATGCTGCCCGGGAGGGCATACTATTTCAATTTCTTTTGTCATACGGTCGCCGGGTTTTTATCCCGGATTAAGGCAAAGGTAAGAAAAAGCACAATCCAAAAGCCCCCTCTAAATCTCCCCCGGTAGGGGAGACTTTTAAAGCCCTCCCTTCCGGGGAGGGTTGGCTGGGGCTCACTTTGTGTTCGCCTGTGCGTATCAACCGTCCGCTAACGAACAGTTTTAAAATATCGCAAATTTATAAATATCTAAAAATCAATCAATTACAAAATGGCACTTGGATTGGCATAGGCTTCTCAAATAAATACACAATACAATGACTACTGCCGACGAACGTTTACAGACAATTTGGGAAGGATGCTTACGCAACGAACGTAAAAGCCAGGAACAATTTTACAAACTATTTGCATCGCGGATGCTGGCTGTTTGCATGCGCTATGCTACCGATAAAGACGAAGCTCAGGATATACTGCAAGAAGGTTTTATAAAAATATTCAGGAACATGCAAAACTACCGTGGCGATGGCAGCCTGGAAGGTTGGGTGCGCCGTATTATGGTGCACGCAGCTATTTCGCGCTACCGCAAATTACGCCCGGTTGTGTTGGTTGAGGATTTTGCTGCCGATAGTGATATGCCTATCAGCAAAGCTTATAATGATAATGAGCTTGAAGCAAAAGATTTAATGAAGCTGATTCAAAAACTGCCTAAAACTTATCGCTCGGTATTTAATATGTATGCCATTGAAGGATACTCGCACCAGGAAATTGGCACATCGTTAGGGATGAGTGAATTGCTGTCGCGTACAACTTTACACCGCGCACGCACTGCCTTAAAAGAAATGATTGGTAAACTGACTACCCGCGAGGAGCATTGCTACGCGTAAAAACCTCCAGCCTCACCCTGCCCTCTCCAAAGGAGAGGGTTCTGATCAGTGGGGTGGCCAATCAGGCAAAGTGAAATTTAATTCCCTGTACCCCATTCTGAACTACCATAACCATCGCGGGCTTTCCAGTTGTATTTAATATCTAAAGCTTTCCAGGTTTCAGCTTTCCGGGTGGCTATCATCACAATCTTCTCGGCTGCCAGGGCGTCGTCATTCGTAATGGTGTCTATAGCGGTTATTTCATAGTCGCCCGAATCCAGTTTTCTTGAAGTGATATTCAATCGCGGCCTCGCGTCGGTTTCACTGTAATACTGCCGGTACTGGTAATAAGCTTTAATCAGTTCGTCGGATGTTTTAATATCCTTTCGTTTCGCTATCGTATCATTAAACTTGTCCGGCGGAATCTGCTTAAACGATTCAGCGCATGAACCAAAGAGTATCAGCAGAAACAACATCAAGCCCCCTCTAAATCTCCCCCTGAAGGGGGAGACTTTAATTACACTTGTTCTATCTAAATTCATCTGCACATCTGAAATATGTGTTTTGTCTTCATTTTCAAATTCGCTTCATCTGCACATCTGAAATTTGAAATCTGCACATCCGTGTTTTCATTTTCAAATCTTCAAATACTCAAATTTTCAAATTCGCTTCATCTGCACATTTGAAATCTGGAATCCGCACATCTGTTTAATTTCATTTTCAAATCTTCAAATACTCAAATTTTCAAATTCGCTTCATCTGCACATCTGAAATTTGGAATCTGCACATCTATTTATGTTTACTGCTCATATAATAAGTAATATCGCCGCCGTTCATGATATCGGCATGACTGATGAATAAACCATCCAGGGGTTTACCATTCAGCGTTATCTTTTGTACATACACGTTTTTGGCGCTTTGGTTTTTTACGTTGATGGTGAATTTTTTGCCGTTATCCAAATTGATAACACCACCGTTCACGGCCGGGCTGCCTATGGAATACTGATCAGATCCTGGCGCTACCGGGTAAAAGCCCAGCGTGCTGAAAATGTACCAGGCGCTCATCTGGCCTGTATCGTCGTTACCGCCCAAACCATCCGGGGTTGGTTTGTACATACGTGGCAATATCATCCGGATGCGTTCCTGTGTTTTCCATGGTTTATCCGTCCAATTGTATAAATAGGCTACGTGGTGCGATGGTTCATTACCATGTACATAGTTGCCAATGATGCCATCGCGGGTGATATCTTCCGTTTCGGCAAAGTATTTATCGGGCAGGTTCATGGTGAACAACGAATCGAGGTAACCTACAAACCGCTTGTTACCCCCCATGAGCGTAATCAGGCCTTTAGGATCTTGTGGAGCAAACAGGGTATAGTTCCAGCTATTGCCCTCAATAAACCCTTCGTTGATGGTGCTCAAGGGATCAAACTTTTGGCGGAAGCTGCCATCGACCAACCTGGGGCGCATAAAGCCTGCGGCCTTATCATATACATTTTTGTAATTTTCCGATCGTTTGATGAATTCGTTATAAACATCCATCCGGTTTAGCTTTTTGGCCATCTGGGCAATGGCCCAGTCGTCAAAGGCATACTCCAGGGTTGATGATACCGATACGCCGCTTTTTTCGTCGGGGATGTAACCTTTATCCATGTAGTCGCCTATACCCTCATAATCGCGGTGCTTTGCAGTGGCTACGCAGGCATCCAGCGCTTTGTTGGCATCAAAGTTTACATTTCCCTTTACAACGGCGTCGGCCAGTACGGCTACACTGTGGTACCCGCTCATACACCAGTTCTCGTTACCCGAGTTTGACCAGATGGGCAGCATATGCTCCGGACTTTGGTCAAAATGGGCCAGCATGCTTTGTACCATATCCGCATTCCTTTTGGGTTCAATAATATTAAACAGCGGGTGCAGCGCCCTGTAGGTATCCCAAAGCGAAAAAGTGGTATAATTGGTAAACCCTTCGGCCTTGTGTACATTTTGATCAAGGCCTTTATATTGCCCATCGGCATCCATATATACCGTAGGGTTAATCATAGCATGGTACATAGCGGTATAAAAGTTCTCTTTTATCTCTTTGTTACCGGCTATCTCTATTTTATGCAGTTCGGTTTCCCATAATTGCTGGCCGTCGGCTTTTACTTTTTCAAAATCCCAGCCAGGTATCTCGGTTTGCATATTATTTAAGGCACCGGCCATGCTCACCGGTGATAATGCAAACTTGATTTTTATTTTTTCGCCCTCTTCGGTTTTAAAATCAAAGTAGGCCCTTATTTGCTTGCCGGCAATTTCGGGGAAGTTTTTCACCCGGTTAAATTTGCCCCAAAAGCCACCGTATACTTCGCGCTGATCGTACTTTTTGTAGCCATGCTGAAAGAATGCTTTTGAAAAACTCATGGCAAAATATAACGACCGGGTGCGTGCCCAGCCATTAGTTTGGCGGAAACCAACAACGGTGCTATCATTAACAACCCTTAAATAAGTCCAAACGTTTTTATCCGGGTAGTTATAAATCCCGGCCATCAAATCTAATATAATATGCGACTGATCGGACTTAGGGAAGGTGTACTGGTGAAAACCAACACGTGCGCTGGTGGTCATCTCGGCCAAAATATTACTTTCGTCCAGTTTTACTTTGTAGTAGTTAGCCTGGCTCACTTCGTTCTGGTGCGAAAATGCCGAGCGGTAGCCGCTGCCGGGTTTATCGGCCGTACCGGGGTTAAGTTTTAATGCCCCAACTGTTGGCATAATTAAAAAGTCGCCCAGATCTGAATGGCCGGTACCGCTAAAATGAGTATGGCTAAAGCCAACTATGGTTTTATCATCGTACTGGTAACCGGCGCAGTATTTATATACATCGGGGTTGTATTTGCCGTTCAGTTCGTAGCTGGGAGTATCAGTCTCCGGACTCAATTGTACCATTCCAAAAGGAACTGTAGCGCCCGGGTATACATGTCCCATACGCTGGGTACCTATAATAGGGTTTACATATTGTACTAAATTTTCGGCAGTTTTAGTCTGTGCGGCTGCGCCAAGCGAAATAGCAGTAAAAAAAAGGCAGAGTGTCTTCTTCATTTTGTGGGTCGATGTCAACATTAAGCTTCAAATATAGGCTATAACAGTTAAATGTTTCGCTTAACGTGATAAATTCTGTACCTTGACATAATGTCACTAAACCATACCAGTTGTAACAACGGTATGCGTTTTGTAATCTAAATCAAAAACACACCTGTAAAACAACTTCAACCTATGAAAAAGTTACTTTCAGTAATATTAATTGCAGTAGCAGCCGTGAGCTTAAGCTCATGTAGTTATAACAGCATGGTTAAGCTCGACGAAACTGTTAAAGCTAAATGGGGCGCCGTCCAAAGTGATTACCAGCGCCGCAGCGATCTGATACCCAATCTTGTAAATACGGTTAAAGGTGCCGCTAACTTTGAAAAAAGCACGTTGACCGCCGTAATAGAAGCCCGCGCAAAAGCAACATCGGTGCAGGTTGACCCAACAAAACTTACACCCGAATCTATCAAAGCTTTCCAGTCATCGCAGGGCGAGTTAAGCTCGGCCATTGGCAGGCTGCTGGTTGTATCAGAAAAATACCCGGATTTAAAAGCGAACGAAAACTTTCGCGACTTATCTGTTCAACTGGAAGGAACCGAAAACAGGATTAACGTATCCCGTAAGGATTTTAACGATGCCGTAATGGAATATAATTCCAAAATCCGCTCGTTCCCGGCTAACATCACGGCCAAAATGTTTGGCTTCTCCGAAAAAGGATATTTCACCGCCGAACCCGGAAGTGAGAAAGCACCGAAGGTTGAGTTCAATTAATTAGTGAATTAGCGAGTTAGTGAATTAGTGATTTGAGCAGTTTAATTATTGAATGACTGAATTAGTGATTTGAACTACAGGGTAATTAGCGGTTTGAGCTATCGATTCGGATTGATCATTTTGTACTTAAAGAAATAATAATTCAGTCATTCATTAAATCACCCATTCACTAAATCACTAATTCAGTCATTCACTAAATCAGTCATTCACTAAATCACTAATTCACCCAATCACTAATTAAAAAGATGGCGGTATTTAACGAAGAAGAACAGCAACGTATCCGTAAGGCTATTGAGCAGGCCGAGAGCCGCAGCAGTGGCGAGATACGGGTTTGTATAGAAAAGAAATGCACCGAGGATGTGCTTGACCGGGCAGCGAAATATTTTTTTCAGCTTAATATGCACAAAACAGCCCTCAGACATGGGGTGTTGATTTATGTGGCCACTGTTGACCGAAAGTTTGCCATTATTGGCGATGCCGGGATTAACCAGGTTGTGCCTGCCGATTTTTGGGATACAACCAAGGAGGATATGCTGCAGCATTTTAAATACGGCGATATTGTTGAAGGTATTGTAACCGGCCTGCAAATTGCCGGCGAACAACTGCAAAAATATTTCCCGCACCATGCCGGTGATGTTAACGAACTACCCGATGATATCGCTTTTATGGATGGCGAATAACCTATAAACCTCATGTTTAAAAAACTCACGATATTTTTTAGCCTGCTGCTTTGCTCCGCGATGGCGTTTGCACAGGATTTTCCGGAACGGTCGACCACGCTGGTTACCGATTATACCAATACTTTGTCGGCCGATGATAAGCAAAAGCTGGAAAGCAAATTGGTTGCTTTTAACGATTCTACATCCACGCAAATAGCTGTGGTGATCATGAAATCAACCGGCAGTTATGATATTAACGACTATGGCCAGCAACTGCTGCGCAAATGGGGTATTGGGCAAAAAGAAAAGAACAACGGCATCCTGGTAATTGTTGCTATAAGCGACCGTAAAATGGCTATCCAAACCGGTTATGGCGCCGAAGGGCCATTGCCTGATGTACTTACCCAGCGCATTATACAGGATGATATGAAACCCCATTTTAAAGCGGGCGATTATTATGGCGGGCTGGATGCGGCTACAGACAATATTATAAAAGCTACCAAAGGCGAATTTAAGGCCGAAGCACAGGAAAACGACCAAAGCAGCGGCGGAGACGGCGCGGGAATCATCATCCTGATTGTGATAGTAGTTGTTATATTAATTATCATATTTCGTAACCGCGGCGGTGGTGGCGGCCGGCAAATTATCGACCGCAGGGGTGGCGCAAGCCCTTTCTGGTGGTTTTTGGCCGGCAGCATGCTTGGCGGCAGCGGCCGCAGCAGTGGGTCTGACTGGGGCGGTTTCTCCGGAGGAAGCGGAGGCGGTGGCGGTGGAGGCTTTGGCGGTTTCGGCGGCGGCAGCGGCGGTGGCGGCGGATCAAGCGGTAGCTGGTAGGTTTTAATTATTGATTTAGTGAATGAATGAATTATTGATTTGAGTTGCAATTTATTTATTGATTTATTAAACTCATGTATAGGAAAGATTATATACTCACCGAATTAGAAAAAATGGCTTTGGTTATTGCCCGGCTGTTGGGGCTTAAGGAGACTGGTAAAGCCGATGAGTTTATAAAGCTTGCTGATAGCACACTTTTAAATGAGTACAATATTAAGCTTCATGAAATACTTGAGCTTGACATTGATGCTTTTAAGTTATTGCTTGAACATAAAAATTACAGTGCCGACAAGCTGGATGCCTTAGCGCAATTACTATACATTTATAGCCTGCCTTTTACAGCAAATGCCGAACTTTTGCTGTCATTTAAAAAGATTTTGTTAGTTTACGATGTGCTGGAGCAACAATATCACCGGCAATCGTTTGAAAACATTAACAAGCGCAATACCATCTATCAATTTCTACAAACAAACTATGAGTAAAGATCTTACCTGGAAACTACTATCATCTACTTACATACATAAAGGCCCTTGGGCTACATTACGCGTTGATCGCTGTGAAATGCCCGATAAACGAATTGTTGAAGACTACTATGTTTTAGAATACCCAAGCTGGGTTAATGCGGTAGCGGTAACCGAAGACAATAAAATATTAATGGTAACGCAATACCGCCACGCAGCCGATATTATTTCACTCGAAATTCCGGGAGGCGTAGTTGATCCCGGGGAAGAACCCGTTCATGCCATCCGCCGCGAACTGCTGGAAGAAACCGGCTACCAGTTTGATGAATTTGAACTTATTTGCACCGTATATGGCAACCCATCAACCGCCAATAACCAAACCTTTACCTATTTTACCAAAGGCGGCAAAAAAGTACAAGGCCAGGAGCTGGATGATCATGAAGAGCTTATTGTCGAAGAGTATACTATTGAAGAAATAAAACAATTGCTGCTTGATAACAAAATAAAACAAGCCATGCATTGCGCCGGGTTGTTTTATGGGATGTTAAAACTGGGGGCGCTGTAATCATTCCGGGCAATTGCCTTTACGGCGGGTATCAACAACATAAATAATTTTCCAGCCCGCCGCAGTGCGCATCAGCTGGAAAACATCAACCCCGCAATGGCTAAAGGTTTTGCCCAGGTAAAATTTATAGGGTGTCCAAACGCTGGCTAGGTCGCCATCTATTTTTATGTCGTTAAAGGTTATCTGCTCGTCCCATATTTCTTTGTGAGGCGTGCCTACGGCTTTTATGAAATCATTGGGGTTATCTATGTTTAGTTCAACAGTACCATCCTTTTTATTGGCAACTCCTTCAAAAACAATGTTTTTATGAAAAGCCGACCGCAGCATGGTACTATCGCCTTTGCGCATGGCATCAAACATGGTGTTAATGGTTTGCTTTACAGCCTCCTTATCGGCTTGCTGGGCAAAGGTTTTGAGGGATGCAAAAAGGATGATGCTCAAAAAGAATATCTTTTTCATGTGATGGGATTTGACGACAATTTAGGTAAATTTATATATGCAGCCAATTCTTATAAAGAATACATATTTTGTATTTCGGGTTGATAAAGTTTATTTTGTAGAGATGCATAATTGCGTCTCCTTTATAATATTCAAAATTTGCACGGCCGATTTGCATGGTGTGATTTGCATGCGGGAGACGCAATTATGCGTCTCTACAATAGTTCAATTTGCAGCCATAACTATTTTCAAACGGCCATCTGTTTTACCACCCTCCTATGCGCCACCCTTTTCCCATTTTTTGACTTACCTTTTTTACGCTTACCCAGCCATATGATGAATCCGGTTATGGGTAACGAGGCGCAAATCAGACTGGCTAAAAAGGCAATGATTTTACCTGTAAGGCCCAGCACCTGGCCAACGTGTAAATCGTAATTCATGTTATTCATTTTCATGCCGGGGCTTTTTTGGGCATGGGTAGTTTTTTTGAGCATTTTGCCGGTATACTTTTCAAAAGTATACTCATCACTTTTATAATAATGCAGGCTTTGGGCGTAAGCGCTTATACCGATAGTTGCCGAAGCGGATGCGTCATCAAAAAGCAAAAACATTTCGGCCCGGGGCGACCCTGCCTGGGCGGATTCAAACGCTTTATCGATAACAAAACGCGAATCGGTTTTGCCTTTTAAAAGCGAATCGGATTTTAACACTGCTTTTTCTTCGGGATAGGCCTTGCCAAGGTTAGCTGTAGTATATATGCCTTCCCTCACCCAGTTGAAGGCTATAGCTAAACCGGTTATAGCTAAAATTATGGCAACGCCGGTAACATAAAAACCCAGTACGTTATGCAAATCGTAATTAACCCTGCGCCAGCGGCCGTTCCATTTTATGGTGAAGCTGCGCTTGCGGTCGGTTTTACGTTTAGGCCACCACAGGATGATGCCGGTTATCATGAGTACCACAAATATAATAACCGAAATACCCACCACCCGGCCGCCTATTTCAGGTGGCAATAACAGGTATAAATGAATGTATTCAACAATAATGAAAAAATTACTTTCCGGGTTTTCGGTGTGGGTAACCCGCCCTGTATAAGGGTTAAGGTATACATACAACATTCCCTTATCTTTTGGCAAATTCACCAGTACACCGGCCGGCCTGTCGGCCCCATAATAAAACATGTAGCTGGCCGTGGCGCCGGGATGTCCTTTCAAACCTTCGGCTTTCAGTACCGATGGCGGCAGGTAGGGTTTATACTCGTTTTTTACGTGGCGATAGTTGTGGATAGCATCCTGGATCTCGTCCTGGAAACAAAAGACACAACCGGTAATACTCACCAAAAACACCACCAGCCCGGATATAAAGCCGAGCCAGCGATGTATAAATAACATGACTTTTTTGAACGTCATATTTAAAATTTATAGGTAAATGTAAGGGCGTAGTTTCTTAATTTTTGCGGGTTAACGGTGGTATAGCCTATCCAGTATTTTTGGTTGGTAAGGTTATCCATCTTGGCGCCTATACGGTAATGCTTAAGGTCGTAAAACGCCGATGCATTAAAAATGGTGTATGCGGGCAAAGTAAATACACCCTGGCTTACGCTGTTAATAATTTTGTTATCGCTGGCGTAGTTGCCGCCAAACCCAAATCCTAAACCTTTAACGGTGCCTTTTTGTAAACGATAACTTACCCAAAAATTGGCCAGGTAGGGCGATGATGCCGTACCCGGCCGACGGTTGGCCACATCGGCATTGGTGGTTGCATCGTATTTTGAATCGTTGTATGAGAAGCCCAAAACAGCATTTAAGCCCGCAATAGGGTTGGCAATTACTTCGGCCTCGATGCCTTTGCTCAACTGGGTACCATCCTGGATAACCCTGTTTGGCGTAGCCGATGGGCGGGTAATATCTTTAACTTTAATATCGTAGTAGCTTATAGTACTGCTCAGTTTACCTTCAAACAAATCCAGCTTAACACCACCTTCAATTTGATTGGCGTGCTCGGGTTTAAGCGGTTTATTATCTTCGGTAATGCCTGTTTGGTTGCGGAAACTGTTTTGGTAATTGGCAAATAATGATACATGATCTTTAACAGGCAGATAAACCAGGCCGAATTTTGGAGAGAAAGCAGTTTGCCGATATGCGCCATACCTGGTTTTAGTTGTAGGATCGTAGTTGCCGATATTTACAAAACGATCTACCCGCAGGGCCGCCGATGCAAGCAACTGATCGGTAATGTTAAATACATCAGATAAATATGCGCTGTAGGTGTTGCGGATGTAGATGGCCGGGTAGGTAAAGCCATAGGTACCAGTTGCATACGTGGCATCCATCGCGGCTTTATTAAAGTTGCCATAATTTTGGTTCCCTTTTAATGATACGGTATCAAGCGTACTCCCGAAGAAAAACTGGTTGGAGTTGTCCCTGAAAAAATCAAGCCCGCCCACAAACCTGTTCCTTAACTTCCCGATCTTGAAATCACCATTAAAGTTTTGCTGAATTTCGATCATATCATCCTTGCTTTTGCGGGTCGACTGATCATTGCGGGAAATTGAATCGCCGGGAAGCAGGTAATAGTAAGGCCCAAAACCATCGGAGTAGCTATGGGTTGATGCGATGTTGGTGCGCGAGGTCCACGAATTGGAGATCTTGTATTTTACTTCGCCATAAAAATTGGTGCTTCTTGATGTTTCGGTTAAATCATTTCCCATGTACGATTGCTTGTAATCGATAGGAAGCTCATCAGCCCGATCATGTCCAAGCTGGGCTATGGTTACACCATACGGAAAAAAGAAGATGGGCTTACCAATGCTTTTCCCGTAAAACAACTCTGCATCTACCGAGATACTTAACCTCTCCGTAGCGTTATAAACCAGGCTTGGCGCCACAGCTATAGTGCGGTTAAGGCCTGTGTTTTGAAAGCTACCCTCATGATTATAAGCTGTGTTTAAGCGAAACAATACCTTTTTCCTGGCGTCGAGCGGGGTGTTGATATCGGCGCTCACACGCTGAAAATCAAAGTTGCCTGCCGAGATGGAAGCTTCGCCGCCAAATGAGTCATAGGGTTTTTTGGTTACGCGATTAATTAAGCCTCCATATGAAGTAAGACTGCTACCGAACAAAGTGGCCGATGGGCCTTTAATAATCTCGATGCGATCGATATTGGATGCATCAATCGAGCTGGTAACATTACCGGCGATACCGTTACGTAATGCAGATTGCACTACAAAACCACGACTGGCATAATAGGCGCCGCCATCGCCGCCGCGGCCGGTTGCCTCCCACATTTTTTGGATTCCCGATGCGTTGCGTATGGCGTCATCAACGGAAAATACCTGTTGCTCCTGCAATAACTGGCTGCTTATACTATTATAAACCGAAGCGTTTTCCAGGTTGCTCAAAGGCATTTTAGATACATCAACGCTCTTTTTATATTTAAACTTGTTGGTTTTGTTAGCGTTGATATTTACTTCCTGTAAACCGTGGGTAGCATCAGACACGGTGAACTGGGGTATAACAATGGTTTTACCAGCAATAACCTCAACGGCGGCTTCCTGACTTTGGCTGCCAACCTGCGAAACTACCAGCGTGTATTTACCCTGTGGCGCCCTGAAGCTAAAATCCCCGTCATCATTTGTAACAGCGCCATATTTGGTGCCTTTTAACATCACCGAAACATTGTCGGCCGGCTTATTGGTATTGGTAATTACATGCCCGCTAACGGTACCGCGATTTTGCTGGGCAAATACCGGTGTAACCATTAAAAGTAACATAGCGGATAAAAAAACAGTAGAAAATAATTTGTAAAGGTAGGGTTGGAGTTGATTCATTTTTATTTAGACTAATTATAAATAATGGCCAAAAGTAACCCATTATGACAATTCATCCAAATTTATTTAGAAAGATTCTAAAGAAGTATTAGAGTAGTATCAAGTAGTCAGTATCAAGATAGGCCTGTAGATTTACGATTAACACGATTTGTTCTTTAGCTTTTTTCATCTGCACATCTATAATTTGAAATCTGCACATCTAAAACTATATATCCATTACCTCTTTTTTCTTTTTGCTTTTCATTCGTTTGGGTACAAACTCAAGGATTTCATTTTTGAGGGCTTCAATCAGGCGGCGTTTCAAAAAGTTGCGCTGGATAACTATGCTTACTTCACGGGCCGGTTCTGGCGTTTTAAAGTATCGAACCTTGTCGAGCTGTTTATCGGTTAAATCTGTGAGGGCAAGTTCGGGTAATATCGTGGCGCCGTTGTTTTGGTCAACCATGCGTTTAAGGGTTTCAACACTGCCTGTATTATATTCAAAATGCTGGAAGCCTTTGGTGGCTTTGCGGCGCTGGCAAATATTTAATACCTGTTCGCGCATGCAATGCCCCTCGTTCAGGATCCAGATTTCCTCCATATCAATATCGTCGGGCGTGATACTTTTCTTTTTGGATAGTTTGCTATTTTTAGACACGTAGGCCACGAAGTTTTCGTAAAAAACAGGTATCTCGGTTAAGTTACTTTCATGTAGCGGCGTTGATAATATACCACAATCAATCATTCCCAATTTCAATTGCTGAACGATTTCCTCGGTGGTTTGTTCCCATACAATAAGCTTTACCTGCGGGTATTTTTCGATAAAACCGTGAATGATCTTCGGCAATATATAGGGCGATACAGTAGGGATAATACCAACCCTTAATTCGCCTGATAACTCTTTTTGCCTGTCGGTAATAATTTCTTTGATCTTTTCACTTTCAGACAACATAATGCGTGCCTGGGTAATTATTTCTATACCAATTTCGGTTGGTGTTACGGGTTGTTTGCTGCGGTCAAATATTTTTACGCCAAGGGTATCCTCCAGTTTCTGTACCTGCATACTTAGGGTTGGCTGGGTAATAAAACATTTTTCGGCGGCTAAAACAAAGCTGCGGTAAGTATCAACTGCTACAATGTATTCAAGCTGGGTTATGGTCATTTTTATATAGATAAATACTATGCAAATATAAAATTTTATTAGTTTTATCTATTTTGGATTTGGGATATTAGAATTGAGATGTGAGACACTTTGCAAAAGGCAAAAAAATAAGATTTCCAACCCCAGTGAAGCCGCCTCAAATCTCACATCGAAATCCCCACTACTCCACCGTTACCGATTTTGCCAAATTTCGTGGCTGGTCTACATTACAACCGCGCATTACGGCTATGTGGTAAGCTAATAGTTGTAATGGGATAGTAGCAATAAGCGGCACAAATGCTTCGTGGGTTTGAGGTATCTCAATCACATAGTCGGCCATGTCCCTTACTTCGGTATCACCTTCGGTAACAATGGCTATTACGTGTCCTTTGCGGGCCTTTACCTCCTGTATGTTACTAATCACTTTTTCGTACGATGAGCTTTGGGTCGCAATAACAACCACCGGCATATCATCGTCAATTAGCGCTATAGGGCCATGCTTCATTTCGGCAGCGGGATAACCTTCGGCATGAATATAGGAGATCTCCTTGAGCTTTAAAGCACCTTCCAACGCTACCGGGAATGAGCTGCCCCTGCCCAGGAACAGGCAATTGGTTGAATCTTTAAATTTCGCGGCTATCTTTATCACGTGATCGTTGCATTTTAAAGCCTCCTCAACCAGTTGAGGGATCTGGTTTAATTCGGTCAAATATTCAACCAGCTTACTTTGGGTTATTTTACCACGCTGCTGGGCTATATAAAACGCTATCAGCGTTAAAACACTTACCTGGGCTGTAAACGCTTTGGTTGATGCCACCCCTATTTCGGGGCCGGCATGCGTATAAACACCGGCATGCGTAGTACGTGGAATGGATGCACCTACCACGTTACATATGCCAAAAATGGTGGCGCCTTTTTCTTTAGCCAGTTCAATAGCCGCCATGGTATCGGCAGTTTCGCCTGATTGGGAGATGGCTATTACCAAATCTTTTTCGGTGATGATGGGGTTACGGTATCTAAACTCCGAGGCGTACTCCACTTCCACGGGTACGCGGGCGTATTCCTCAATCAAATACTCGCCAACCAGGCCGGCATGCCATGATGTTCCGCAAGCAATGATGATGATCCTGTCGACATTCTTCAGCTTCTCGGTGTATTCTTTAATGCCGCCCAATTGTACCTTACCTTGCTGCGGATAAATGCGCCCGCGTAAACAATCGCGGATAGAACGAGGCTGCTCATATATCTCTTTTAGCATAAAGTGCTCGTATCCGCCTTTTTCCAGCATCTCCAGCTTCAGGTCGAGCTCCTGGATATAGGGTGTTTGTACCGAGTTATCGATATTTTTTATCAGCAGGCTATCCCGGTGTATGTAAGCAATTTCGTTATCATTTAAATAAATCACGTTTTTGGTATACTCCACAATCGGCGTGGCATCTGATGCTACAAAATACTCGCCTTTGCCAACACCTATAACCATCGGGCTGCCTTTACGCGCCGCTATTAACAGGTCGGGTTCATCTGCGCTCATGATAACAATGGCATACGCGCCAATTACTTTGGTTAAAGATACCCTTACGGCCTCCCGCAGGCCAAGCCCGGTTTGATCCATGATATCTTCTATCAGGTGTATTAACACTTCGGTATCGGTATCACTTTTAAAAATGTGGCCTTTGGCAATAAGCGTTTCTTTGATAATGCCATAGTTTTCGATAATGCCATTATGTATTATCGTAAGCCTACGGTTGCCCGACGAATGTGGATGCGAATTGCGGTCGCTTGGCTCGCCGTGGGTTGCCCAGCGTGTATGACCCATCCCTAATGACCCTTTAAGATCAATATCCTTTACAAATTTCTCAAGGTCATCAACCTTGCCGGCCTTTTTATAAACCTTAAGTTCTTTATTTAACAGCGCAACACCGGCGCTGTCATACCCCCTGTATTCTAAACGATGAAGCCCTTTTATAACGATGGGATAAGCATCCCGGTAACCTATATAACCAACAATTCCGCACATAGTAAATTTAATAAAGTGTAAATGGAGCAAAAATAATCAGCTATATAACACACTTCATAGCTTATTATTTTAATTATTTCAGAAAAACGGAAGGTTTTTAGATACTTAAAAAATAATTTTAAGAAGCCTTTTGGCCTTAAACAAAAAAATCCCCTAAGCGGGGATTCTTTTTATTTTAATTAAGCTTTTACAGCTTGGGTATCTTGGTATAAAAGATGTTCAGTTTAATGCGATAAGATGAATTATTATCGCTGCCAATCAAAATCGAACGGGCCGCAATTTGTGCGCTCGGGGTTATCCCGGTAGCCCCGGTGGTTGAATTTACTTCGGTAGCATCAATGGGGGCAATGTAAGTTCCATAATCTATGGTTTTTTTACGTATAAGATCCTGGATGTAGCTTGTAATTACAAAACGATAGGCTTTTACCGGTTCTTTGGTTGTGTTGGAGTAAAAACCTCCAAATATGCCTGCCTGGTAAAGCGGGTTTGATGCCGATGCATCCTGTATTAAAATGCGCTGTTTGGCAATGTCCAATTGATACATGGTCAGCTTAGGTAATGGCGCATACGGAATGCCGGAACCCTGAACGGGCGTTATTACCAATTCGGCCCGGTTTAACACTATTGAGTCGGGGTTAAGCTTGCTTATACCCGGAAAACCAACTTTTGCACGCAATGCGCCCAGGCCTTGCAGATAAACTGTAGTTTGGGTAGTTCCCCCGGCTGTTTTGGCTTTGGTTACAGTTTCGCTGTACTGGCGCCTTATCTCAGCGGCATGTATTGGGAAGGTTAATGATACGCTTGCCGTATCAGTTGTAGTATCCTTTTTTGCCTTATAAAACACATCCAGATGCGAACCGGCAGAAGCAAGGTTTAATTGCAATGTGCCGCCTGCATTTGATGACTGTGCCCTTTGTAAAGTAAGGTATAAACCTTTAACAGCATCCTGGAAAGCCGCATTGGAAGCCAAAGCAGTACCATTTGCATTAAACAGATGATCATAAATAAATTGTTTGCTGAAAGGCACACGTAACTGTGGGGCCACTCTTTGCACAGTATCAACAGTATCTTTCCGTATCCGGGCGATGGTTAAACTATCGTGTGTGTTGGCAGTAAATGTTTTGGTTGCCAAAACAGTCCCCTGGTTAGCCCAGCGATTGGTACCGTAATAGGTTTGGTTAACCGGCTTGTCCTGTAACTGGTACACGTTTATCTTATACCGTGTCACAACAGAATCGCCGTAAAACCCATCAGCATAACCCAGCACAAGCACGGCCGAATCTATAGTAAGTGTACCGGCCGGAACAGTATAAGGGGCGGTTGGTAACTGGATACCCAGTGCAACATTTGTTTTTGTTGTACCAAAAACCGGGTCAACAAACTCGCCAAGCGGTGTTTTGGTCAAGCCGGATGTAACTACGGTTGCAGTATCTTCGTCAACAGTTTTAATGGTAACAGTAGTATCAACAAGCAAAGTGCCAGATGTTTGGGTTGATGTATCTACCCCTAAACCTATGCCCTCCTGGCGCTTACAGCTATTGAAAATAAAAAGACTTATTAACAGGGTCAATAAGTCTAATCTGAAAAATTTCATATATAATATTAAGTCTTATGCAACATGCACCAATTCGTCGTTGGTAATTTCGTCGTAAAAATTGTAATAATTTTCGAAATCTGCGGTAGAATCAAATTCTAAAACCGATTTATTGCTGTTTTTAACATTATTTAACACATCTGCATCGATATTATCGCTGCCTAAAACAATACCGTCTGAGTATTGGATTGCACCTGCATAAAGCGCTGTGTTGGTACCTTCTTTGTAAGCGTCAACGTGTGCTTCGGTCATGTTGCTCATGATTGCTTTTTGGGCAAAATCGGCACCAAGTTTATCACTAAAGTCATTTTCGTAAATCGAATAAATGATTTTTGAATGCTTAAAAGTTGGATCGTCTTTGTAAGTAGTTTTTAAATACGCAGGCACCAGGGCGCTTAACCATCCATGGCAATGGATAATATCAGGGGCCCATCCTAATTTTTTAACCGTTTCCAATGCACCTTTGCAAAAGAAAATCATGCGTTCGTCATTATCGGCATAAAACTTCCCGTCCTTATCACCAAACACATGTTTACGCTGAAAATATTCTTCATTATCTAAAAAATACACCTGCATACGTGCTGCCGGGATAGATGCTACCTTAATGATCAGCGGGTTATCATTATCGTTGATAATGATATTCATACCCGATAAACGGATAACTTCATGAAGCCTGTTCCTGCGCTCGTTAATATTGCCAAAACGCGGCATAAGGATCCGGATCTCGAACCCCTTCTCCTGCATTGCCTGCGGAAGTTGGCGTGTTATTTCAGCAATTTTTGTGAGTTCAAGGAACGGAGACATTTCATGAGTTATAAACAATAGCTTAGATTTACCCATCACTTAATCAGTATTAAAAATATGTAAAGAAGTCAAAAAATTTGAGTTTGCAAATATAATCATTATTATATGAACTGTCAACGAATTGTGCAAGTAACTTTTGGTATTTTTTGTGTAAATGCACACCTTTACCAAATTTTGTAATTCAACAGCATTGAAGATATTTACTACCAGGCAACAGGTAACCCAGCACTTTGCCAATAAAGCCAACAAAACCGTTGGCTTTGTACCTACAATGGGTGCGCTGCATAACGGCCATATATCGTTAATTAAACAGGCTCAGCAAATTAGCACCGAAGTGGTTTGCAGTATTTTTGTAAACCCAACCCAGTTTAACGACCCCAAAGACCTTGAAAAATACCCCCGCCCCATTGCTGCCGATA
This sequence comes from Mucilaginibacter sp. KACC 22773, assembly GCF_028736215.1. Lineage (NCBI taxonomy): Bacteria > Pseudomonadati > Bacteroidota > Sphingobacteriia > Sphingobacteriales > Sphingobacteriaceae > Mucilaginibacter > Mucilaginibacter oryzagri. The sequence continues at coordinate 6,780,590 of NZ_CP117883.1, forward strand.
TAGCCCTGCTGGAGCAGGCGGGCTGCGACATTTTGTTTAACCCGGCGGTTGATGAGATGTATGATGATAATGAGAAATGGCATTTAGACATAGGTAGCCTGGAGCATTTGCTGGAAGGCAAATTTCGCCCCGGGCATTACCAGGGCGTAATGCAGGTGGTAAATAAACTGTTTAACATCGTGAAGCCCGACATCGCCTTTTTTGGCCAAAAAGATTACCAGCAGTTTATGGTAATCAGTAAAATGGTTAGTTTATTAAACATGCCCGTAAAGCTGGTAATGTGCCCTATTTTACGCGATGCCGATGGACTGGCCATGAGCTCGAGGAACATTCATTTAACTGCCGGCGACAGGCAGCACGCCCTCATATTATCAAAAACATTAAACTGGGTTAAAAGTAATTTCGGTAAAGAAAATATCCCCCAGCTTCAGCAGCAGGCCGAACAGATGATAGGTGCCGAGCCAGACATAAACCTCGAATATTTTGAAATTGTAGATGGCGATACCTTGCTTCCGGCCAATTCAGACACAAAAACTGTAGTTGCCCTGGTGGCGGCCCGTGCAGGTAAAACAAGATTGATAGATAATATGTTGATTGGGTAGACGATGGCTGATAGTCCATAGACGATGGCAAAAATGGCGTTACAGCCGTGATTAATCATTTTACAATCTATGGACTATGGGCCATGAACTATCGACTAATTTATTTATAACTTTGCGCCATGATTATTGAAATATTGAAGTCCAAAATTCACAGGGTGAAGGTTACTCAGGCGGAGCTGAATTATGTGGGCAGTATTACAATTGACGAAGACCTGATTGAAGCAGCCGATATTATCCCGAATGAAAAAGTTCAGATAGTGAATAACAACAACGGCGCCCGTTTTGAAACCTATGTGATAAAAGGCGAACGCGGCAGCGGCACAGTTTGCTTAAATGGTGCCACCGCCAGGCTGGCGCAGGTTGGCGATGTGGTTATCATTATGTCATACGCCTATATGGAGCGTGATGAAGCACGAAAATATGAACCAATATTGGTATTTCCTGATGCCGATAATAAATTAATAAAGTAAATTAGTGCCGGTTTAACGCACTTGCTTTTTTAATGAAATCACTTTTAACCTTTACCTTTCTTCTTGTGGCATCGTTTTGTCTTGCCCAGCGCCAAAATGTTTATTTTTTAAAATATAACGGCAAATATGTCGATGTACGCGATAGTGCCGACTATATCAGGATAGTACGGGAGCCAGATAGCGGATCGGTGTATTACAATGTATTTGAATTTTATGTTAACGGCAAAAAAAAGCTGATTGGTAAATCTGTGACTATCGATCCGCCCAAATTCACAGGCCCGTGCGTAAGCTATTACGCAAACGGTTTCAGACAACGGGTAAGTAATTACAAAAACGGATCAAAAGTTGACGATGAAACAAACTTTTATCCCAATGGCAAACTATACCAGCAACTATCTTACCCCGAAAACAGCGCCTTACGTGATGAAATCAGAGATGATTACCTGATAACCGCCAACCTCGATTCGCTGGGAAACCCGCAGGTTACCGACGGTAATGGCTATTACAAAGGCTATGATGATAAGTTTAAATACATTAACGAAGAAGGTAATGTAAAAAACGGAAAAAGAGATGGCCTGTGGAAGGGGGAGTTTAAAAACATTCATACCACATTTACAGAAACCTATGATAATGGAAAACTTATAAGCGGCACCGCTACAACCAGCGACGGAAAAATTACCACATATGCCCAGGCAAGAGACGTTATGCCGCAATTCAGAGGCGGCGTTGAGGGTTTTGGGCGATACCTCTCAAATCATATACAATACCCGGACTTCGCACGTGAAAGAAATATTCAAGGCCAGGTAATATTATCGTTCGTGGTAGAAAAAGACGGAAAGTTAACCGATATTAAAGTATCCAAATCAGTTGCTCCCATATTAGACGAAGAAGCCACCAGGGTACTTAAAAACTCACCAAAATGGATTCCGGGAACTTCTATGGGTTCGCCTGTAAGGGTATATTTCTCTGTTCCTGTCAATTTCGCTTTAAGCGGAAAGTAATAATAACTATCGCTCCCTTGGCTCGGCGCCTATGCTTAACGATACCTTGAGTTCCACATCGGTGCTAACTGCTTTACGTAGCAGGTAAACCATCCTGATGCGCGCGCTTGGCTCCCTTACAATTTCGTCTAAAAAATGCGAATTGTCTATGTCCAGCACAACACTATTACCAACATTGGCAGTAATATCTTTACGAATGGCAACCAGCACCTCATCACTACCATCAGCCTTGGCCATATAAATCCTTAATGCAGCAATATTACCAATGTTATAATCCGATGGGTTTTTTGATTGTAGCTTTGCCGATATAATACGAACTTCACTTATCCGGTTTGCATTATTGCCATCTTTGGTAAAATCCTGGTCGAAGCTGTTAGCCGTACTTATGGCGGTATGTGGCTGATCGACCGATGACGATGCCGGAATTACCAGGTTAGCCGTATAAGGAAAGGTAGATTTCATGATTGACTGCAGCATACCACAGCTCCCGAGCAGGAAAATAGCGGCAAACAGAAAAAATGTATGTTTCTTCATCATAATTTATCGCTGTAAGGTAATTGTACATTACTACAATTACAAGTTTAATTGGTTTTATAGGTAATTTATACCCTGTATAAATATATTAAGATTTTATGGAAACAAATGGTTTATTGCAAGTACTTAATAATATAAATATCCTAACACCCCAGATAAAAAGCCAACTTGAGTCATATCTGGTTGAAGACCATTATGCTAAGAAATCAATCCTGTTAAAAGCAGGACAGGTGTCGCAACGGATTTATTTTGTAAAACAAGGCTTTACAAGAGCGTACTATCACAAAGGGGACAGCGAATTTACCAGCTGGTTTATGGGCAAAGGTGAAATTATAGTATCGGTTTATAGTTTCTTCTCCAGGAAGCCATCGTTCGAAAATATCCAGGTGTTGGAAGATAGCGTATTGCAGTCCATCAATTGGGATCAACTTCAAAATATTTATAAAAATCATCCGGAGTTTAATTTAACCGGCCGGCTAATTACCGAGCAATACTATATCCGCAGCGAAGAGCGCGCCATTAACCTGCAAACACTTACCGCAAAGCAGCGCTATGAAAACCTGTTATCCTCCTATCCCGACATTCTTCAGAAGGCATCTCTGGGGCAAATAGCATCATTTTTAAGTATTAAACAAGAAACCTTAAGCAGGATAAGAGCTAAAGGGTAACGTTTTTTGATATAAGTCAAAACTTATTGACCTGTTTGGCACCGAGATTTGATTTAATCAAAAACATAAAATTATGCTTTATATCATCTTAGCTTGTTTCGCAGTTTGTTTCATTATTGAAAAGCTTTCACCCGGGTGGAAACTCCCCCAGGTACCTACCTGGACCATCAGGGTGCTTGCTATTAATTTTGTTCAGTTACTTATTGTAGTTATTGCCGGTTATAGCTGGGAAAAATGGCTGTCAGGCTATTCTCTATTCTTCCTATCGCACCATGTGCCCAATTGGCTTGGCGGAGTGGTGGCGTATTTTATAGCAACTTTTATCTTTTATTGGTGGCATAGGTGGCGCCATCAGAGTGATTTTTTATGGAGGCATTTTCACCAGATACACCATAGCGCCCAGCGTATTGAAGTGATAACGTCGTTTTATAAACATCCGTTGGAGATGACTGTAAACTCAGTAATAGGCAGTTTACTGGTGTACACGCTGCTTGGCTTAAGCCCCGAGGCAGGAGCTATATATACTTTGTGTACCGCTTTGGGCGAATTTTTCTATCACACCAATATCAAAACTCCAAAATGGATAGGTTACATTTTCCAGCGACCCGAGATGCACCGTATCCATCACGAGTACGAAAAACACAGCAATAATTATGGCGATATTGTTTGGTGGGATATGTTATTTGGCACGTACAGCAATCCGCAAAACTTTACAACATCGTGCGGATTTGATACCGACAAGGAGCTAAAACTCACCGAAATGCTAAAATTTAAGGACGTACATAAAATATAAATATTAATTCAAAAAAAAGATTAATTGTGTGCTTCAAAACTCTATCTTTGCACCCCGACACTGAGGTCGGGATTTCTCGCCTTCAGTGCATAGGAAAAATCGTTTACTGGCCTGCAAAAATCCGGTAACTTTTGACTTAGAACTTTTGATTTAAAAAAAAGCCCTATGCCCAAAGATAATTCCATCAAATCCGTTCTGATCATCGGCTCTGGCCCCATCATTATTGGCCAGGCCTGCGAATTTGATTACGCCGGCTCGCAAGCCGCCCTTTCCCTTAAAGAAGAAGGCATCACCGTTTCCATTATCAACAGCAACCCCGCCACTATCATGACGGATAAGGTTATTGGCGATCATGTTTACCTGCTGCCCCTAACCTGCGCAAGTATCGAGCAGATACTTAACGAGCGGCAAATTGACGCGGTACTGCCTACCATGGGTGGCCAAACAGCGCTTAACCTTTGTATCGAAGCTGATGAGCAAGGTATCTGGAAAAAATACGGTGTAAAAATTGTTGGTGTTGATATAGCAGCCATCGAAAAAACCGAAAACCGCGAAGCGTTTCGCCAATTGATGGTTGATATTGGTGTAGGCGTTGCCAAATCCAAAATTGCCAACTCGTTTCTGGAAGGTAAAGAAGCTGCGCAGGAAATTGGGTTCCCGCTGGTTATCCGCCCAAGCTATACGCTTGGCGGTAAAGGTGCCGGCTTTGTACACAAAAAAGAAGATTTTGATGCCGCATTAAGCAAAGGCTTACAGGCATCACCTACCCACGAAGTACTGGTTGAGCAAGCTGTTATAGGTTGGAAAGAATACGAATTAGAGCTGCTGCGTGATAATAACGACAACGTAATTATCATCTGCTCTATCGAAAACTTCGACCCTATGGGTATCCATACCGGCGACTCGATAACCGTAGCCCCGGCCATGACCCTGAGCGACCGCTGCTACCAGGATATGCGCAACCAGGCCATCCGCATGATGCGCGCCATTGGTAACTTCGCGGGTGGCTGTAACGTACAGTTCTCGGTTAACCCGGCCGATGAAGCCATCATCGCCATTGAAATTAACCCACGGGTATCGCGCTCTTCGGCACTGGCATCAAAAGCAACTGGTTACCCGATTGCTAAAATTGCTGCTAAGCTGGCCATAGGCTATAACCTTGATGAAATAGAAAACCAAATCACCAAAACAACTTCGGCTTATTTTGAGCCTACTTTGGATTACGTGATTGTTAAAATACCACGCTGGAACTTTGATAAATTCAAAGGCGCCAACCGCGAGCTTGGCCTGCAAATGAAATCGGTAGGCGAGGTAATGGGCATTGGCCGCAGCTTTATTGAAGCGCTGCAAAAAGCCTGTCAGAGTTTAGAGATAGGCCGCGCCGGTTTAGGAGCCGATGGTCGCCAAAGCCGCAACCTGGAAGAGATTATGCACAGCCTGGAGCACCCAAGCTGGGACAGGTTATTCCATATTTACGATGCTTTGAGCCTTGGCGTACCAATAGAATCGGTGCGTAAAGTTACCAAGATCGATCGCTGGTTCCTGAACCAGATTATGGATGTGGTTAACTTAGAGAACGAGCTGCGCCGTTACTCACTGAATAATATCCCCGAAGACTTCCTGTTCACCCTAAAACAAAAAGGATTCTCGGATACGCAAATAGCTTACATTTTAGGTAACGTTACCGAAGAGGATGTTTACCAGCGCCGCAAAGCCCTGGGCATTAAGCGCGTTTACAAAATGGTTGACACCTGCGCGGCGGAGTTCCCTGCAAAAACACCTTATTACTACTCTACTTACGAAGGCGAAAACGAATCTGTCTCGTCAGATAAAAAGAAGATCATCGTTTTAGGATCGGGGCCTAACCGTATTGGCCAGGGTATCGAGTTTGATTACAGCTGTGTACACGGATTACTGGCCGCAAAAGAATCGGGCTTTGAAGCCATTATGGTTAACTGTAACCCCGAAACAGTATCAACCGACTTTAATATGGCCGATAAGCTATACTTTGAGCCGGTTTACTGGGAGCACGTGCGTGAGATCATCGAACTGGAGAAACCTTACGGTGTAATCGTTCAGCTTGGTGGCCAAACGGCTTTAAAAATGGCCGAGAAAATGCATGAGCATGGCATTAAAATCATTGGCACTTCGTTCAACGATATGGACGTAGCCGAAGACCGTGGCCGTTTTAGCGATTTGTTGAAAGAACTGAATATCCCTTACCCTAAATATGGCGTTGCCGAAAGCGCTGAAGAAGCCCTTGAAGTTGCACACCACGTTGGCTACCCGGTACTTGTTCGCCCGAGCTATGTATTAGGCGGCCAGGGCATGAGCATTGTTATTAACGATGAGGATTTGGAGAAAGCCGTTGTCGGCCTGCTTAAAAATCTGCCCGGTAACCGTGTATTGATTGACCACTTCCTTGATCGTGCCGCCGAGGCCGAATCCGACTCAATAAGCGATGGCGACGATGTACATATTGTGGGTTTAATGGAACACATTGAGCCGGCAGGTATCCACTCGGGCGATTCATTCGCAGTATTGCCGCCTTTTGATTTGTCGGATAACGTAATCAGCCAGATGGAAGAATACACGGTTAAAATTGCCAAAGCGTTAAACGTTCGCGGCTTGCTGAACATCCAGTTCGCGGTTAAAAACGACCAGGTGTTTGTAATAGAGGCCAACCCACGGGCATCACGTACTGTGCCTTTTATAGCCAAAGCTTATGATGTGCCATACATCAACATAGCGGCAAAAGTAATGCTGGGTGTTGCCAAATTAAAAGACTTTACCATCGAACGCAAGCTTTGGGGCTATGCCATCAAAGAACCGGTGTTCTCATTTGATAAATTCCCTGAAGTGAATAAAGAATTAGGCCCTGAAATGAAATCGACAGGCGAGGCTATCCGCTTTATTCCTAACCTGCAGGACCCATACTTCAGGCATCTGTACAAAGAGAAATCGATGTACCTGAGCCGGTAGTCTGTAGTCAAAAGTCTCAAGTCCTAAGTTAAAAGTAACGAATCAGCCTTAGGACTTAAGGCTTGGGACTTAAGACTTAACAGTGTTTAAAAATGCTAATAAACAATTGCCTGTAGCCCCGGTTACAGGCAATTTATGGTTAAATTTAGTTGCTATAATTTGAAAGTTAATTTGAATAATAACCAGGCGTTCAACCTTAATAGTGTTGAGCCCGAGGATTTAGGTGACGTTCTTGTAAAAATTGAAAGATCATTTAATATTAGTTTCGAAGATACATCTGTGCGGGATGTAAAAACCTTTGGTAAACTTTGCGATATTGTTGTTGAAAAGATAAAACATGTAAACAACGAAAGCTGCACCACCCAGCAGGCATTTTACAAAATCAGGAATGCCATTAACTGTACCATTACCGCTCCAAGGGAATTGGTAAAACCTCAAACCCGGCTCGAAGACATTTTTCCGCGCGATAACCGTATTGTAGTTATTAACGAGATTGAACGGGAAATGGGCTTTCAGCTTAATTTATTGCAACCCAAACAAGGTGTAATTGCCGCTTTTGCATTCATACTGGCAGCATCCCTGGCTGGCTTTTTCTTTCAGCCTGTTATAGCCGCGTTTGGCCTGGCAATTGCCTTTTCGGGATTTGCCCTTGCAGGCAGGTTTGGTAAAGAACTGAAAGTAAAAACCCTTGGCGACCTGGCCGAAAAAGTGGCAAGAGAACATTATCTTAAATGCAGGCGCGATGCTGCCACCGTTAACCGCGCCGAAGTAGCACAAAAAGTTAAAGAACTTTTAAGCCATGACCTGTTTCTTGAGCCCGCGGCGCTAACCCGCAATGCCAAATTTTAATTCAACTTCAATGTATCATATATTGAGAAAGGCCCGGTTAAGGGCCTTTGTTGTTTGTTAAAGGCTCACTTATCAATCAATAAGCCCTTTACCTCAAAAGTCACCCGTCGTTTAGGGTCTGTTTTTATCTTGTGTTGTTTTTTGCCGCTTACCGTATCGCCCGCCAAATGCTGCAGGTCATCAGCGATAAACATTTTTTCGGCCACGCCTTCCATAATTACGGTACGGCCAGCCAGTTGGGTTGGCAGTGTAACGTTGTAATTTTTAAAATGGGCTTCAATTATTTTACTGCTACCTGCATCTACATCAAACCAGCCGCCTTTTTCTTTAGTCACTTTTATGATCTTGCCCTCAACAGTGGTACTTATCCGTGTTTTTTTACCCATAAAGGCTTCCAGCTTATTGGCAGTTATCATCGCCATGGTATCTGGCTTTTGACCGTAAACCATACCATGGGGTAGCGGTATGTGCTTTTGAGCAAATACCACTACGGGCATTAGCAACATAATGAGTAACACGGATACTTTCATAGCAATTGCTTGTTTTTACATAACACCATATCCTGCAAAATGTTGCATACTTAGTTTACCGGCCTGCCACTGTTACATTTTGTGGTTATTAGCCGTATTATATTCACTTTAAACTCATTTATTTTTAGTCAATTTGCTGCCGGCCTTTATTTAAGTGTTAATGAATGTTAAAATATTAGTTTTAGGTAACAAGCTTTGCCAAGTTGTTTATTTTTACAGCTGATAATACCGTGCCCATTAATTCATATTATTTCAAATGAACAAAAATCTTACTAATTCCATCCCGTTTGTGGCAATACTGCTTACTGTTGCTTTAACCCAGGCAGGATGTGTTAAAAGCAATAATCCTACCCCAGGCGTAGTGCCTGTTATATCTACCATTGACGTGGTTAAAGATGCGGCCGATACCAGTGCCCATAGCGGCGGTTTTATTACCGAAGCACTTACTTATGCCGTATCAACCTATGGCGTATGCTGGAGCACTACAAATTCAACCCCGACTACTGCCGATTCAAAAACTGCCGATACTGTTAACTATTTAACCTATACCAGTAAAATGAAAGGTTTAAAAGTTAATACCAAATATTATGTACGCGCCTATGCAACCAATTCTGTTGGTACCGGCTATGGCAAAGTTGTAGAGTTTACCACCGGCGCCGATCTGACATCGAAAGTAGGCACCGTGAGCACATTTGTGGGTAACAGTAGTGCCGGCTTCATTGATGGGGACGGAACCGCAGCGTCTTTTTATAGTCCGCAAGGTATCACAATCGGCAGTACAGGTACTATTTATATAGCCGATGCTTTTAACAGCGCCATCAGGACTGTTACTACCGGCGGAACGGTAAACACGTTAACCGGCAACGGAACTATTGGATATGTAGACGGCTCATTGGCCAATGCCCGTTTTTATGCTCCGCAAAGCGTGGTAACTGATGCCTCAGGTAATATATATGTAGCCGATTTCAGCAACAACGTTATACGTAAAATAACGCCTGCCGGTGCGGTAAGCACATTGACCGGTAGCGGTAGCGCAGGTTATAACGATGGAACAGGTACAGCAGCCTCATTTAACAACCCTCGCGGCCTGGTGATTGACGGTTCGGGTAACCTTTACGTAGCCGACAGGGGCAATAACCTGGTCCGTAAGGTTACTGCTGCTGGTGTGGTAACCACATTTGCCGGCAACAGGACAGCTGCCTGGGTTGATAACACTACTGCCACCACTGCTTCGTTTAACAAGCCATCGGGGCTTGCTATAGATGCATCAGGCAATATTTATGTAGCCGACGCGCTAAATTATTCAATCCGCAAAATAACATCAGCTGGTGTAGTTAGCACTTATTTGGGCGATCCTAAACACCAGGTTATCGGTTCGCCATCGGCATTAACATTTGATGCCAAAGGAAACCTTTTTATAGCCGACCAAACAGGCCGTATTTTTGAAATTACCACCGATAAAGTATTACTGCCACTTGCAGGCCTTAGCGCCACAGCCGGCTTTGCCGAAGGCAGTGGTAAAAACGCACTTTTTGCATCGCCACAAGGCGTAGCCGCCGATGCAAGCGGCAACCTGTACATTGCAGATTCGGGCAATAACCGTATCCGTAAAATTGTATTGCCATCTTTATAGTAGGAGAAAGCTTAACGCAGAAAGCCAAAAGCTATCAATATCAAACGGGAAGCTCAAAGCTTTAAGCATTTCGCCTTAAGCTTTGAGCTTTTTTGTTATCCAAACAATTGCCCAAATACCTCTTCGATGCTGCTTACTATTTTGATATCGATATCGTAGCGGGATAGGTCCATACGTTTTTTGTCCTGCCCGCCGGATGGGAGGTTGTACTTGGAGATAAAGATCTGGTTAAAGCCCAGCTTTTGGGCTTCGGCAATACGCTGCTCAACGCGGTTTACTGCCCTAATCTCGCCAGATAGGCCAATTTCGCCTGCAAAGCATGTTTTGAAGGGAATGGGCATATCTTCATGAGACGATATAATGGCTGCAGCCAGGCCCAGGTCAATCGCAGGGTCTTCTACCCTGATGCCGCCCGTAATATTCAGGAATACATCTTTAGCTGCCAGCCTGAAACCGCATCGTTTTTCTAATACGGCCAGCAACATGCTCATTCGTTTGGTATCAAAGCCTGTTGCAGTACGCTGAGGAGTACCGTAGGCAGATGCACTTACCAATGCCTGGGTTTCTATCAGCATGGGCCTCATCCCCTCTAAAGTGGCCGATATGGTGATGCCGCTCAGCGGTTCGTCGCGGTGCGATAGCAGGATTTCTGAGGGGTTGGATACCTCCCTCAGCCCTTCACCCATCATCTCGTAAATACCCAGCTCAGATGCTGAGCCGAAACGGTTTTTTATCGTACGCAGAATGCGGTAAACATGGTGCCTGTCGCCTTCAAATTGCAACACGGTATCAACCATGTGCTCCAATATTTTGGGCCCTGCAATTGCACCATCCTTGGTAATATGCCCTATCAGGAACACCGGCGTAGAGGTTTCTTTGGCAAAACGCAGCATTTCGGCCGTACACTCCCGTACCTGCGATACACTCCCCGGCGTCGATTCGATGTGCGATGAGTGCAGGGTTTGGATAGAATCTATCACCACCAGATCGGGTTCCAGCGCCTCTATTTGCTTAAATATGTTTTGAGTGGAGGTTTCACAAAGTATGTAAGAGCCCCCCCCGTCCCCTAAAGGGGGAGCCTCCGAATTAACCATCGCCGAGCTATTCCTTTTTGCTCCCCCTTCAGGGGGCTGGGGGGCTGTTAATCGTTCTGCCCTCATCTTAATCTGCCTTTCGCTTTCCTCGCCCGATACATACAACACCTTCAGGTTGGGCATATTAAGCGCCAGTTGCAGCATCAGGGTCGATTTACCTATGCCCGGCTCGCCTCCTATAAGCACTAATGAGCCGGCCACTATCCCGCCTCCCAAAACGCGGTTAAATTCTTTATCCGGGGTAAGTACCCTATCCTCCTCGTTAAAGGTAATATCGGCTACCTGTACGGGCTTGTTGGCGCGTTGCTGGGTATTGGATGTTACCTTCCAGGTAGGTACAGCATTGCTGGCATTGCCCTTTTCTATAATTTCTTCAACAAAAGTGTTCCATTGCTGGCACGATGGGCATTTACCCAACCATTTGGGCGATTCGAAGCCGCAGCTTTGGCAGAAATAGGCAATTTTAGTTTTGGCCATGGAAGTTTGATGTGCAGATTTTAAATTTCAAATGTGCAAATGGTGAAATTTGCACGGTATACACAAATATGTGGATAAATTTTCTGACTTACTAATTTATTTAGCAATTGCCGCTTCTACCCTTCATTTTTTATCTCAAAACAGGCAACATCTCAACTCGTTGAAAATCAAACATATAACAAATTAAATAAAACAAGAATATATAATTAATTGAAAATGAACGAATTAACTATCACCCAAACTTCACCTGCCGATACCCTCCGACACCCATAGTACATCCTTTCGGTACCTTTTGAATACCCTTTGCCCACCTTTTGGATACCTTTCTGCATCACCGGCTTTTCGGAGATAAAATGAGTAGCCGGGGAGGGCTATATAAAAACAAAAAACCGGATGCAAAAGCTTAAAGCTGCTTATTTAAATTACGGTAGGGCGCCGGGTACCTTATTCTGTATCTTTGAAAATGGGTAATGCCAAACTGCTCGAATATCTCCAATTGCTGCTTCCCGAATCGCCGGAAACCGTGCCCCTCATAGCAGGGTATTTTGAGAAGAAGAACCTTAAAAAAGGTGATATCATTTTAAAGGCCGGCGAAGTTTGCCCAGCCTTTTATTTTGTAGAAGACGGCCATCTGCGTACATACTACCGCAACACCGATGGGGCCGAAATCAATATTTACTTTCACCTGGAAGGTTCAGTAACATCCGACCATAGGAATGGCAAGGCAGGGATCCCGTCGGAATTTACCATCGCTGCAGGCGAGAAAAGCGAAATATGGGTATTAAACCGCAAAAAGTTAGAAGAACAATGCTACGCCAACTCCCAAATAATGGTTTTTGGCCGAAGACTGCTGAGCAGCATGTTACTTGACTTAAATGCGCATAGTAACCTTTTCAAAATGTACTCCCCCGCCGAACGTTACCGGTATATCGAGAAAAACCAGCCTCATATATTACAGCGTATCACCCTCACAAACCTGGCCTCGTACCTGGGGATAAACCGGCGAACGCTTAGCCGGATCAGGGCGATAAAACGATTTTGAGACACTTGTCCCGGGCCGATCCTACCGCAATCAGTTAATTTTACACTTGCTTATAAAGCACTGCTATCGAAAATATCGATTTAGCAAACCGAAGCATTTAACAAATTAAACCCGGTAAAACATGCAAAATAATACAGCTCTTTTAGTGATGGACATGCAGCTGCCCGTGGTAGCACGCCTGGGCAATCCTGAAACACTGCTTGGCAATGTGGCCAACGCTATAGCCAATGCACGCGCCGTGCAAATACCCGTTATTTATGTGGTTGTAGGTTTCAGGGCAGGCGGCCCTGAAATTAGCCGGCAAAATAAAATATTTGGCGCCACTAAAGACCGCCTTTCAGGGGTTAACCCCAACGAAATGACAAAAGTTCACCCTCGCCTAACGCCCGCAGCCAACGAGCTTGTTGTGGTAAAACGCCGTGTGAGCGCCTTTACCGGCAGCGATCTGGAAGTGATTTTAAGGGCCCAGCAAATACAACATATTGTATTAACCGGCATTGATACCAGCGGCGTAGTACTATCAACACTGCGCGAAGCTGCCGATAAAGATTACCGCATTACGGTATTGGCAGATTGCTGCGGCGACGCAGACAAAGAAGTGCATCGTGTACTAACTACCAAAGTTTTTGTTAGCCAGGCAGAGGTGATGACATTGGCCGATTGGGGGTAAAAAATAAATGGCGATATAACCTTTTTGTTGCTCCCTCCTTTTACCACGCTATTTCTCATCCACATAACTCTTAAAGTATTCACACTCTTTAAGCACCTCTTTATAATAAGCCGTTTTGCTGTAGTTGTTTTTTAATAGCTGGAAATACTTGTTTAAATAAGTATAGCTTGTATCGTTAATTACCTTTTTAATATAGTTAGGATTATCTACCCCGTTATAAGAATCGTTCTGGGCGCATTTGCTGAGCATGAAGGTGCAGCGGGCGCGCTGTTCATTGGTTGTGGCGTTGCGGAGCGCAAGGGTGTAATATTTGGTGGCTGCGGCCATGTCATAATGACTATCCAAAGCCGCATTAGCATCATCACCGCTGCCCGATAAATCCGTATTAAGTGCATTAGGTGATGTATCGATGCCAAGGTCTTCATACTGGTAAAATGCGCGGCCATTGCCGTAATAGGTAATATTGTAATAAGCATTGGCCATAAGCCAGGTATTACGGTATACGTTTTTGCCGGCTTTTACTTCGGTTTGCAGTTTTAGTAGCGTTTGCACAAAGGATAATGGCGTAAATTTTTGCTTTTGCGGGGCGGCGGCGTCACAATCATGGCAATCCATTATCCGGCTGTTGAAGGGATTGGCGTAAAGTACAAATTCTACAGGCTTCATTTTTTTTAGCAGGAATATCGCCTTAGCCGTTTGCTGCCGATAAACCAGGCTAAGCGCCTGGTGGTAATACAGGTTATCTAAAGTTACAGGGTAGTAACGTACCATCACCTTTTCAAAAGGTGTTTTATTGGTTTTTGTAAGCAGCTTAATCAGGTTTTCTACCTGCGCGCTATCTTTATAAATTACATAGTTATTGTTAAAGCAAACTTCCTTAACCAGGTTACCTTGCCGGTGATATAGCCGCGCAATTACCTGCATTACCGTGCCTTTGGCGTCACTGTATCTCAATTTACTTAATGTCGATCCGCTTTTTCCCAGGGTTGGGTCGGCCAGCCAGTTTAATGGTTCGGTTAGCTGGCGCTCGGTGGTGGCATCCATTCTTTTGAGTTTGTTAACTATCAGCAATATATCCAGCAGTTTGCCTTGCGCCTGTACGTTTACATCGCCCGGCGGGAACTGTTTTTTGGCAATGGCGTAAAACTTGCCTGCAGCCTTGTAATTGCTATCGAGGTAATTGATGTAGCCTGCCGCCAGGCTCCAGAAATAAGGTTTGGCAGTGTTCCCTTTAAGTGCCATAGTTTCTACCAGGTGCTTACCATCAAGGTAGCTTTTCCTAACCGAATCCGGGTTAACAGGGTCACTGTATATCCCCGAGGATTCATGGCTGTTAACCATCCGGCTTAACAACAAATCAAGTTTTTCAGATTTTGGGTCAAGTGCTATAATCTCTTTCATAGCCCGGTTTTCATCATACTGGATGCCCAGCATTTGCCAAAGTGTTATCTGCTCATCTTTGTTTTTTGCCATCCGCAGCGTAGCCTTCCAGTCGGTTTCATTTTGCGGGTGAAAGCTCCAGTAACTGGGGATCTTTAACTCGTACGAGTAATTGTAACACAGGCTATACAGGTAATTGGATAGGGCATAGTTTTTTTGGTGGTAATAATAACCTGCAACATAACCAAGGGCACGGTAGTAAGTTAAATCCTTTGCAAACCCATCTTTATATTTATTAAATATCGCTACCGATTTGGCGTTGGCAGCGTCATTGTCCCTGAAATAATAGTACCTGACCAACTGAAACCACAACCGCGATTTGATGAACGGATCATTTTCATCCTGAAAAGCATGCGTTAATGATGACTCCAGTTTAGCGGGCGCGTATAACGGGGTAACTTTGTCCCAGCTACGCTGGCTATTGTTTACGGTAAATATTTCGCAACTTTTGGCCAGCTGCAGGTATTTAAAAAAGCCGGAAAGCTGCGCTTTATCGGGCCTGCCTTTACTGCTATCGGGGTATGCCGCTGGTAAAGCATGCAACGCACCGGTGTAGTTTTTATAAACGGTGTCAATCATCCCGCGGGTTGCCGTAGTCAACAAAAACAGGAGAGACTGGCGGGCAAACTGCCCGTTAAAATGATGATACCACTCATCAGTCACCTTTTCATTGTACCATATATTACTGTCATCTGCGTGGTCCAACCCGTAGTAAACCTCGTTGCCGGTATAAAAAAATGGCAAGTATTGCTTGTTTACAAAAAACTCGGGCGTAAAAGCCGAATACTCCGGCTCGTACGAATCGGCACAAGCCCAGATGACACCGGCGAGGGCAAGGGTACAAAAACTAAAAACGATCAGAAACCTGGCGGATAGTTTCTGCCTGATATTCAGATAGGTTGATGTTGGCCAATTCATAGTAAATGATGGTTCTGTTGGGTTGTTGCGGGAGGTATTTAATCAATTGTTTTGCTGCCGTGTTTAAACCGGCAGCAGTAATTTCTTCAAGCTTAAAAATATCATTTTGTTTGATATAAATACCTGCTAAAAAAAAGCTGTGCCTGGCGCGGTAATTATTTGCGCCGGCAATCTTTTCAAAATCATCCCGGTTATCAAGCTGCCCGTGCCCTATTTTACCGTACACCTGGATTAATTTACCCTCCCTGATGTGGATGGCCCACGAAAACAGGGGTAATGCCACATCCAGTTTAAGTGGATACGATGTTACATAGGGTACATATTTTTCGGCATCGGCATCATTGTAAATAGAGTTTGGCTGCTGCAAATTGGCATTCAGTTTACCCATATTGTAAAACATCAGCACTCCCCTATCAACAGGGGGCACGCCGGTACGCTCCTTAAATTTTACCTGGTGCAGCCTGATGGTGGCCTGTAACTGGTGCCGGTTAAGCGTTTTAAAAGCCAGCAGGAAATTGAAATACCGTTGCCGGGTGGTCAGCGTCCAGTCGCAATCAACCTGTACGCTGGTATAATTAATATGTTGCTCACCGGCAAGGTTACCAAGCAGTTTATTGCAATTTACAGCCAGGCTATCAACGGCTGTATCGGGCATGTTTTCGAAGGTAGCGTTGGCGATATAAATAACCGGTGTGATATTTAGCCCGGCCAGCGTATCGCCAAACTGTACCATTGCGTTTGGGTACGCGCGGCGCTGATTTTTATCCCAGTTTACATCAAAAAAACGGACGTATATCTTGTTGGTACCAACCTGTTTTATCAGCCCTGCCTGCCCGGCCCCGAGTTTAAAATTGGTTTTCCAATAGTAAAAAGCGGTTGCGGCCGTGCTGTTGTTTTTACCGCACGAACATGCAAACAACATGATAATCATACAATAAACAACTATCGAACAGGTACGGTTATACATAAAATTCATTTCTAAACGCCTGCTGCTATTGTCGCATTTCACCTCTTGTTTGTCGCAACCAAAACTACAATTATTCATCAGTATCCGATAGCTTTGTTGGGCAACTTACCTCAACAATATGATGTGTTTCGGTTCAAATGAACATTGGCTTCGAACGGCGGGGAAGACTCACCCGGCGAGGCTGCGCCCGCCACCCTCTCTTCGGCTTCGCCGGAAAGAGGGACCTGAAGAGTTGAATGCATGTAGCATACCAAATTACCCACCGTTCAAGCCCCTCTTTCCATCGCAGATGAAGAGAGGGATGTCGGGCGCAGCCTCGACAGGGTGAGTCGTCGCCGCCATACGATATACATCATTCCTTCGCGAAATTTTATACCTCAACATAACGAGTTTGCCTACCTTTTATCATCGCAACTAATTAACTATTTTTAAACCAACCTAAAAGCGCCAATTACCCAGCCATGAAAACCATTTTTGACAACGCCACCCGTGCCGAACTTATTGCCCGTATAAATACCCTCGATGAAAACAGTACCGCGCAATGGGGTAAAATGACCGTTTACCAGATGCTGAAACATTGCAGCCTGTGGGAAGAAATGGTATTGGGTAAAACCACATACAAACAATCGTTTATTGGAAAGCTGTTTGGCAAAATGGCCCTGAAGGGTATGCTAAAAGACGACAGCCCTGTCAAAAAAAACATGCCTACTGTTCCTGGCTTTAACATAACCGGCACGGGCGATGTGGAGGTCGAAAAAACCAAATGGATCAGCCTGATCAATGAGGAAGAAAATTTTGCCAACCACAATTTTGTACATCCTTTTTTTGGCAAAATGACCAAGGAACAGATAGGCTGCTTTGCCTATAAACACATCGACCACCATTTGAGGCAGTTTGGGGCTTAAAGGATTTAACCGTTAAACAGTGCCCTCACCGGCATCTTACAGATAGCCGGTTGTGATTAACTGCCGCTTTAAGAAACAGCGTTATGTGCGGACACAGGCGCCGATAGCGAAAAACAAAAAAAAGCCGCTAAACGCGGCTCTTTTCAATATAATATTGTTTTTTATTATTCCTCAACCATTTCGCTGTTGGGGCTTGCTACCTCAGGTACTTCGTGTTTGAAGTAGCGCTTTTGGTATAGCAGGATCATGATAACGCCCACGCATATTGCCGAATCGGCCAGGTTAAATACCGGCCTGAAAAACTCGAACGATTCACCTCCCCACAGGGGGAACCAGGTTGGATAAGTACCCTTTAACAAGGGGAAGTAAAACATATCTACAACGCGGCCATGAAACAGTTTACCATGCTGAAACAGGATGCCGTAAAAGGTAGAGTCGATAATGTTACCTACGGCGCCGGCTAAAATAAGCGCCACGTTCATGATCAACCCGCGATGATATTTGTGTTTAATGAGGTAAACCAAGCTGTATACAATGCCTACAACCGCCGCTATGCGGAACAGGGTTAACGCCAGCTTACCGGCATCGCCACCCCACTCCATGCCAAATGCCATGCCGTTATTTTCGGTGTAGTGCAGCATGCCATGGCTGCCCAGGAAACGAATTTCTTCGCCCATGTACATATACCTGCGTACCCAGGTTTTAATAGCCTGATCGGCAAGGATAATGATGAAAGCGGTAAAAAAAGGTTTGGTGTAAGCAGCCTTCATTTATTGCCTCATTTTTGCTTCCATCGTCATGGTGGTGTGTGGCACCGCGCGCAAACGCTCCTTAGGGATCAGTTTACCGGTTTCGCGGCAAATACCGTAGGTTTTGTTTTCAATGCGTACCAATGCAGCTTCCAGCTGATCGATGAATTTTTTCTGACGGGCTGCCAACTGGTTAATTTGTTCTTTTTCCAGTGTGGCCGAGCCATCTTCCAATGTTTTATAGGTGCCTGCGGTATCATCGGTTCCGTTCGCGTTTGGCGAGCTTAATGATGTTGCAAGCGAGTTTAATTCTTCTTTAGCAATACGCAGTTTATCCAGGATTAGCGCTTTAAATTCCTGCAGGTCTGACTCAGAATATCTGGTTTTTTCGTTTTCTACTTTCATTTATATTTTACTAATTACAATCAAAATTTCATGTCCGTCAATGGCTATTAAATCGCCTTCATTCAACTGGGTATCAAGTGTTATACCCACGGCCAAAACTTCGGCGCAAATATAGGTTAAATTATTTTTTACCGCTTCGCTGATGTAAGGGTGGTCAAAAAGCTTAATATCTATTTTATCCGTTACTTCAAGGCCTTTTTCCTTGCGAAGTCGTTGTATCTGGCTTACTAATTCGCGCGCTATACCCTCCTGTTTTAACTCGTTGGTTATAGTAACATCCAAAGCAACGGTTAGTTTGCCCTGGTTTGCAACCTGCCAGCCGGGTACGTCTTCGGCGATAATCTCTACATCGGTGGTGAGTAGTGAGTAGTGAGTGGTGAGTGGTTCCGGCAAACTATCTTTCAAATTACCACCAACCATTACTTCTACATCAATACTGCCATTCGCCTCTAAAGAAGCGATTTGTTCATTTGTAAAGTTGTTTATAGCCTCTGCTACTGCTTTCATGTCCTTGCCTACCTTTTGCCCAAGGGCTTTAAAGTTTGGCTTTATCTTCTTTTTGATGAAGCCTGCAGTGTCAGTAATATACTCAATATCCTTAATGTTGGTTTCAGATAATATCAATTCCTTAACCAGCTCCACGTGTGCTTTAAAGTCCTTATCTAATATAGGTAAAAGGATTTTACTTAGCGGCTGCCTTACATTAATTCCTATTTTTTTACGTAATGATAACACCAAAGATGAAACGTCCTGGGCCAGTTTCATACGCTCTTCCAGGTCGGTATCAACCAGGTTGGCGTTATACTCAGGGAAGTAAGCCAGGTGAACAGATTCATAAGCTTCTTTGCCTGTAACGCTGTTTAAATCGCTGTATAACCTATCGGCAAAGAAAGGTGCTATAGGCGACATCAGCTTGCTGATGGTGATTAAACAGGTATATAACGTTTGATATGCCGATAACTTATCATCCGAATTATCCGACCTCCAGAAACGGCGGCGGCTTAAGCGGATAAACCAGTTACTGAAATGCGCATCTACAAATTCCTGTATGGCACGGGCTGCTTTGGTTGGCTCAAAGTCGGCATAAAAGCCGTCAACCTCCTGGGTTAAGGTATTTAGTAGGGATATGATCCAGCGGTCAATCTCCGGGCGTTTGCTGATCTCAATTTCGGCCTCGCTGTAAGTGAACTTATCGATGTTGGCGTACAGCACAAAGAATGAGTAGGTATTATAAAGTGTACCGAAAAACTTGCGGCGAACCTCATCGATACCCTCTACATTAAATTTCAGGTTATCCCATGGCGATGCATTGCTGATCATGTACCAGCGCGGGGCATCGGCACCAAACTGCTCGATGGTTTCAAACGGATCGACACCGTTGCCTAAACGCTTAGACATTTTGTTGCCGTTTTTATCCAGCACCAAACCGTTCGAGATCACGTTTTTAAAGGCAACGCCACCATTGCCAACCTTTTCGTTAACGGCTTTTACCTCATCGCTGCACTCGCTCAGCATTACAGCTATCGCGTGCAGGGTAAAAAACCAGCCGCGGGTTTGGTCAACACCTTCGGCAATAAAATCGGCAGGATAGGCCTTCGCAAATTCTTCCTGGTTTTCAAACGGGAAATGCCATTGCGCGTAAGGCATGGCGCCGCTATCAAACCATACGTCAATCAGGTCGGGCTCGCGGAACATTTTGTTACCGGTTGATGAGGTTAATATCACATCATCTACATAAGGCCTGTGCATATCTTCCAGCGCGAAGCCTTCAGGCATAAAACCGGCTGCTATTGATTTTTCAATCTCGGCGTTCAATTCGGCAATCGAGCCAATGCATTTTTCTTCTCCGCCATTTTCCTCGCGCCAGATAGGCAGCGGGGTTCCCCAGTAACGGGAGCGCGACAGGTTCCAGTCAACCAGGTTTTCAAGCCAGTTACCAAAACGGCCGGTACCGGTCGATTCGGGTTTCCAGTTGATGGTTTTGTTGAGCGCTACCATTTTATCTTTAACGGCAGTAGTTTTGATGAACCAGCTATCCAGCGGATAGTATAAAATAGGTTCGTCAGAACGCCAGGAGTGCGGGTAACTGTGCTCGTATTTTTTTACGTCGAAGGCTTTGTTCTCAGTTTTTAGTTTGATCGAGATCTGTACGTCGGTGGCCCTGAAACCTTCCACGGCACGCTCTTCGGCGGTATAATATTCTTCTTTAACGTATTGGCCTGCAAAATCGGTAACCTCGTCAACAAAACGGCCCTGCTTGTCTACCAAAGGAACCTCCTTGCCATTCTCGTCTTTCACCATTACCGATGGTACGTTGTTTTCTTTACAGGCCCGGAAGTCATCCGCGCCAAAAACTGATGCGGTGTGTACTATGCCTGTACCGTCTTCTGTCGTAACAAAATCGGCAGGGATAACACGGAAAGCGTTTTTCTCCAGGTCTTCATTGGTTACATAAGGCATCAGCTGCTCGTAGTGGATGCCTAATAACTGGCTTCCTTTAAATTCGGCTGCTAATGTCCATGGGATGATCTTGTCGCCGCCTTTGTAATCATCAAAGGATGCGCTTTCGCCTTCGGCCTTAAAGTATTTTTTTACCAGGTCCTTCGCTAAAACAACGCAGATTGGTTCAAAAGTGTAAGGATTAAAAGTGTTTATTTTAACGTAGGTGATATTTTCGCCTACGGCAAGGGCACAGTTTGATGGCAGTGTCCACGGTGTAGTGGTCCAGGCCAGGATAAACACATCGGTATTTACACCCTCAAACAAAAAGGCCGAATCCTGGTCGCGTTTTACTTTAAACTGAGCAACAATGGTGGTATCTTTCACCATTTTGTAAGTGCCCGGCTGGTTAAGTTCATGCGAGCTTAAACCGGTACCCGATTTTGGTGAATAAGGTTGTACAGTGTACCCTTTGTATAAATAGCCGGCTTTATAAAACTCCTTCAGTATCCACCAAAGGCTTTCAATATATTCGTTTTTGTAGGTGATGTACGGATCTTCCAGGTCGACCCAGTAACCCATTTTTTCGGTCAGGTCGTTCCACACATCGGTATAGCGCATTACCTCTTTGCGGCAGGCATCGTTGTACTCTTTAACGGTGATTTTTTTGCCGATATCGTCTTTGGTTATTCCCAAAGCTTTTTCAACAGCCAGTTCAATGGGCAGACCATGGGTATCCCAGCCGCCTTTACGTTTAACCTGGTAACCCTTAAGTGTTTTATAGCGGCAAAAAATATCTTTGATAGACCGTGCCATTACGTGGTGAATGCCGGGCATGCCATTAGCGCTCGGCGGCCCTTCGTAAAAAGTGTATGGGTTATCTTCCGGGCGATTGCTGATACTTTTTTCGAAAATGTTATTCTTTTTCCAAAATTTAAGTACTTCCTTGCCTGTTTGCGATAAGTTTAACTGCTTATATTCCTTGTACATGTATATATTCTACCGTTTATCACCTCTTTTTTAAGAGGTTGCAAAAATACGGAAATTATAAATGATTTTTTTAATTTAGACAGGTGAAAAATAATAAAGTAAAGCGCACGATATTAATGTTGTTAGTAGCCGTGATCCTGTTTTCGGCAACAATGGTTATCCCGGCTTTACAGGGCTCCAATTGGAAGGTTTATATGCAGGGTGGCGCTACAGGTTTAACCATGGCGGCTATTGTGAGTATTATTACTTTGATTATTGATTATTTGAAGGAGAGCAGGGGGTAGATGATCCTATTTGCACTTTTTGGCTTACTTGGTTTATTGAGTCTATATATCGGTTCAAAACAATCCGGGCTTTATCGATCCCGTGTTATCAACAATACCTGGAGGTTGTCGTTAAAGACCATTAATAATGCACTGGCTAGTTCGCTAAGTGAAAAGGATAGGCGGGACGTTATTCATTTAAAACGAGTTTATATCGCCCACCTGGTTCTGCTTTATTGTTCTGTTTCATACGCTTTTTATGAGGTTTACCAATCTGCTGTAAAATAACCGTATTGAGGTAATGCCACGTTGAATGGTACCTACTAATGGACTAATCCTAATTTTTAGATAACTTTTTTGGCGATCGAATAAGCGTTTTATATCCGATAACTCGTAAATACAAATAACCTAAACATGAAAAACTATTTATTTCTTTTTCTCCTGCTGATAGGTAAGGAGTGCGATGCGCAAACAGTCGACAGTAATACAAGGCCTCCGTTTGAACTCAAACTATTTGTTAACGATTCTACGTTTTACAACGCTCCAATGAATGCCTCACAATATGTTTATAATAAAAAAACTATCCAGGTTTTCCCTGGCGAAAGCTTATTGATTGAGGCTGAGTTATCTGGTGATAGCCTTGTGAATTTAAAGGTTGTGCCAGAGAACATTCATAAAGAAAAGACGATAAAAATATCTTTTTCCCAAAGTGTAGAAGGGCGTATACATCAGCAGATGATATTAAGTGTCGTTAACCCTTTCTCAAAAAAGCTTGATTACAGCGCTCAAATCAATTTATTAAACCAGAAGAAATGGGTTAAAACATCTATAATACCCGTGCTACCTGGGTTGGTATCTTATGAAACGTGGCCAGATTTGATTACCACAATTGCACTCTACGATTTTTGCCTAAAAAGCGAATCTCCTAATTCTAAAAAATAGCCCTGTTCGCCCCACCATCAACCTGTATAGTAGTCCCGCTAATGTAAGCCGCCTGCTCTGATGCTAAAAAGGCAACCAGTGCCGCCAACTCTTCGGGTTTGCCAATGCGGCCAAGGGGGATGGCTTTTGCTTTATCTTTTATAGCTTGTTCCGGGTCAACATCTTTAGGGAGGGTGTGCTTAATACGGTCGGTAAGGATTAAGCCGGGAGCCACATTGTTTACGGTGATATTGTAAGGGCCAAATTCGTCGGCCATTAATTTGGCCATGCCCACAACGCCCATGCGCATGGTGGTGGATAGTACGGAATTACCCAATACTGCCTTTACCGAACCACTGATGATGTTGATGATTCGGCCGCTACCGGTTTTTTGCATATGGGGCAATACCAGTTTGCTAAAACGGGCAACGCTAAGCAGGTTAAGCTCAAATGCTTTTTGCCATTGCTCATCGTCAAAGTTCTCAAACTTATCAAAGGGTGGCCCGCCGGCGTTGTTCAGCAAAATGTCTATCCGGCCAAATGTGGCTGCTGCTTTGGCAACAAAGGCATCAATTTCATCAGCGCTGGAAACATCAACAGGAATAACCACAACCTCGTTACCGGTTAGCTTCCTGATTTCCCCGGCAGTTTTATTTAACTCTGCCTCATCGCGCGAGCCGATAATTACCTTGGCACCCTCGGCAGATAGCGCTGTGGCTATTGCCTTGCCTAACCCTTTGCTGGCTGCCAGCACCAGGGCTACTTTGTTGTTGAGTTTAAGATCCATGTTAAACGTTCTTCGTTTAGTTAAATTCTAAAAGGAAAATGTCATTTCGAATGAGCCAGGGAGGCCAAAGTGGAGTGGTGCGAAGAGAAATCTTATACGCCTTGCATCCCATGAGGCAAAGTTCGAATGCGGGGGGTATAAGATTTCTCCTCACCGCTGCGCCCAAGCCCTGCCCCGGTTCGTTCGTTCGACATGTCATTATTAAAGCGAACCTCCTCCTTTGGAGAAGGCAGGGTGAGGCCTACTCCTCTATATCCGGCCCCTTTATTTTTTTCCTGTCCACCCCTTTTTCAAGCGTTAATAAAAATGCCGGCAACAGGGTAAGGTTGCTGATCATCGCTACTAACAATGTAATTGATAGCAGGATGCCCAGGGCCTGTGTACCGCCAAATTTTGATACCACAAAAACACCAAAGCCAAAAAACAGTACTGTTGCTATAAATATCATGCTCACCCCGGTTTCGCGGATGGTATCGGATACAATTACCGATATGCTTTTGCGGGTGTTGCGCAGTTCGTGGCGGTAACGGGTGATGAAATAAATGGTCTGGTCGGATGAAATACCCATGGCTATACTGAAGATGAGGATAGTTGAGGGTTTAAGCGGAATGCCAAAAAACCCCATAATGCCGGCTGTAATAATAAGCGGTACCAGGTTGGGTACCAGGGATACAGCTATCATTTTAACACCTCGAAACAATATCCACATTACAATGGCAATCAGGAAAATAGCCCAGGCCAAACTTTCATACAGGTTAATAAGCAGGTAATTGGTGCCTTTAATAAATATGATGCTGCTGCCGGTAAGCTCTACATGAAACTTTTTAGGGTTAAAGATAGAGTCGATGCGCGGTTGCAATTCGGCCAGCACCACATTCATTTTTTTTGACCCTGCATCAACCATCTCAAACGTTACGCGGGTAACCTGTTTGGTGCTATCTACATAACTGTTTAACGCGCTGGTGCCTTTCCCCGTAGAGTTGCCTGCATAGTTCAGGATAAAATTTTGCTCCAGTCCATCGGGCAGCCGGTAATATTCGGGCGCCCCGCCGTAAAAAGCCTGGGTACTGAATTTTAAAACCTGGATAAGCGATATCGACCGACTAAACTGCGGGTACGACGAAATTAGTTTTTCAAGCTTCTCTACCTTGCGGATTACGCCCAGGTTTACCACGCCGTTTTTACGTTTGGTATCAATGCTTACCTCTAAGGGCAATACGCCGTTAAAGTTAGCCTCAAAAAATTTAAGGTCTTCCAGCGTGTTGTTATGCTGGGGCAGGTCGTCAACCACAAAGCCGTTAATGTTTATTTGATAAATACCTACGCACGATATGGCAATTAATACCAACGTGCCTATATAAATAGTTTTGCGTTTGTTATGCACCAGCTTATCTAAACCGCTAAGTACTTTGGCCATCAGTTTGCTATCCTTAATGCCGGCCTTTTGTGGTTTAGGCGATGGCAGGTAGCTGAAAATAATGGGTACTAAAATTAAGCTTAAAGCAAAAGTAGCTATAATGCTGATAGAGGCTACCAGGCCAAACTGGGTAAGCAGTTCGCTGTTGGTAAAGCATAATACGCCGAAACCTATGGCGGTTGTAATATTGGCAATAAAGGTGGTTATGCCGGCTTTTTCAATAGCCAGGTGCAACGCTTTCATTTTATCGCCGCACAACTCATATTCGTGGTAGTATTTGTTAAGGATGAAGATGGTATTAGGAATGCCGATAACCACAATAAGCGGCGGAATGATGCCGGTGAGGATAGTCATTTCGTAATGCATCAGCACCAATGTGCCCAGGCTCCAAACTACCCCAAGCACAACAATGATGATGGGAAATACCACCGGGAAAAACGAGCGGAAAAATGCCAGCAATATGATGGCAGTAATTAACACCGACAGGCTCAGGAACATGGAAAACTCATGCGCCACCAAATCGCCAACTACGGTACGGATAAGTGGCAGACCCGAGTAGTGCACTTTAATACCATGCTTTTGTTCAAATGCTGCACCCAGCTTTTTTATTTTGTTGATAATGGGTACACGGTATGGGGTGTTGATGATCTTATCGTCAAAAGTGATAGCCATCAGGGTAGATTTGCCATCGTTGCTCAATACCACCCCTTTATAAAAAGGCAGGCTGGCCAGCTTTTGTTTTATACTATCAACCGCCTGTGCTGTTGGCAACATGCCGGTAACCAATGGTTTTATAATGAAACGGTGTTTGGCGGTGTCCTTTTGCAGGTTATAAACGTTGGCTACCGAAATAACCGCTTTAACACCTTTTACCTGTCTCAAATCGTTGCCTATCTGAAACCAGTCGTTAAATATGTTTTTATCAAAAATTTTATCCGATTTGATGCCGATAACCATGGACGATGCATCCTGGCCAAACATTTTTTTAAACTGGTTATACCGGATATAGGCCGAATCGGTAACGGGCAACACCTTGCCGCCATTAAAAGTTATTTTTACTTTGGATGCCTCATAGCTCATAAAAACACTTAACGCCACAACGCTTATCAACACAAGAAGCCTGTTTTTAAGAATAAATGATGCTGTTTTTTTCCAGAACATGAACAGTAAATTATGACCGCCGCTAAACTACGAATTTAGATTTAACCCCCCGTTGAAGATATTGACTTTATGACAATAGGGAGGTATCCAAAATTTAAAATGCAAGAAATAATGTTACCGCCTGTTAAAGCTTGCTAACGACGTTACTATAAGCTATGTACTACCGCAATTTGTTAACTTTATTTTAATGATTAGGCGCATATAAAATGGGCTATCGCCAAATACCGGGTTAATTATCCGTACCTTTAAAGAAATTCTTTAAGCTCATGATCCTTTTTTCGAAGCGAAACCTGCATTATACCGATTACAAATGGACTAATTATACCCAAAATGATCCACGCGTAAACGGCAAACCAGATGCAACCCCGTTTGCAAAAGATGAAGGCAACGAAGTTGTTTACCTGATAAACAAACTGATGATATTGTGGGATTACCGTTTTGCGAATACGGGCAACAAAATGGAAAAACTTATTCACGATAAATTACCCGCCGAAATATTTACCCAGGAAGATGTTCAGGTTTGGCTTAAGTCGAATTTGAAGTTTTAGGGTTGGTGTTTTGGTGAATAGTTGATTGGGTGAGTGGTTGATTGAGTTGGTTGTAATTGATAACCAGTTTATGTTGGCCTAATCTTAAAATAGGCCGCATTTAACCACTCACCGTTCTCTATTCACTATTCTCCATATCACTCCTTCTTAAAATCATAAGGATTACGCTCCACAAAATCGGCTACTTTAACCCGTACGCCGGTTACCCGGCCGTTTTGAACGGTAAAGGGGAACACCGCCTTGCCTAAAGTAGGATCTGAAAAGGTTACGTAGTAGCGGTTGCCACCTAAAGGTTGCAGTTTGGCAAACATTTTAGGATGGTGTTCAAAACGCATCTCGAGGTCGTTATTCTCGCCCTGGGTTACAGTCATGCTGCCGTAAAGGCTGTTGGTATATTTGCCGGTATAGTTTTCGGCGGGTAAGGCAGGGCGCAGGTTTAACAACACCGAATCGCGCAGCTTTTTATCTGTGGCCTGGTCGGCAGTGGCGCGGGTTTTGTAATTAGCCAGGTAAGTATCACTATAATTGCGGTATCCCTGGCCAAAATAAGCATCTAATATTTCCCAGCGCAGGGCTTCAAAAAACTGGTTCTGATCGGTATTGGTTAAAATGACAATGCCCAGGTGGTCTTGCGGAGATAATGTCACCGAAGATAAATATCCGTTTACCCCGCCATCGTGCATCACCAGCCGGTGGCCCGAGTAATCCTGTATAAACCAGCCCAACCCGTATAGTTCAAAATTGTTTTCGCCATTTAAGTGGTGTTCGCTGCCTACAATATCCTGTGGTTGCCGGGTGGCCTGTATCGCCGCCGCCGGAATTACCTGCCTGTTGCCAACTTTGCCGTCATTCAGCAATGCCATAACCCACTTGCTCATGTCATTTACCGACGAGCTGATAGCACCGGCCGGCGCAAGCCCATCTATCTGGCAATAAGGTATAGCGGTTAGCCGGCCATCATTTAAGGTATGTGGTACGGTACGGTTTATTGATTTGGGCATTTCGGCCGTAAGGGCAAGGGTGTTGCTCATGCCCAGCGGGGCAAAAATGTTTTCTTTCAGGTAAACTTCCCAGGGTTTGCCGGTTACTCTCGGGATAATTTGGCCGGCCGTTAAAAATGCCGAATTGGTATAGCCCCATTTGGTGCGGAAAGGATAAGGTGCCTTAATTTGCCCCAGCTTTTGAATAATTTCTTCGCGGCTAAGGTTGGTATTGTAAAAAGTAAAATCGCCCTGGAAGGTTTGCAGCCCAAGGCGGTGGCACAATAAGTCGCGTACAATGGCCTGCTCGCCGGCAAGTTTATTATCAAGCTTAAACTCCGGGATGTATTTGGTTACCTTATCATCTAACGAAAGTTTGCCGCTGCTTTGCAGTATGGCCAGGGCAGTAGCCGTAAAGGCTTTGGTATTGCTGCCTATCATAAATAAGGTGTTTACGTCCACCAGGTTTGGCAGGCCAAGTTCCTTAATGCCGTAACCTTTCATCAGCACAATCTTATTGTCTTTAACAATACAAACAGCTACGCCCGGGATGCGCCAGTTGGTTAGGGCTCGGCTTACATACAGGTCAAGGCTATCGCTTATAAACTTGCTCCGGTTGGCGCGTTGGGCCTGGGTAACAGTAACTAATGAAACAAAGAGAACAATAAGTAGAAGTATTTTTTTCATTACACTGGTTTTATGCTTGGCGAATGTGCTAATTTAACGCAAAATTTACGGCGGCATTGCTTATTTTTAAAATAATGCCGCATTCATTATTCAAAGTATTTTATATGAAATTTTACCGTTCAGGCTGGTCGTTCCTGTTAATCGTTCTGTTTATTCTAAACAATAACCTGGCTAAAGCGCAACGCGCACCTACACACTGGGCCAATGATGGCTATCAGTATTATAAAACAACGGGCGGCGAAATTACCGTTTACGACACCCGCGACAGCAGCAAAAAAACAGTTTGGATAAGTGCTGCTATGCTTACACCCAAAGGCAAAACACCTATTGGTGTAAAAAGGTTTACCATATCTGACGATGGAAAAAAAGTGCTCATTAACACCAATACCAAAAAAGTATGGCGCTATGATACCCGTGGCGATTATTGGGTGTTTGATACCGGCACGCAAAAGCTGTGGCAATTAGGCAAAAATCTGCCCGAATCGTCATTGATGTTTGCCAAACTATCGCCCGATGCAACTAAAGCTGCTTACGTAAGCGGCCATAATATTTATGTAGAAGACCTGGCCAGCGGCGATGTTAAGCAACTGACTACCGACGGCAGTACTCACGTTATTAACGGCACTTTTGATTGGGCATACGAAGAGGAGTTTGGCTGCCGCGATGGTTTTCGCTGGTCGCCCGATAGCCGCAATATAGCTTACTGGAAGATAGATGCTACCAAAATTAAAAGCTATTATATGCTGAACACAACCGACTCGATATATCCGTTTGTGGTACCGGTAGAATATCCTGTGGCGGGCGAAGACCCAAGTTCGGCAAAAATTGGGGTGGTTGATGTCAGCACTGCTACCACCAAATGGATGGATATTCCCGGCGATAACGTGCAGCACTATATCCCCCGTATGGAATGGACTTTAAGCCCTAACGAAATTATTGTTGAGCAACTGAACCGCGCCCAAACAGAAAGCCGCGTATTTATCGGCAATATATCAAACGGCACAACCCGCCTTATCCGTGAGGAAAAAAGCAACTCATGGATTGACGGCAAAGAGCGCTGGAACAATGGCGACCCAATTGGCTGGGAATGGATAAACAAAGGCAAAGACTTTTTATGGGTAAGCGAAAAGGACGGCTGGAAACACATTTACCGCGTGAGCCGCGAGGGTAAAGAAACCCTGCTTACCAAGGGCGATTATGATGTAATTACCGTAAGCCTTATTGACGAGGCCGGTGGCTATATTTATTTTATGGCTTCGCCGGATAATGCTACCCAGAAATATTTATACCGCATAAAACTGGCCGGTGGCAAGGCCGAACGTGTTTCGCCTGCTGATCAGCCCGGTACCCATGGTTACGATATTTCGCCTAACGGAAAAGTGGCGCTGCATAATTTTAGCAATAGCTATACCCCGCCTACAAGCGAAGTGGTAAGCCTGCCCAATCACAAGCATATTGGCGGCAACGTGATTGCTGTTAATAAAGACGCTAAAAATAAACCAGAGTTTTTCAAAGTAAAAACTGTTGATGGCATTGAAATGGACGGCTGGATGATGAAGCCAACCAATTTTGATCCGAATAAAAAATACCCGGTTGTATTTACCGTTTACGGCGAGCCCGCCGGCCAAACAGTAACTGATACCTGGGGCACCGGCCGTAATGGCTTATACGTAGGCAGTATGGCCGACGATGGCTACATCTACATGTCTGTTGAAGGGCGTGGCGCACCGGCACCTAAAGGAACAGCATGGCGCAAGGCTATCTATAAAAATATTGGCATCATCAACATTCGCGACCAGGCCATGGCAGCCAAAGAGATTCTGAAATGGCCTTTTGTTGATTCCTCCCGCATTGCAGTACACGGCTGGAGCGGCGGCGGTTCATCAACCCTTAACCTGATGTTCCAATACCCCGAGATTTACAAAACAGGGATAGCTGTAGCAGCGGTAGGCGACCAGTTAACTTATGATAACATTTACCAGGAACGCTACATGGGCGTACCGGTTAATGACGAAGGCAGGGCGGCATTTATCAAAGGATCGCCAATTACTTATGCCAAGAACCTGCGCGGTAACCTGCTGTACATACATGGCACAGGCGATGATAACGTACATTACAAAAACGCCGAAGAATTGATTAACGAGCTGGTTAAATACAACCGCCAGTTTGAACTAATGGCATACCCCAACCGTACCCACGGTATTTTTGAAGGCCCGGGCACCAGCCTGCACCTGCACACCATGTTCACCAAATATTTGAAAGAGCATTGCCCGCCGGGTGGGAGATAGGATGTAGGTTTGGTATTAAAAACGCCGGGTTACATGTTTATGACTTTGTTACCTGGCGTTTTGTTTTATAAGTTTGATTGTTTGGGGTATTTCCTCATGCGCAAGGGGCATATCGATATTGAAATTAGTTTTTTTATTTGTAATTTTGATTGGCTTAGCTTAACAATAAAAACTCTTAGAGCCATGGGGAAGTTTAAACCAATTTTTGAGCGTTCGCTAACGGAACAATCTTCATTGCTGAAAAAGCAAATCAAAAATATACAACGAGAGAATTTAAATCTTGGGCTATATAATAGCTATCGCGATGAACTTTGTGTTAGTAACGACTTGCTTATTCATGAATATCATAATCGTAAAGAGTTAGTCCGGGTTAACTCCCAAACAGGTAAGGTTTATACTGTTAAAACATTTTCTTAAGTGAATAAACCGCAGCTATATGTTTTTGCCGGGCCAAATGGAGCCGGCAAAAGTAGCTTGTCTGCAGAAATGATAGCTCCTGGGACGAGTATTTTCGATGGAGATGTCGAATTCCTGAAATTAAAAAGAACCTTTTATGACCTTGATGAAGATTATATCCGGATGTCGGTCAATGATAATATTTTTCCCGCATGGAAGCTTGAAGTTATAAGTAAAGGTGCTGACGCAGCTTTTGAAACAAATTTCCGCACTGCCGAAGTAATAGACTCCGTTAAACAATTTGCAGTTAAAGGATACGAGACAAGGCTTATATTTATGGGCCTGGACTCGGTGGAAGCAAGTATTGATCGGGTAAATTTGAGAGTAGCAAAAGGCGGGCACAGTGTTAGCGTTGAAAATATAAATTATAATTACCAATATAGCCTTCTAAACCTCGGCCTTTTTTATAAGAGTTTTACATCTGTTCACCTTTATCAGAACTTTCAGGCACCAGGCGAATTAATAAAAATGACACCTTTAATGACTGTTGTGGGAGGCGAAATCGTGGAGGAAATAATTGAATTGCCTGAATGGGCAAAACAATTTGGGTTGAAATTGAAAAAATAAATTATTAGATGCAGTAAATCAACAGTTTCTCATTTTAGCAAAATTTCTGCCTTCAAATGATCATCTTCACCGCCTCGTCAGTAACATCCCATCCACATTAACCGTGCTTACTTTGCCCAGTTCATCAATGTTAAATGTAGCGCCAAGTTTGCCGTACTCCTTGCGTGCGTATGGGCCAACAAAAGTGTCATAGTTCCAGCAGGTGGCTTCGGCGGTTATAAAATTGTTGATGTTGAAAGTTAGTTTATCGGCTGCGGCTGTTATTACCACAGTTCCGTAAAGCGGATCGGAGTAGGTGCCGGCATAGGCTTTCAAGTCAAGTGTAGGATGGGTGCCCATCACCCGCTTGGCTTCATATTCTTTGGTTGATTTTTGCCGTTTGGCAAGGATATCTCCATAAAGTGCTAAGAATTCCTTGCTCCAGTCGCGGTTGCCGCCTAATGCAAAAAAATCAAAGGCTTTAAACATCAGGGCGTGACGCAATTCGGCGTGGTCAAGGTTGGCCAGTATGTATACGCCTACCTTTTTATCGACAATCATTCCGTTTATGGCAACGAGGCCGGTTAAGCTGCCGGTATGAAAATCAACTTTTTGCCCCTGGTAATCCTGCTGAAACCAGCCCAGTCCGTAAGTTATCCAATGGGGTTTGGTAACACGGGCTGTGGGGTAAAATTCACTCTCGGGGACAAAGGTTTGCGGTTTAAGCATCATGGCCCAGCTTTCGGGTTTAAGCAGGCGCTGGCTGCCGCTATACTTGGTGCTATCCAGCATGCAATTAACCCATTTGGCCATATCCTCTACGCTCGACCATACCCCACCGGCCGGGCTAATGGCATCCGTAACATCCTTTTGGGCTACAACAATACTACTATCAGCCTTAATGTGTGCTGATGATTGGTTGGGTACTCCTTTGATTTTGCTAAAGGTGGGTACAGAACGTATCATTTTTAGCGGTGTAAAAATCCTTTTCTGTACAAAATCTTGCCAGGGCATGCCGCTGGCTTTTTCAATCACTTTACCAGCGGTTACATAAAATATGTTCTGGTACACAAAGCCGGCCCTGAAGCCATATTCTGGTTTTACCAGGCGCAAACGGCGAAGCATCTCATCAGCCGGAATGTTCATGTAGGCCCATAAATAATCTGTATTGCCCACGCCGGTATCGTGCAAAAATAAATCGCGTACGGTTAGTTCGCGGGTTACGTAGGGGTCATATAGCTGAAAACCGGGCAGGTAATCTGTTACCTTATCATCCCAATGCAGTTTACCTTCGTCAACAAGCATGGCTGCACAGGCGGCGGTCATAGCCTTGGTTGTTGATGCAATAGCAAAAATAGTTTGCGCATCAACCTTATCGGGCTTGCCCAGTTCACGTACGCCATAGCCTTTGGCAAATATTACCTTGCCATCTTTAACTACTGCTATGGCCAGGCCCGGCACATGCCAGTCGGTAACGGCCTGCTGCACGTAGTTGTCAAACTCCTGAATATTGGGGTTGGTTTGCGCAAATGCAATGGCGGGGGCAAGGCATATAAATAGCAGGCATTTTAAGAGTTTCATGATTTTGGGCTAAAGGTTTTCTGCACTCAATATAGCGATAAAATATAACTTGGCCCGCTGCTGCTATCTAAATAAAAAGCACAAAAAATACCCCTTGCTTTAAGTGCAAAGGGTAGTGATTATAATTTGGCTAAAATGTTGATTTTAGTATGCAGCTGGCAGGTCGTCGTCGTCTGCGTACGTTACCTGTTCACCGTGTTTTACAGTCTTTGGCCCCTCGGCCTCAAAATCGCTTTTGCGACCAAGCATGGTAAAGTTTTCGGCAACTACTTCGGTAGTGTACTTTTTAATGCCGTCTTTATCTTCAAACGAGCGTGTGCGCAGTTTGCCTTCTATATAAACCAGTTTGCCTTTTTGTAAAAATTTTGCGGCCATATCTGCAAGGCCGCGCCACATTACAATATTGTGCCACTCGGTTTGCTCTATCTTGCGGCCATCCTTGTTAAATGTTTCAGAAGTGGCTAACGGAAAGCTTGTTACCGATACTCCGCCATCTAATGTACGCAATTCAGGGTCCTTGCCTAAATGGCCGACAAGGATAACTTTATTAATTCCAGACATGCCATAAAATAACGAAAAATTCTTTTATAAATTAAAAATATTTTTTATTAATATAAAAATGACCTTCGGAAGTGCCAATTCATGCAGGGTTTTCACGGGGATATAAGCCCAGTTTTGGTTCAATACGGATGGGAAATTATCGGTTTTAATCATCCGCACAAATAACCGCTGGTGGGTAAGGATGTGTTTTATTACGGGGGTATCTTCTATAATGTTCAGTTTATCGCCAAAAATACCGGTCACCCCGGGCAGTTTTGCCAGTTCGTGTGCCGGTAATAATGATGCGGTTTCAATCATGGGCAAATCGTACATATTGGCCCATATGTCTTTATCGCCTCTTTTATTCATTAAAACGGTTTGGCCATCGGTGATTAAAAAGTAATTAAAAAAGCGTTCGCGCACTTTTACGGTTTTTAATTTTACCGGCAAAGCTGTAGTTGCGTTGTTTAAAAAAGCGGCGCATCCCATATGTACGGGGCAAACGCCGCAGGCCGGGTTTTTAGGTTTACAAAGCATCGCCCCAAATTCCATCATGGCCTGGTTATGCAATGCTGCATTTTTCTTATTAAGCAAATCTGTTGCAAGCGACTGGAAAGTTTTTTTACCGCCGGCGGAATTAATGGCTTCATCAATTCCAAAATATCGCGCCAGCACCCTGCACACATTACCATCAACAACGGCCTTGGCCTCGTTTGATGAAAAGGAGGCAATGGCGGCGGCTGTGTACTCGCCGATGCCTTTTAGTTTAATTAATTCGTTGTAGGTTTTGGGGAACACGCCATTGTACATTTGCTGCACCAGCCGTGCGGTTTTAAGCATATTACGGCCACGCGAGTAGTAGCCAAGGCCCTGCCAAAGTTTAAGCACTTCATCCTCGCTGGCGGCCGCAAAATCGGTCACTGTTGGGTACTTTTCAACAAAGCGGTTAAAGTATGGCAAACCCTGCTCAACCCGGGTTTGCTGCAAAATAATTTCTGACAGCCATATGGTATAAGCATCGGTAGTATTACGCCAGGGCAGGTCGCGCTTGTTTGCAAGGTACCATTGTACCAGTTCGTCGGTAAAGTTCATTGGGGGTAAAGTTAATGAGGATAAAGGGGAAAGGTAAAAGGTAGCTGCGGTTGAGGGGAGAATAAAAGGAAAAGACGAAAGGTAAAAGATAGCTGCGGTTGAGAGGGTAACGGGCTTAAAAACCTTTCGCCTTTTACCTTTCACCTAAAAATAAAGCCTTTTGCCCTTGATTGTCTATACTTTGTAACGAAAATGTGCGTTTTAGGTACTGGGTAAAAAAAAACTGTTAAATATTTCGCACTTAAATATTAAAGCGATACTTTTGCAACCCCAAAACAGTTAAGTATTTATATAATTAAATAAGAAAAATTAGACATGACTAAGGCAGAAATTATAACTGAAATCTCATCTAAGACAGGTATCGAGAAAGTAGACGTGCAGGAAACTGTTGAGGCGTTTTTTAAAGTTGTTAAAAGCTCAATGGTAGGTGGCGAAAATGTTTACGTCAGAGGATTCGGTAGTTTTGTAGTAAAGAAAAGAGCAAAAAAGACAGCACGTAACATTTCAAAAAATACTGCCATCATTATTCCAGAGCATTTTGTGCCAAGCTTTAAACCAGCAAAAACTTTTGTTGAAAAAGTGAAAACAGGCAACAAAACCAGCAAATAATTTTAAAATATGTATAAGAAACAAATAGCCGTTAGTGTAGCAATAGTTGCTGTTATGGGCTATTTGTATTATTTACCTGTTAAAGGTTTAATAAAACCTAAAGAGGCCAAAAGCGATAAAACAACGGTACTTAACAGCCGTAAAGCTGTTACAACAGTAACGGTTGATATGGTATCTGAGCCCGCCAAAGCAGCAATTGGGGCAGCATTGGCAGCAAAGATAAATGACCTTGAAGGGCAATTGAAAACTGCATCGGGCGCTGATGCCGATAAGTTGCAGCTGCAACTTGCCAAACAGTGGGACGATGATAACCAACCCGCACCCGCGGCGTTTTACTACCAGGCCCTGGCCCGGAAAAATAACAAAGCCGAGGATTGGTTAAATGCAGGTGGCCGTTTTAACGATGCATACAAACTTACCCAGGATACTTTATTGCAGCCCGCTTTTGTAAGCAACGCTGCCGAGGCTTTTCAAAATGCCTTAAAGTTACAACCTGAAAGCCTTGCAGGCAAAACAGGATTAGGCGTAGCGTACGTAAATGGCGCAGGCGCACCTATGCAGGGGATAGCCTTGCTGCTTGAAGTAGTAAAAAAGGACCCGAATAACTGGAGCGCCAACCTTAATTTAGGAATGTTTGCCATGAAATCGGGCCAATTTGAAAAAGCAGTTGCAAGGTTTAAAACATTGCTTGCCCAAAAAACAGAGCTTGAGCCGGAGTTTTACCTGGCCGAAAGCTATAAGCAACTGGGCATGAAAAAGGAAGCCATTGAGGCTTACCAAAAGTGCAAAAGTATGGTGCCGGATCAAGCATTTGTGCAACGTATTGATGACGATATAAACGAATTAAAGAAGTAATCAACATTTAAAAATTATTATTATGCCCAGCGGTAAAAAACGTAAAAGACACAAAATGGCTACCCACAAACGTAAAAAACGTTTGAGAAAAAACAGACATAAAAAGAAATAGGCTGCGATAACCAAA
This sequence comes from Mucilaginibacter sp. KACC 22773, assembly GCF_028736215.1. Taxonomy (NCBI): domain Bacteria; kingdom Pseudomonadati; phylum Bacteroidota; class Sphingobacteriia; order Sphingobacteriales; family Sphingobacteriaceae; genus Mucilaginibacter; species Mucilaginibacter oryzagri. Next base: position 6,817,606 of record NZ_CP117883.1, read on the forward strand.
GCAGATTTTACCCGCCTTTTTTAAAGGTGGGTACTTTTTATTATGAGTGTTTTTTACCCTCTTATTTACATACGGTGTTTACCGTTTTAAGAAATGGAGTAGCAGTTGATAAAAGAATTAATTATCGATTCATCCCCCAATGGGGCTACCATTGCATTATTACAGGACAAACAACTTGTAGAGCTTCATAAAGAGCAAATCAGCAACAATTATACTGTTGGTGATATTTACCTTGGGCGTATTAAAAAAATAATGCCCAGTTTAAATGCCGCTTTTGTGGATGTAGGCTACGAGAAGGATGCCTTTTTGCATTATCTTGATTTGGGGCCGCAGGTGCAAAGCCTGCTTAAGCTAACCAAGCAAGTACGTAGCGGGGGATATCAGTCAAAGCTGTTGGACGGCTTTAAGCTGGAAGCCGATATCAATAAGGGCGGAAAGATTTCTGACCTGTTGACAAAAGGCCAGCTTATACCTGTACAAATAGCCAAAGAACCTATATCAACCAAAGGGCCGCGCTTAAGTTCTGATCTTTCTATCGCAGGGCGATATGTAGTACTGGTTCCGTTTTCGGAAGCCATCTCTATCTCCAAAAAAATAAAAAGTAACACAGAGCGTAATCGCTTGCGCAAGGTTGTTGAAAGTATTAAGCCAAAGCATTTTGGCGTAATTATCCGTACGGTATCTGAAAGCAAGGGCGTTGAGGAATTACAGAAAGACTTGCTTGATCTGATATCAAAGTGGGAAGCATTTATTACCAGGTTGCCGTCTATCGAACCATCTAAAAAGGTTTTGGGCGAAATTGGGCGTACATCAACTATCCTTAGGGATATATTGAACCCCGATTTTCAGCACATCTACGTAAATGATAACAGTATGTTCGAAGAAATTCGGTCGTACATCCACGAGATTTCGCCGGATATGGAAAGTATAGTGCGCATGCATAAGCATAAGGAGCCTATATTTGAGCATTTTGGCGTTGATAAGCAGATTAAAGGGGCCTTTGGTAAAACTGTAAATCTTGCCGGTGGGGCCTACCTGGTAATTGAGCATACCGAAGCGTTGCACGTTATTGACGTAAACAGCGGTAACCGCACAGCCAGTAAGGAAAACCAGGAAGAGAACGCCTACCAGGTGAACAAAGAAGCGGCTAAAGAAATTGCCCGCCAGCTACGCCTGCGCGATATGGGCGGCATTGTGGTTATCGATTTTATTGATATGCACAAGCCCCAAAACCGCAAAGAGCTGTTTGACCACCTGCGTGCCGAAATGCAGCTTGACAGGGCAAAGCACACCATTTTACCGCCGAGTAAATTTGGGCTGGTGCAAATTACCCGCCAGCGTGTAAGGCCCGAAATGAATATTGTAACCAGCGAAGTGTGCCCTACATGTAATGGTACCGGTACCATTAGGCCAACCATTTTGCTGATGGACGACATTGAAAATAACTTCAATTATATATTGGACGAGCAAAACGAAAAGGGCATCACCCTATCTGTGCACCCATATATTGAAGCTTATATTAAACAGGGTATTTATACCCGCCAAATGAAATGGTTCCTGAAATACGGACAGTGGATTAAGGTTAAAAGCAATCCTGCTTACCAGATTACCGAATTTCACTTCTTCTCCTCAAAAGACGAAGAGATCAAATTATAAAAAATGTGCAGATTTCAGATTTCAAATGTGCAGATGTTTGAGAGATGAAAGGCCGGTTACAGATGTGCAGATGTTGATAAAACACCTGCACATTTTTTTTGGGGAGGGCGCCTCTGTTTAAGCTTTAAATTTAACAGGGGACCGCGTTTTTCTTTATTAAGCTTTAATAAACCGGACTTTTTATTTTTATTATTGCTTAATGAGAAGAAAAGACGACATTCTTTGGAAAGGGATCCTGGAAGATGTTTTTGACGATTTTTTGTGTTTTCTTAATCCTGAAGCTGCAGAGGTTTTCGACTTTGATAAAGGTTTCGAATTCCTGGATAAAGAGCTGGAACAGGTTTTCCCGCCCGAAAACAACGAGTACTCGCCAAAAGTGATCGATAAGCTGGTTAAGGTATTTACCAAAGCAGGCAAAGAAGAATGGATTTTGGTGCATGTGGAAGTGCAGGGCCAATATCAAAAAGATTTTGCCAGCCGCATGTACACCTATTTTTACCGCATACTGGATAAGTATCAAAAGCCAATAGTTGCCTACGCCATATTTACCGAAGCCAATACAAAAGTAAGGCCCGATCATTTTGCGATAGACTTTATGGGCACGAGCTTACGTTATACCTTTAATACCTACAAAATAGCCAGCCAAAGCGATGAAGCGCTGAAAGCCAGTGATAACCCTTTTGCCCTGGTGGTGCTTACTGCAAAGGCGGCGCTAGCAGGCAAAGACCTGAAAAGCAGCAGGGAGCGTGACGAACTATTGCTGAACTTAAAGCTTAACCTGACCAGGCTATTACTGGCCAAACAGATAGCGAAAGAAAAGATAAGGGTACTGATGAATTTTTTGAGGTATTACATACGCTTTGAAAATCAGGATATAAACACTAAATTTGAGCAACAGGTAGAAATTTTAACAGGAAGGAGCAACACCATGGGCATCGAAGAACTTTTATTAGACAGGGCTGAGAAAAAAGGCGAGAGAAAGGGTGAGAGAAAGGGTGAGAGAAAAGGCAGAAATGAAGGTGAAAAAGCAAAAGCTATAGCCATTGCCCGTGAAATGAAAAAAGAAGCCATGCCGGTTGCCCAGATCGAAAAATTCACCGGGCTTTCGGCTGAGGAAATAGAAAAATTATAAGCAAGCCACTGTAAATGCTAAAAAGGCCGTTACTTATAGTACAACGGTTAACCATAATTGGCTTTAATCCATCGTCATTAAATTTTAACTATCCGTTATTGAGTCCCCCAAAACTTATCAACTTACACAATTGAACAGCAAGCGGGAGCTTTATCCTGAAAAACTTCAACACAATTTCCCTGTCGGTTTAAGCTTAATATTAAGCCCGATTGAAGCTTTATAAAGTAACCAGGTTGTTTTTTATGGCATACATGGCCAGCCCTACCCGCGTTTTAAGTTCCAGTTTTTCGCAAAGTATATCGCGGTAACCCTCTGCAGTGCGTACGCTCACAAATAGTTTGTCGGCTATTTCCTTGTAAGTAAACTCGGTGCAGGTAAGTTTTAAAAATTCAATCTCCCTGTCGGATAATTTTGCAAAAAGGCCGGCGCTGTTTTTTGCTTCGGTTAATTGCATTACCGAGTTCATGACTTTGCGTGTTACCAGTTCATTGTAAAAGTATCCCCGGGTGGTTAGTTCATCAAAAGCCAGCTTTAATTCGGCGGGGTCGGCATCTTTTAGTACATATCCCTTTGCGCCGCTTTTAATCATTTTAATAATCGCCGCTTCGGCATCCATCGTACTAAGTGCAAGTGTTTTTATTGCAGGATAATTGGCCCGTAGCCAGGCCGTGGTGGCATATCCATCCATAACAGGCATGTTTATATCCATTAAAACAATATCTGGCAGGTTGCCCGGTTTTAATTGTGCTATAAAATCCTTGCCGTTTGAGGCATCACATGAAACATGATAGTTTGCAAAAAGATTGATCAAAACCGTAAGGCTTTTTCTGAAAAGCGCATGGTCATCAACTATTGCTATTTTTATTTTTTCACTCATAAGGTGTAATAATGGTAATTGTTGTCCCTATATCTGCCCCGCTCTCAATTATGGCTTTACCACCTATAATTGCCGCGCGCTTTACAATATTTTGCAGGCCAAGCCCATGCTGTTTACAGGTTGATGATTGGCTGTCAAATCCTTTTCCGTTATCGGTTATTTCAATTTTCAAATTATCAGTATCATATGTAAAATTAACGGTTACATCCGTGGCATTGGCGTGCTTGATCACGTTTTGAAAACTCTCCTGCATCATGCGGAATAAAATGAGCTTTTTTTCGTTTTTTATAACCCGTTCATCCCCTGTGCTATTAAGCGAAACCCGTATGATACCGGTTTGGCTTATTCGTTGTAATTCGTGCTTTACCATCTCGGGTAAATCTGAAAACAAAACACGCTCGGGGCTCAGGCTTTTGGCAATATCACGCAAATCGGTCATGGCTTTGCTAACGTTTTGTTTGGCTTCGGCCAACAAGGTTTTGTTCATAACCTCCTGTTGGTCCATAATATTCAGTTGCACTTTTAATACACTTAACGTTTGCCCAACGTTGTCATGAATTTCCATGCTGATGGTATCGAAGCTTTGTTCCTGTATTTCCAGCTGCGATTTTAGCAGCTGTTCGTTAAAGTTCGTCTTCATTGTTTCCCGCTCGTTAATAAACCTGTTGCTTTTGGCCCGCTGCAATAAAACCACAAAAAAAAGGAAGCCTAACAATAGCAACAGTAAAATAGTGACGAAGCAAATGGAAAATATTACTTGTTCTTTATCCATGTTTTTTTACATAAGAAGCCAATCGTAAAAAAACCGTATTCTATTACGCTAAGCGATGTAGTGATGATACCGTATACGCGCCCTTCGGGATCAAGTTTATTTGTAATTATATAATCGAAGAAACATAAATAAAGAAAATCTCCTACCGCTGCTATCATAATTCCGGTTGCTATCCAGAACATTGGGGTTCTAAAGAAACTAACATATTCATCAGCCATTAAAAGTTCTGTAAGATATAACATACAACAAAGCAAAGTAAGAAACTTGCCGGCGTTGCTTGCAAAAGGACTATAGATGAAAAAATGGCCCTGAATAAAAACCTCATAGATGTAGACCAATGTAAAAGTCAGGGCAATGAAAATTACTATGTTCTTAAAGATTTTCCGGCCGAGTGCTTTAAAAAAAACAACGAATAAAAATTCGAACTCAAAAAGTGTATAGCAATTAAAGATAAAATGGTTGCTTTTTTTTAATAATGCAGAATAAAGATAACCTACTGTTTGTATTAAAAAAGTAGCCAGCAAAAAATACGTAAAAAGCCGAAGCCACCGTGGCTCCAGCTTTTTGTAACGGATAAGCGATACGCCGAATGCAATTAGCAATGGGATTGAACCGATTATAATTTCGTCCATTCGATTGTTTTTAAATTAACTCAACAAAGAAGTAACCAAAGGACAATGGGGAGGGCATAACGGTATAACATCATCGCCCAGGCCAGAAAATCTGCCCAGAGTAATGCTATCTACAGGCCCTTTGTTTGCGTCATAATTCAATAAATCGTTGCTGTTTTCCGGCGAGGGGTTCTCTGGATGTATAGCGTCTCGGGTTGCTACCAAAATAACATTGTGTTTGCGCGGATAATCGGCATCGTCGTCACCATGGCGGCCATAATAAATCCTGATACCATTTGCATTGTTTTGGGCAATTAATTCCAATACCTCAGAAATGCTCACCCAGGCTGATTTTGCATCCCCTGCGGGCATAGTGCTCCTGTAATTATCAACCATTACCTTGATTGCGGCTGGAATAATTGGCTGATTGCCCGGAGCACCTAAGTCGTCGTTTAATTTTACTGGCATAATTTTGATTGTTTAATTGTGATTTAAGTTGTTAATTATCTAAATGTAATTTATTGTAAATGCTTGTGCAAGTTGCAATTACATTAAATTTTAGCCAATGGTATTAAACCCCCTTTTATCACCGTAAAAATACGGTAGCATATTACCGCCATTGTACACTAAAAAGCGTATCCGGAACCCGCCTAATTTTACAGCGCCATACCTATCGTATAGGCGCTTGTTTTTAAAAAACTACGCAGAAATCGTACGTTGAATTTAAGGTCGAGTAGGCAAGGGCATTTCAGCCCAAGCCTCTCACAGAACCGTACGTGAAGCTCTCACTTCATACGGCTCTTATTATACCATCAAACGTGTTTAAAAACAGTCCAGTAATAGAACATGGCCGGATAGCTGATTTTTAACTCACTTATCCATTTATGCGCTTCTCCATAACTGCCTCTAAACTTCCTGTACTTGTTTAATACCCATTTGGCTAAACGAAACTCAAAGCGTTTCATCAATGGTTGTAGGCCTCGTAGCTTAAATTTCCCATAGTACCTGATAATCCCTACCATTTGTAGGTTTATCTGATCGGCTATGTCTTGCATCGTTAAATCACTTCGCCGATGCCACCTGAGCTGCTTCCATCCTTCGATTATCCTCGATTGTGCTTTTTGACTTATGGTACTCCCATATCCTAAAAACAACCCTCCTTTTTTGGATATTATTGGTTTTGGTTTGAATGTGAACCCCAGAAAATCGAATTTCTTTCCATAGTCTTTCCTCTTGGGCCTTCGATAGTTCTGGCAGTATACCATTTTCGTCTTCTCTTCGCTAAGACGTAGTTTACATTCTGCAAGTCTTGCCCGGATAGCCTCCAGCAATTGTTTCGCTTCCGTTTCTGTGTGACAATGAATTACAATATCGTCCGCATAGCGTACAAATGCTACTCCGGGGTATTGCTTCAAAAGCCATTTGTCCAGTACATAATGCAAAAACAGGTTTGCTAATAAAGGGCTTATCACTCCGCCTTGTGGCGTACCTTGCCCTCCCTTTTGAATAAGTGTTCCATCGGGTTGTTGCGCCGGACTTTCCAGCCATCTCCTAATGTACATCTTTACCCATGGCTCCGCTACATGCCGCTCTACAGCTTTCATTAGCAGTTCATGGTCTACCTCATCAAAGAAACTTTTGATGTCCATATCAATCACCCATGCGTACCTGAGTACATTTTCATGGACTGCTGCTACTGCCTGATGGGCGCTTTTCAATGGGCGATAGCCATACGATTGATCTTGAAACTGTGCCTCTAAGCGTGGTTCTAAGTAATCCTTTACTACTTGTTGGGCAATCCGGTCGTTTACTGTCGGGATGCCTAACACCCGCTTCTTGCCGTTTGCTTTGGGTATCGATACTGAGCGAACTGGTTTGGGAAAATAACTGCCGGAGTTCATTCGGTTCCATAATACATACAGGTTGTCTAATAAGTTCACCTCAAAATCTTCGAGGCTTTCTTTATCTACTCCTGCTGATCCTTTGTTTGCCTTTACTTTCCGATAGGCTTTCTTTACCATTTCTTTCGTTACCGGTACTGGTCTTGATGTTGTCTCAAACATTTTAATCCTCCTTCTTTTTAAAGTTGTTAGAATATTCTTAACTGTATAATTGATGCCCTTCGCTCCACCTTCATTACAAAGGCTTCTTCACTACTACAGCATCATCCGTCATCCTTAACAGCTTCGGTATTCGGCCTCACGGGTATTGCCCGCTTGTGCCTTTCTCTTAACATCCGTTAAGGACTTCCCGTGTTTCGTATAAAAGCCTGAATAAGAGTCATGCCACCTCTATGACGATTGCCTTATAGCCAGTATGCAAGTTCCCGCTATAATCTTTCACTAATACGCAAGAACATTAGCTTTTGACAATGGGTTTCGCTCTCTCATCACTTCATCGATGGTTCATTTGCATTCATCTCTCTTTTTCATACCTGACTATTTCCCGTAGCCTTTTCCTCTTTCCGTTCAATACCTAACTATTACTAATCAAGCACCGAGAGGTGGTTTAATGCCTCTGCTTGCACAGCGACACTGGTAGGCCTACTACCATCTTTTATACAACATTTACTTACCTTTATTCAGAAGGCTCGTAATTCACGGCACACCCGCGTTAGCTTATGACAATGTATTGAGCGGCATTTATGCCCGGCGAAACAAAAAGCAGGTTTACTGCCGATGGAGTATTGCGGTTTAGGGTTACCGATGATTTGTGGATACCAATTGATATTAAATATGATCCCAAAGCCGGTAAGGTTTTTGGCTTCCTGAACATCACCTCGAACTTTGACTGGCTTTGGGCTAAATCAAAAACATCGGGCACCAATTAGCTTTATCTGAATGTTGGTTTATTATTATTCCGGTTATTGGCGTGCCCTGGTTATTTGGCGGTTTGCCGGGGTTATTTTAGCCAGCCTGGCATCTTCTTTCAGTTAATTTTTTTAATTGTTTGTCACATCAATAAAACAAAACTAACTTTTTGCCGTTTTATATACATCACGGAATCCGGAGAGGTTGGTAGAATAGCCTATCCAGGTTTTTAAGATTAAACGACAGAAACAGGGCCACAGAAGAAATTTTGCGGCCCTGTTTCGTTAGGCACACCCTGCGGCTATGATGTCTTCCCCTGCGGTCTGTTCCCCCACCCCGGGCAGCGAAAAAAAACATTCTCCTACCCCGGCGTCTGTGTCCTCACAGGCGGCAACTTTCCCAACCGTTGTCTTTGCCCCCTAAGCAATTCCAAATAGCGCCTGTGAGGACGCAGATCGTGGACGTTAAAACGCTCCCTCTTATTTCATAATTTTATAACACTAACTAAACTCACAAGTTATTTTAAATTATGACAAAAAATCAAAGCAAGGTTTTTGCTTATTTATTACATTCGTTGCTTTTACAAGCGCCCCTGCATTTAAACGACGATAAATTCACAATTATTCCTTAATCAGGAATAACCACCTTTCGCCTTACACAATTTGGGGGTAGCCAAAACAATACTTTCATGGAAGATAAATTTAGGTTATCCGAATATAAGGTTCTTATATATCGCCTGTTTTTAGGTTACCTGTTCTATTTTATAGCCCGGGTTTTATTTTTTGCCTATAACACGCACCTGCTGGCCGTTGATAATCTTTCCACGCTGTTAAAACTTTGCTATTACGGGATGGCTTTTGATACCACTGCCCTACTCTACGTTAACAGCTTATTTATTTTATTAAGCATACTGCCTTTAACCGTAAACACCCGGCCGGGCTATCAAAAAGGCATTACCATTTTATATTTTGTGACCAATTTTTTGGCCTATGCCACAAATTTTGTCGATATCATTTACTATCGCTTCAGCCAGGTACGCTCAACCAAAGCGGTACTTGATGTATTGGCCGATGAAACCAATAAAAAAGCACTGCTCGAGCATTTCACCTGGGCCTATTGGTATATCCTGGTGATATACATATTGTGTTGTATTTGCTGGGTTTGGCTGTACTCCCGCGTAAAAGTTAAACCGCGGCCTGTAAAGCATTTGCAGCCCTACTTTATAACATCGGTAGTTTTGCTACTTGTTGCTGTGGCGCTGGTTATCGGCGGTATCAGGGGCGATTTTGCACACAGTACCAGGCCTATCAACATGGTTGATGCCTATAAACACGTTACTGTGCCCAACCAGGGCGATGTGGTTTTAAATACCCCCTTCGCCATTATCCGCACAATCAGCAGCAACAATTTTAAGCTTCAGCATTGGACAACTACAGATTATATTAACGCCAACATTAAACCCATAAAACAATACAACAGTAAGCCCGCTGCAAAACCCAACGTGGTGATCATTATTTTAGAAAGCATGGCCAAAGAGTATTGGGGCAGCATGAACAAGGGGGCCAACATTCCCGGCTTTGCATCGTACACCCCGTTTTTAGATTCGCTTTCAGATAATAGCCTGATATTTACCAACGCCTACGCCAATGGCCGCCAGTCTATTCACGCTATGTCATCGGTTTTGGCGGGCATTCCTTCGTTTCAAACAGCATTTACATCATCACCTTTTGCCAAGCAAAAAATCGAATCTATTGTATCAGTATGTAACAGCATGGGATACCAAACTTCGTTTTTTCATGGCGCGGCAGATGGTTCGATGGGCTTCCAGGGCTTTGGCAGCATTTTAGGGTTTAAAAATTATTACGGCAGAACAGAATATAATAACGACAGGGATTTCGACGGCATCTGGGGCATTTGGGATGAGCACTTTTTTCAGTTTATGGGCAAAACACTCAGTACCCAAAAACAGCCCTTTATGGCCACTTTGTTCAGCCTGTCATCGCATGACCCATATCAACTGCCCGAAAAATATAAGGCCAGGTTTAAGGGTGGCCCCCTCGCAATTGATAAATGCGTTCAATATACTGATAACGCGCTGCGGATATTTTTTAACTATGCCAAAACCCAGCCATGGTACAGCAACACGATTTTTGTAATAACTGCTGACCACACCAGCCAAACGTACTATCCCGAATACAGTGAGGGCGTTAACCGTTTTGCTGTGCCGATATTGTTTTATAGCGCCAATAATGCCTATGGACTAAAGGGCGTGCGCACCGATCTGGCCTCGCAAATGGACATATACCCATCGGTTGCAGATTTAATAGGCTACAACAAACCCTTCAGGTCGTGGGGCCGAAGTTTGATTAACCCTGCACCTGCCGAATTACCAAGGGTAATCAACTCCACCGGCAATATTTATCAGCTGATGCAGGGCAATTACACCTATTTGTTCGACGGGAAAAATATTACCGGGATATACGCCGTTGCCGACAAAGGCCTGAAAAAAAACCTGATGACTAACAACCCGAATCCCGAAATGAATACCGGCATAGCCGATTGCAAAGCCTTCATCCAGGATTATGCCGACAGGATTGTAAATAAGAAGCTGAATTGAGGCGGAACGGCGATCATATTAAGAATGTGCAGATTTCAAATTCCAGATGTGCAGATTGAATTTGTACATCTGAAACGGCGAAGCCCTCAACGTAGTTAACCTGCACATCTGGCTCATTTAGTCAAAAACTTGTCTATTGCTTTTACGGCGCTTTCATACCTATCTGTGCCGATGCCCGATATCAGCACATAATCAGCATTAAGGGCACGAAGTTCTTTATGCCAAACATCCATGAAATACTCCCGTTTGGTAGGGAAATTGCGTAACGGATCATCCTGCCAGGGCAGATCTATGTTGAGCAGGAGGTATAAATCGTAAGGGTGCCGCGGCAATTCGTCCAATACTTCCTGGGGCGAGCGGCCAAACATTTCTTCGCTCCATATTTTTACGGTGATAAAAGTGGTATCGCAGATCAGGATCTTGTTGGCCATAGGCAGCAACTGCTGTTCCAAAGCCCGTTGGCCGTAAAACATATTGATTTCATCCTGCCAGGTGCAGGGTTCCGTCAGTTTTTCGCAATAACCACGCGCGTACTCAGGTACAGCAATGGTTTGATAATGCGCCGCCAGGTAATCAGACATGGTTGATTTTCCCGTCGATTCGGGGCCTACTACTGCTATTTTGGGGATGTGGGGCATGAGTTTAAAATTTCAAATGTGCAGATATGCAAATTTCAGATGTGCAGATGATGTATTGACTTCGTCTTGCACATTTGTTAATAGCTAATTGTTTTTGATTTCATCTGCACATTTGAAATCTGCACATTTACTCCATCTGCACACCTGCTATCGCTCCAGCTTTGCTATCCTTGTTGGTGTATCTGTACCGGCAACAATACTGCGCGAGCTTAGCGCAATAGCCCTGATGGTTGATGTAATATTACTTACATCTAACGAGCCAAACTCGTCTTTAACGGTATGGTATAGTTTGTCAATATCTATCTGATCGGTTGATATGGTATGCGCGGGTACGCCAAGCCTGGCCAGCGTTGCATTATCGCTGCGGTAAAACAAATCCTGCTCGGGGTATGGGTCGGGGTAAAATTTAAAAGCCGTACCATCCAGGTTTTTTTGCAGGATCTTGCCGAAATCCGAACGCTCATAACCGGTTATAAATGCGGAATTTTGGCCAAATTTCGATGCTTTGCCAATCATTTCGATATTAAACATGGCAACCGTTTTATCGGGGTTTACCTGGCCTGAGAAGTATTGCGATCCGTAACCGCCAATTTCTTCGGCACAAAAAGCAACAAAAATGAGGGTGCGGGCGTTGTTTTTTAGCTTTTTATAATATTTAGCCAATGATATTACCGCCGTTGTGCCCGATGCATCGTCATCCGCGCCGTTGGCAATGCTATCGCCTTCCATCGGTTTAAGGATACCCAGGTGGTCATAATGGCCCGAGAATACTACAAACTCATCCGGTTTGGTTTTACCGGGTATCATGCCGGCAACATTAAACAAAGGAAGTTCTTCGCTTTTGATTTCGTAGCGCACATCAAATGCGGTTACTTTATCAAAACTCCCCAGCACAAATACAACAGGCGGCGTTGTTTTACCTTTAAATATTACACTGCCCCTGCCGGCAAACCCGCGTACGCGTGTAAACAAATCTTTAAATTTAGGGTCTACCAGCACCAGCGATTTTTTGCCGCTACGTGTAATGGCGCCGTACTCCTGCCTGAAATTTTTATCGCCGGTTACCTGTACCACCTGTACATCGGCATTGGTGGCCCAGCTAAATGATTCGCTTCCGGTTGCAAAAGCGCTGTCAGCCGCAATACTTTTGCCGTTAATGCGCAGCGTTAATTTAACGGGGGTAGAACGGATCATTTTAAAATCCTGCCTGAAACCGGTGTTACCTGCCAGTGGCGTTAAGCCAATGCTTTTAAACTCGCCTTCAATAAATTTGGCGGCTTTTTCGATGCCTGGGGTAAATGTCGCGCGGCCCTGCATATCATCTGCCGACAGGGTTTTAATAATGCGGCCTACATTTTTTTCTTTAATCAGCTTATTTACATTTTGGGCAAAACCCAACGCGGTAATTGCTGATAATGCTACGGTTACTATAAAAATCTTTTTCATTTATTATTTAACTTTTGATTGCAACCAATTGTTGCGGAATGTTTCCTGTTCTTTTGATAATGGCTTGCCTGCTTTTTCAAAGGTAACTACTTCAAAATTAGGATTTGCCTCTAATACTATGGTTGTTTCGTGGCTGCCGGTGCGGTTTTTATAATTTATGGTAAGCTTATCGCCCGGCTTTTTATCTGTAAGCTGGTCGTCAAAACCTTTCTGGTCTTTAATGTCAGCGCCGTTTACCTTCAATATCACATCACCTGCATCCAGGCCGGCCTTATATACCGGCGAGCCGATAATGGTGCTTGATAGTATGGGCAAACCTTCGGCATTACCGCACGAGGCTGGCCTGCCCTGCCACGGCCTGCGGTGGTTGCCAATGATCCTGCCCAGCCTTTTTCGGGGTTAATTTTGCGTAAAACCAAACCTGCTTTGGCCAATAACTCTTCGTAATTGTTTTTATCAATGCCGGTAATGTATTTCCTAAAAAAGTCGGCAGCAAATTTGGGGTTGGTTATTTTGCCCAGGTCGGTTTGCAAATCAGGAATGGTATAAGGTTTCATTACCTTACCACGGCTTAGCCAAACCTGGCGCATATAATCGTCAAGCGTAATATTGAAATCGCTGCGCAGGCGCAAGTCAAGCGCGAGGGCAATGGCGCCGCCATAGGTGTAGTAACTGGTAAAATCATTGGCGTTGTTGTTCGGGTCGATAGAAACACCCGCATCTGCGTATACCGAATAACGGCTCATTTGGGTTGCGGGATATTTAGCAGCGGCAGGGGTGTTTAATACCTGGTTTACCAGTCCTGCTACGGTGCCGGTATAATCATCAAGATCAATAAAGCCTGAGCGTACCAGCAGCAGCTCACCATAGTATTGGGTAAAGCCTTCGGCAAACCAAAGCTCGCTGCTCATGTTGGCATGCTCAAAATTGAAAGGCTCCAATGATTTTGGGCGGATGCGTTTCACATTCCAGCTATGGAAGTATTCGTGCGCATAAACTCCTAACAGCCTTTTTTCCAAACCTTCAACCTTAGGGGCAGGTATGGTGATGCAGGTTGAGTTACGGTGCTCCATACCATCGCCTGATGTGGTTGGATGGATGTCGCTGATAAAAGTATATTCGCCATAATCGTAGGCCGGGAATTCGCCAAATACGGCTTTTTCTTCTTGTACCATCCGGGCAACCATTTTGCCGAAATTATCTATCACGGCCTGGCTATCATCGGAGTGAACGGTAAGGTTTATCTTTTCTTTTTTATTGTCATAATTAACCACATCCCAGCTGGCAATTTTATAATCAGACAGTTCCGTTGGGCAATCCATCATGTATTGCAGGTTGGGAGCGCTGTACACATTTTTATCCTCATGTTTTAGCTGAGTAGCCACATGCCAGCCATATTTATCTAAATCGTTAAATTGGAAGGTAAGCGGCCTTTTGTCCTGCCCAACAACCCACATAAAAGTGGCAGGCATGTTCAGGTGGGCGTGGCTTGGGTCGATGCTGGCGTAAGTGCCATCTGTCCAATTGCCAAAAAGGGTGTAGCTTACTTTAACGGTTGATGGGTGCTCCTCTATCGAGTAAACATCGCCTTCAACCTGCTTCAATTCAAGGGCCTTGCCGTTTACATCGGTAGCGGCAACATTATAAATATTTTTACCAAACTCATGCGTGGCATAGCGGCCGGCAGATGAACGGCTCATCCTAACCAGCAAAGGGCCGGTTGGGGCCTGCGGAATGGTGATGGTAATCTCGGCCTCGTGGTGGGCAGCATTAGGGAACGATATGGAATAATAAATAGCTTTTGGTGCATCCTGCTGGGCCATGGCAGCGGCCGAAAACAGGGAAGCAAGCGCGAGTAGTAATGTTTTTTTCATGTATTATGATTAGCAGCGATGAAATTACAACTAATCGGCCAATTGTAATATATCAATATCATTACAGATGTGCAGGGCTCCAATATTGTATTTTAAAGCAAAGAGGCAAAGCCGCCAGGAGTTAAGCCTTTTTACGCTGAGCCTTTTCTGGCTTTGCGCGAAAGAATCTTTAATATATCAGTTACACCAATTACACGTATTTTTGAATTATGAAAAGACTGATACGCAGTTTTGGTTTTGCTTTTAAAGGATTAAGGTATGCTGCGGCAACGCAACCCAATTTCAGGATACACCTGGTATTGGCTTTCATTGCGGTTATGCTGGGTTTTGCGCTCCATATTGCCTTTGCAGAATGGCAATGGATTATGCTGGCCATTGCCCTTGTACTGGTAATTGAGCTTTTAAATACCGGGATTGAAACGTTAACCGACCTGGTATCGCCGGATTATAATGAAATGGCAGGCAGAGTTAAAGATGTTTGCGCCGGCGCAGTGGTAATAGCGGCCTTATTTGCGCTTATAACAGGCATCGTAATATTTTTACCAAAACTTATTTTACTGGTAAGGCATGCTGCATAAAACCCGTGGTATAGTATTTAAAGCCACCGATTATGGCGAAAGCAGTGTAATTGTGCAAATTTTTACCGAGAAGTTCGGCTTGCAATCATACATCATAAACGGGGCCAAAAAGCCAAAGGCAAAAATAGGCCGCAATATGTTGCAACCCCTGCACCTGCTTGATTTGGTTGTTTACCATAAAAACACCGGCAGCGTACAGCGCATAGCCGAGCTTAAAAATTCGCCTGTATTACAAAGCATCCCTTATGATGTGATTAAAAGCTGCATCGCTATTTTTTTAAACGAGGTGCTATACAAATCCATCAAACAGCAATCGGCCGAAGAGAATATTTTTGATTTTGTTTTTAGCGCGATAGAGTGGCTGGATCATCAGACAGGCAACGTAGCCAACTTCCACCTGTTGTTTTTAACCCGGCTTACACGGTACCTGGGGTTTTATCCCGACAGGGCGCTGATTGATAACGCCGATTACTTCGACCTGAAGAACGGCACGTTTAGCAAATATAAGCCGGATACGGTAATGTACCTTTCGCCGCCGCATACGCAAAACTTTAGCCTGCTGCTTAAAAGCAGTTTTGACAGCATGGATGAGCTGAAACTAACCAACGACGAGCGGCGTTACCTGATCCAAAAATTAATGGAGTATTATGCCCTGCATATTGAGGGCTTTGGCAATATCCGGTCGGGCGATGTGCTGGAAGAGGTTCTTTCCTAAGCCTTGAACCGGAAGTCTTAAGTTTTAAGTCAAAAAAAGATCTTCTTTATAAACCAATGCCGTTGAGTTGAAAGTTCTTTTCTCTCCTAAAAGATGGGTTATAATATGGCGTTGGTGAATATTATTATTGCCGGTTGGATGCTTTATTTAAGTATAAATACGGGCCTAAAATAAAAAAAGAGATAGCCAGGTGGCTCTCTCTTTTTTTTTAAGTTGACTGACCTCATTATTTACCATAAAGAACTAATTGGTTAGATCGATAATAACAATTAGGACAAATATAAGCACTATAGGGTTAGTAGACTAATTTTTGGCAAAAAAAGCTTCATTTTTATGAAAAAACGCCATATTTTGATTAAAAAGGCGTGTTTTTTGAAAAAAAGGCCCTTATTTTGCCATTTTTTCAATCAAAAATCACAAAAATGACTCTCTTTTAACTGCGGATCTCAGTGGTCTTTGCCTTTCAACCTATCATTGGCCGGGGTGAAAAATGGCAGAAATATTATTTTATTTGCTTAGTTGGTGGCAGAAATTTAATACCCCCCACACGGAGGTATTGCAACGTTACATCAAATCTGATGGGGGCTTTGGTCGGCGTGATCTTAACACTTTTATATTTGTCGGCCAGCCAATAAAAAACCTTATTAACACTATCTGGCAAACTCCCGTCCTGGGCCGTGATGCGCTTTACCTTTCCCTGGTAATAAATAATCAGTTCCAAACTTTGATCGTCGGCGCTATGGTCATAGCGGTTGGCAAGTTTTTTATAATGAATAGCTTCCAGCTTCATGTTCAATGTATCCCAGGTTTGTTTGCTTATTGTACCCGAATAATAACCTTTAATAACTTTCGTTTTATTGCCCTGCAAAAGCTTGCCACCATAAAATTTAAAGCTGAGCGAACTATCTATACTTGTAGCAGTGAACTGGCAGGGGCCAAAGCACCCGCCTGTGGCAATTTCTATTTTGGTTATCTCGTTGTTCCTGGGGGCTAACGGCTTATTACAGGCCATGAGCAATCCCACTAAAAACAGCACCAGAACAATACCATTAACAAACAAACTTTTGCGTGATTCCATTACATGTTAGTTAAAATTACCCACTATATCGGTGATGCTAAAGTTGCAGTTTATATCGACAGTTTCAATGCGGCCTATAACTGGAGTATATAATACTGCTCTAAAACCAACAAATCCGGCCTGTTTTGCAAGCCGGATTTGTTGGTATGAAATAAGAGTGGGTTATTTAAGCGAGTATACCCAGTTCACTATCTGTTTAATTTCGGCTGGTTTAAGGTTAGGGTGCGCGGGCATATCCACATCGCCCCAAACGCCGTGTCCACCGGTTGCTATCTTTTTAACCAGATGATTGGTTGAAGCCAGGTTTTTTGCATACTTTTTAGCAACATCGGCAAATGCCGGGCCTACAGATTTTTCGGCAACCTTATGGCAGGCCTTGCAATCTAACGACATCATTAAGTTCATACCTGCGGCGTTAGCCTTCATGTTGGCCATTTTTAGCTTCATATCAGGCGAATCCTGGCCGGCTAATACCGGGGTGGTTTTACTTAGCGTGGCTGCGCCTTCATCATCTTTAACCTCAACCGATACATTGTAGTTACCTTTTTTGGTATAGGTGTAAACCAGTTTTGGCAAAGCCGTTGTTTTTTTGATGCCGTTGCCCAGGTTCCAGGTGTAGGTCATTGTGTTATTTTCCGGATCGGTTGCTGTTGCGGTAAAAGTTACCGCTAAAGGCAATTTACCAAAAGCTTTATTTGCAGCAATGCTTTTTACTTCGGGCGCACGGTTGCCGGTGTTGTAATCAATGCGGGCCAAACCGGCATCTTTGTTTTTGGTAAACCAGCCCGAGCCATATTCCAGCACATAAATTTTACCATCCGGGCCGGTCTCCATATCAATAGGTGAGTTGAATTTGGTAGTGGCCATAAATGGCTCCATTTTGTCCAGGTCGCCGTTTGGTTGCAGGGTAAGTACTTTTATCCAGCCACGGATCCAATCATAAAAAAATACCTTTTTATTATAATAATCGGGCAGTCGGGTTGCCTTTGGATACAAGTCGGTATAATAAATGGGCCCGGCCATAGTAGTACGGCCGCCAGAGCCAACTTGCGGAAAATCTTTCGATTCGCCATACGGGTACCAGATAAATGCAGGCTGCGCAGGCGGCAGTTCTCTTAAGCCTGTGTTGTTCCTGGAATCATTTATCGGATGCAGCGGGTCAAAATTGGGGCCCGATTCGCCGGTTTCATAGTTATATGCATGGTAAGGGATATTGGGGCCAATAAACAACGGCCAGCCGAAGAAGCCTGCTGCTTTGGCCTGGTTAAATTCATCATAACCGCGGGGGCCGCGGGTGGCTAAGCTATCGTTATTGGCATCGGGGCCAACTTCGCCCCAGTACAGGTAGTCGTTCTTTTTATCAACGGCTATACGGTATGGGTTTCGGTCGCCCATTACATAAATCTCCGGGCGGGTGCCTGCGGTGCCCGGTTTAAATAGGTTGCCCTCGGGAATGGTATAAGATCCATCACTTTTTATTTTTATTCTCAGGATTTTGCCTCTTAAATCGTTGGTATTCCCGGCAGAGCGCCTGGAGTCGTGATTTAAGTGCTCCGGGCGGTCATCCAACGGAGCAAATGAATGTGTGTCATGGGGCAGGTTTTTGCCCTCATCAAATGGCGTGGTATTATCGCCGGTAGATACAAACAACAAATGATCTGGCCCAAACGCTATGGAGCCGCCTGTATGGCAGCAAATTTCGCGCTGGGAGTACAGCTGCAATACAACTTTTTCTGACTTATTATCAATGGTATCGCCCGTAAGTGTAAAGCGCGATAAACGGTTTACCGAAGTATCTGCAGGGCTGTAATAAATATAAACGTAATGGTTGGTTTTAAAATCCGGATCGGCCTGGATGCCTAAAACGCCTTCTTCGGCATTTACCCCTTTGGTGTGCAGCGTTTTAAAATAAGCGTTCAGGAAACCAACCTGTTTAATGGTTTTGGTGGCATTTTTAAACAGCATGATCTGGCCGCGACGCTGGGTTACTAAAATATCCAGGTTGGGTAAAATGGTCATTTCTGTAGGCTCGTAAAAAGTGCCCTGAATAAGGGATGTTCTTACAAAACGGTTTTCCTCCGGTACGCGCAGGGTGGTACATTTGGAGTAATCGGGTTTTTTATTGTCGCCAATGGCATATTTAATACCGCCCAGCAGGTGGCCTAAATATACAGGGTCGCTGTACGATTCGTCGGTATGGCCAAGTTCGGTATAAAAGGCGCGCCCGTTTTCAAAATTGTGATACCAGGCCATTGGGTGGTTATCGCCGTTGATGCCGCCTTTGTAGCTATTTTCATCAATTTTAATAAGCACATGCAGGTTTTTGCTGATCTTTTTAAAGTTGTACCACTCATCTGTCCTTTTCCATTCATCGGGCAAAGCGCGGGTTGAGGGATGGTTTTTATCCACCACTTTTAATATGGCCTCCTGCATAGCAGGGTGGCTGTCAAAGTAGGCGCCTACCAAACGGCCGTACCATTGCCAGTCGTATTCGGCATCGGCGGCAGCATGCACGCCTACAAAATTGCCCCCTGCCTGCATATAGCGTTCCAGGTCGGCCTGCTGGTAATTATTAAGCATATAGCCGGTAGTGCTCAGGAAAACAACTGCGGCATATTGGCTAAGATTGGCTTCGCTGATTTTTGCAGCGTTGGATGTGGTATCAACCGAAAAATCGTTTTCGGCACCCAGTTTAATGATAGCTGCAGAGCCTGCCGCAATGGATGCATGATGATAACCGGATGTTTTTGTGAATACCAGGATTTTGGGCTTAACAACTATTTTGCTGAAGTTAAATACAAGCATAGCAAGCGCCAGCAGTAAAGTAATTTTTAATCGCATATAAAATTATTGATAGGTTTTATTGGTTGTTATGGCTTGCCGTTTTATACTTAAAGCCGGCCAAATGTAGCCATTTCCATCGATTGCGTAACTTTAGTATCGCAAATATTACAAGTTTATAATAAGGTGGTTTGCCGGGATAGAAAACGAACTGCAGATTAAGATGAATTTAAAAAAGGAAGCGCCTGGCGGCTCAGAAAACAAGATTTGTTTTTGATAAATCAACCGTGCTTATTTCTCAATCAGCGCCAGCCAATCAAGCACCACTTTTCTTATGGCGGGCTCTTTGCTTTTTAAATCATCCATATCCTTAATGTATACCAGGCGGCGGCCGTCTGTGTAATCGCCAGTTAACAAACCACTGGTGTCATTAACTTTTGCCCCGCTGGGGAAAACGAGCAGAATGCGTTTATGCAGGTTCATCACCATGATATACCTTTTATATTCTTTCGGGTTAAAAGGCTTCATTTCGCCCGTGTACAAAAAGCTGGGGGCGTTCCATTTAATTTCCTCGCCAATTTCGGGGTCGACGTTTAAAACTATCTGCCTGATGGCTTGCACAATTTGGGCAACCGGGGCATCCAGTTTTTCAATGTATTCTGTTACCAGCTGGGCGTTTAATTTGGGCATGGCTTTTTAATGAGATTTTATTTAGTCTGTTTTTGTAATTTCGGGTATATATCCAAACCTAAAACTTTAATATATGTCCTCAAAATGCATTCTACCTCTCTTTGTCTTGATAATTAGCTGCCTCAGCGTAAAATCACAAGTAATTTTAAATGCCGACTACGCTAAAATAAAGCATGAAGTTGGGTTAAAAGGTGGGAGATTGAGAAGAAGTTTCATCGAAAAAAACATAGAGACGAATGGACGCTACAAAAAAGTTATTTTTTCGTACCCATTGCCACCAGAAGGAAATAGCTGCCTGATGAAAACCATCTATTGTTTAACGCTAAAAAATAAGTGTTTTAAATATTATGAGGATTACTGGGGAAATGATCTTGCAGAAAAAAGAATAGCCGATCTTAAAATTTATTACCCCAATTTAAAGCAAGTAAAAAATGAGTCACGATGGATTGATGTTGACAACAAATTTGAAGTGGATTTAATTCCGAAAAAAATAGGCGGCAATAATTTTGCTTCTGCTTATTTGTTAAAAATCAAACAAATCTGAAATTAAGGCGTCATATCACCTTGCTCTAAGGAGGGGCTCCTCCTTCATTTTTATTTCATACTGTATATCAAAAAAACATATACCTTAGTTCTGCATTTTAAACCTTAGTTAAGCAAAATTCGCGGCCGTTTTCGTAACAATTACGCGGCCTGCTTGTCAATATATAAATACATTTTACAATGGCTATTAATCTTCAAAAAGGACAAAAAATAGATATCGGACTGTCGAAAATGACAGTTGGTTTGGGCTGGAACCCAAATGAAGGCACAGGTTATGATTTTGACCTGGATGTATCGGCTATCATGATAGATGGCAA
Organism: Mucilaginibacter sp. KACC 22773; assembly: GCF_028736215.1. Lineage (NCBI taxonomy): Bacteria > Pseudomonadati > Bacteroidota > Sphingobacteriia > Sphingobacteriales > Sphingobacteriaceae > Mucilaginibacter > Mucilaginibacter oryzagri. The sequence continues at coordinate 6,838,741 of NZ_CP117883.1, forward strand.
CAGGTTTGTACCGGAAGACGAGTTCTTCGTTTTTTATAACAACGTAGATTCGCCGGACGGCGCCGTTCATCATACCGGCGACGATCCTTCGGGCGGTAACAGCGATGGCGGCGATGACGAATCCATCAATATTGATTTAACTAAAGTTGACGGCAAAATACAGGAGATATTGTTTGTGGTAACCATCCACGAAGCGCAACCTCGCAGGCAAAACTTTGGCCAGGTGCGCGATTCATATATCCGCATTATTGACGAGCAAACCGGCAGCGAAGTTTGTAAATATGAGCTGGGCGAGGATTTTTCTATCGAAACAGCTGTTGAGTTTGGCCGTTTATACCGACGCAACGGGGCCTGGAAATTTGAGGCATCGGGCGTGGGTTACAAGGAAGATCTGGCCTTCTTTTTAAGTAAATATTTTAAAGGGCAAATCATTAAGTAAGCAAGGCTATGGCAATTAATCTGGTAAAGGGTCAAACAATTGACCTGCGTAAAAATGATAAAGGCGAAAGCTTCGATTTGTCGTCGGTAACCATCGGCTTAGGCTGGGATGTGAGGAAAAGCCATGGCGGCGGCGGTTTTTTGGGCAAACTATTCGGCGGCGGCAGCGAAGAAGTGGAATACGACCTGGATGCCATCGCTTTTGTGCTTGATAAAAACGGCCATGTGGCCAGCAGGGGCCGCACTTTTCAAAAGCCAAACGGTAATAAAATAAATTTATACGAGGGCGATGTGGTGTACTTTAACTCCATGCGCCATCCGTCAAACCACATCTGGCTTACCGGCGATAACCGTACAGGCGCGGGCGATGGCGATGATGAGCAAATCATCGTAAAACTGGATTCGCTGGACCCCAAATACGACCGAATTTTGTTTATCGTAGCCATATACCAGGGCCAGCGGAAAAACCAGCATTTTGGCATGGTCGAGAACGCCTTTATCCGCGCCGTTGACAATCACGGTAAGGAGATAGCCAAATTCAGCCTATCGGGCGATGCCACCTACAACGGCATGTGCTCGATGAAATTTGCCGAAGTGTACCGCAAAGATGGCACCTGGAAATTCCGAGCCATTGGCGAACCGTATGCAACGGATAATTTTTTAGAGTTACTTAAACAGTATTAAATTGGGTTGTACGTTGTAAGTTATACGTTGTATGTGCCTGTTTGGTAAAAAAACGTATAGCTTACAACATATCGCGTATAACCTTTATTTAGAACAGCTAACAATATTGAAATTTGGTTGTACATCTATATTTGCCAATTCGGGCAAAACGTATAACTTACAACGTATCACGTACAACCTACACCGCCTGCAATGTATCAACACTACTCCTTCGATCTCTGGCTTACGCTGATTAAATCAAACCCTTATTTTAAAATAGAGCGTACCAAAATCTTCCACCGGGATTTTAACCCGATGGGTAAAAGTATTGACGAGGTGGCTAAAGCCTTCAGGCAGGTGGATTTGATGTGCAACGCCGTAAACGAAAGTACAGGCAAAAACATTGATGCCGATGAGATGTACCTGATGGTGATTAGCCTGATTAATGACAACCAGCTCAGCTTATCAGATATTGATACCGGCAAGCTGTACCTGAATATGGAGAAGCTGTTGTTCTATTACATGCCGCTGGTATACTCGCCTGTAACAATTTCCACGTTGCAGCATCTAAAAGATAAAACAGGTAGTACATTTAGTTTGTTAAGCAATACCGGTTTTATAAAAGGGGCAACCTTAAGAAAGGTACTGGTGGAGTTAAAGATGAATAACTACTTTGATTTTCAACTGTACTCGGATGAGGTGGGAATGTCGAAGCCAAACCCGGCCTTGTTTAATTTAATGCTGCAAAACATCAAACAGGTTAACGCCGGTAAGGATATCCTTTTAAGCGATATTATACATATAGGCGATAACCCTAAAGCTGATGTTGAAGGCGCCCGTGCGGCGGGCATAAAAAGTTTGCTCATCAACTCAAACAACCAATCTATTTTAGCCTTATTAAGTTAATGAACACTACCTACTCATTACATCATATCAGCAACGATAGTAACTTCGGCTTTTGCCCGGATAGCTACAGCCGTTTCAAATTTGGCGATGAAGCGGTAGCCCGTGAATTTGGCAGCGCTTTGATTGATGGTTTTATAGCAGAAGTACTGTTGGCACAACCTATAACGCAACAAATTGTGGTGATATCGAGCCCTTATTCGTTTATCCCGACGGCTACTTTTGCCATGAAAACATGGTTTGTTTACGGGCTTAACCGCTGGCTGGCACAACATGGCTACCCGGTGGTGCAGGAAACCAAAGTACACCGCACTATTACTTATAAAGAGGATTATGGCGAACTGGATGCTGAGCAAAGGATGAACCTGATAGGTAACGATTCGTTCCATATTGATAAGGACTTTTTGACCGGCAAAACGCTGATATTTTTGGATGATATTAAAATAACCGGCAGCCACGAGCGCATGATCATGAAAATGGTGAATGCATACGGCCTAAGCAATGATATTTACATGCTTTACTTTGCCGAACTGATGAATAAAAACATCCACCCCAACATCGAAAATTTTTTAAACTATCACCAGGTAAAAACCATTTTCGACCTCGAGCCTATTATTCAAAGCGGCAGTTTTGCCATTAATACCCGCATAGTAAAATACATATTAAATTATAATCCCGATTGCTTTAGCATTTTTATACAAAACCAAGCGATGGATTTTGTAAACTTGCTATATGATATGGCTTTGGGCAATGGTTACCATACTATTGATGCCTACGCCCAAAACCTTAACTTTATTACCCAAAACCTATTTATAAACAATAAAAATCTGATTAAACATGGCAATTAATTTGCAAAAAGGCCAGCGCGAAAGCATCCATGCCCCAAAATTCACTATAGGGCTGGGCTGGGATACCAATAGCTCATCAACAGGCAGCGCATTCGATTTAGACGCCTCTGTTTTTATTTTGGGCGACAATAAAAGATTACTGGCCGACGAATATTTTGTGTTTTATAACAACCTGGTATCCCCGGATGGCGCAGTTGAGCATACCGGCGATAACCTTACCGGCGCCGGCGACGGCGACGACGAGCAGGTAAAGGTCGATCTATCAAAGGCTGATGCTAAAATCTCGGAAATTTGCATTGTGGTAACCATTCACGAGGCCGAGGCGCGCAAACAAAACTTTGGCCAGGTACGCAACTCCTTCATCAGGATATTTGATGCTGAAACCGGCGCCGATATTTTGAAGTATGAACTGGAAGAAGATTTCTCGATAGAAACCGCTGTTGAATTTGGCCGCATCTACAAAAAAGATAACAACTGGAAATTCGAAGCTGTTGGCGTTGGCATGAAAGGCGGCCTGCAGGATTATTTAAACAAATATCAATAACAGCTATGGCAATTAATCTTCAAAAGGGACAACGCATCAGTCTCGAGAAAAGTAACGGCAATAAATTAGAAAGTGTTTGCGTGGGCATAAACTGGGGGGCTATTGAAAAAAAAGGTCTTTTTGGCTTTGGCGTAACCAAAGAAGCGGTTGATCTTGACGCCAGCTGTGCTTTGTTTGATGAAAGTAAGCGCCTGATAGATGTGATCTACTTCGGCAACTTAAAATCAAAAGATGGTTCGGTAAAACATAGCGGAGATGATCTTACCGGTGATTTAAATGGCAACGACGGTATAGACAATGAAGTAATTACTGTAAACCTTCCGGGTTTGCCTGCATCGGTAACTTACGTGGCATTTATGCTGAACAGTTTCCGTGGGCAGGATTTTGGCACCATTCCTTTTGCGTCTATCCGCATTTATGAAGGTACGCCAACCCGCGTAAACGAAGTGTTTGCTACCTATGATATTGCACACAGCAAAGATTTTGCCGGCCACGTTGCCATGGTGATGGGCGTTTTTTACAAAAAGAACGGCGAATGGAAATTTAACGCCATTGGCGAACCAACCCGCGACCGCAAACTGGAAGAAACCGTTAAAACAGTTACCAATAATTATTTATAATATTCTGTGGTCGGTGTTCTGAGGTCTGATTTCTGAGATCGGACCTCAGACCTCAGAAATCAGACCTCAGATTATAACTTAAAACTCAAGAAAATGGAAGGCGCACCAAATAACAACCCGATAAATATAACCCCGGTTAACCTGGATATAACTCCGGCACCGGGAACAACAACTCCTGTAAAATTGCTGGATAAGGAGGGCAATGTAGATTTAGCTAACATTACGCCTACCGAAGTACAAAAGTACAGCGAAGTGGCCAAGGCCCTCGACCCTAAAGATGTTAACTCCATCCTTAACTATGGCACCGATGTGCAGGCTTCAATGGAGAAGTATAGTAACAACTTTTTAACTTCGGTACGTACCTATAACTCCGGCGAAGTTGGTTTACTGATAAACGACCTGCTTACCGAACTGAATTATATTGACGTGGATGAACTTAACCAAAACGCGTTCACCTCCTTCATCTCGCATATCCCTTTTATGAAAAAGCTGGTGTTTGATGCCAAAAAGCTTTTCCAGAAGTACGATACCGTGATTAACAACATTGATAAGATCACTAATAAGATAAAGGCAGGGCGTGTTAACTCGTTAAAAGATAATAGTTCGTTGCAAACTATGTTTGACAGCAACGTAACTTACATCCACCAAATGGAAGAGCTGATTATCTCGGGCCAGTTAAAATACAATGAACTGAGTGAGCAGTTGGCACAAATGGATGCCAACCCATCGGCCTATAACGATTACGAAATTGCCGACCTGCGCGATTTTGTGAACCGCCTGGATAAACGCCTTGCCGATTTAAAGGTAGTAAGGTTTATCATGATGCAATCATTGGCACAAATACGCGTGGTGCAAAGCAATAACACTACCATAGCCGAGAAAGCGCAATCCATCGTTTCAACAACCATCCCGGTTTGGAAAAACCAGCTTACAATAGCTGTTGCCCTAAACCGCCAGAAGGAAAATGTGGAGATGCAGAAAAAGATCTCGGACACCACCAACACCATCCTGCAAAAAAATGCCGAGCTGCTGAAACAAAATAGCATTGATGTTGCCCGCGAGAATGAGAAAACGGTAGTATCGCTGGATACCCTGAAACGCACAACCGCATCGCTGATTGAAACCCTTACCGAGGTAAAACGCATTCACGATGAAGGTACTGCCAACAGGAAGGTATTGAACACCGAATTGCAGACACTGGAAACAGAGTTGAAAAAGCACGTGACTAACGCGTAAGCGAAACCCCTCTAAATCTCCCCTTCAGGGGAGACTTTTAACGATCTTCCGAAAATCGCCTGCATGACACAGGCGATTTTCTTTTAAAGCCCTGCCCTTCAGGGTAGGGTTTGGGTGGGGTTTCTTTTTTCGTAAATTTGTACTTGATTCATGGACGAAAACAGGTTAAATATTTTAAATCAGAGTAACCGGATGCTCAGTAAGCTGCAACTACTTTCTGTATTTTTTGGCGACGATATGATTTATAAAATTTACCTGCGCAGCCAGGTGATCCATAAGCTGTTTGAGGCCAATCCCGAGCTGGATATCAATAAACTCGACCTGTTCCACCTCCAGTTTACCCAAAGCCTTATCGACCTGCTCCGCAAGATCAAAAAAAATAACGAGACCAACGTAAGCCTGTTGTTTGACGAGATACAGATTAACCGCGAAATGATTGAACGGCTGAACGACCCAACTTATACCCTGGCAAATTTCAACCTCGAAAAGCAAAGGCAGGCACTCAAAATCAATTTGTCGTTGCGTAAGCTGTTCCAGGTATTGTCTGATAGTTCAACAGAAAATCCGCTGTCTAAAAACATCAACGCGTTTAGCTCAAGGTTTGCGGCCGATTTTTTTTATACTATTAGTACCGACCTGATGGAAGAAGTTACGGCTTTTAATCTTGCGGACGTTTACAAAAATGAATACGCCAAAATTCAGCGTAAGCTAATGGGGGTGTTGTGCAAATATGATTTTAAAACAGAGTTTTATTGCGGCTTAAAATCAGGAGCGCAGGTAATAGAGGTTTACAAGTTTATTGATACCGACAGGTATTTTATATATGCCCCCGGCGATAACCTGTTTGTGTTTTTTGACGTTGCAAAAATAGCGGGGCTGGATATGACCACCAACATGTCGAAAAAAGAGCGGCTGATGTATGAACTGAAAGACAAGAACGACAGGCTTGAAGGCAATGCCGCTGCGATGAAAGCGCACATGCCGTCAGAAATTGCCGCCCTGCTTGCCGACAATTATAAAAAGATCTCGGATATCACCTTCCTTGATAATATCAGCAATATTGATGTGCAAGCCAATATTTTAAAAAGCATGCTCAATACCGATTTAATTTAGTTTATTTAACCTTAACAAAAATACATTACCTGTTTATATGGATTTACATACAATATTAGGCCCCGATATTAAAGCGGGCCTGCTCATTATTTTAAACCTGATCCTGATAGAGAGTTTACTATCTGTAGATAACGCTGCTGTGCTTGCAACTATGGTGCTCGATCTTCCGAAAGATCAGCGTAAAAAAGCTTTACGTTATGGTATCATCGGCGCGTATGTACTACGGGGCGTTTGCCTTTTCCTGGCCGCGTGGCTGGTAAAAATATGGTGGTTAAAACCCATTGGCGGCTTATACCTGTTATACCTTTGCTTTGATTATTTTAAAGGTAAAATTCAGGCAGCAAACGCGGGCGGCGAAGAGGAGGAAGTTGACAAAAGCAAAAATTGGTTATATAAATCAACAGTGGGTGTATTTGGGGTGTTTTGGGCCACCGTTGCGCTGGTTGAATTAATGGACCTGGCCTTCTCTATTGATAACGTATTCGCTGCGGTAGCTTTTACAGACCACGTGGTTTTGATTTACATAGGCGTATTCATTGGTATACTGGCTATGCGTTTTGTTGCCCAGGCCTTTGTTAAGCTGATGGAAAAATTTACCTTCCTGGAAACTGTAGCGTTTATTGTGATAGGAGTATTGGGCTTAAAATTATCAGCATCATTATATATCCACTTTTACCCCGAAACAGGTTTCTCTAAGATGATGGAAGGCGAAGGAGCCGATATAGCTACATCGGTATTTACCGTAGCCATATTCATTATACCTGTATTAACATCGTTGTTATTCAACTTCCCCAAGCGCCACACCATCGAACCGGAAGTAGCCGAAGCCGCGGAGGATGTTTTGGATAAGCAGTAGTTCGGTTGGCAGTGGGCGGTTTTCAGTTGGCAGTTGGCAAAACTGGCCGGCAGTAATCAGTCTAACAAACTACGCACCAATGAACAAATGAACCAGTGAACAAATGAACGAATACCAATGAACTTTAACAAAATAATAGCTTCCATATTCGGCATCGGTTTTTTAAAAGGCGGCGGCACCTATGCGGCTATAGTTACCTGCGGCGGTATTTGGTTATTGTGGCAATGTCCCGCTTTACAAAATCCGTTCTATTTGCTGGCGATAGCCATCCTTATAACCCTGTGGGGTGTATACGTGAGCAACAAGGTTGAACCTGACTGGGGCGAAGATAGTTCGCGCGTGGTGATAGATGAGGTTGCCGGTATGCTCATCTCGGTATTGTTTTTACCGCAAAACCTTTACATTTTATTGGGCGGGCTCGTGCTGTTCAGGTTTTTTGATATCGTTAAACCGCTTGGTATCCGTAAAATGGAAGCCCTGCCCAGTGGTACCGGTGTAATGATGGACGACGTGCTGGCCGGCGTATATTCCAACGCCGTGCTTTGGCTGGTTTGTATTATATTCAGACTTAAATTTACCTGCTAACTTAAAAAAAGATATTAATGCAAAATGCCGCCCGTTAACAACTTGCGGCATTTTTATTATGATAAGAATTACAGTGGGTTATTCATTTTTATTCCCGCTTTCAGCCTTGAGCCTTCAGCTTATTCGTATCGCAAGGCTTCAACCGGGTCAAGCTTTGCGGCTTTTTTAGCCGGGTAGTAACCAGATATCAGGCCGATGAATGTACAAAGTACTACAGCGAATATCAGCCATCCCCATGGCACAGCAAATGTTCCGCTTATCTGAACAGCTATGACGTTACCGGCGGCCATACCTAATACTATACCGGCGGCCCCGCCTATGAGGCAAATTACTATGGCCTCAATTAAAAACTGCTTACGTATTACGGCCGGTGTGGCGCCTATGGCTTTACGTACCCCTATTTCGCGGGTACGTTCGGTTACCGATACCAGCATAATATTCATGAGGCCTATGGCTGCGCCAATCAGCGTTATAATACTAATGGCAAACCCTCCTGCTGTAATCCCCTGCAGCTGACCGGATAATTCCTTCTGGATCGAATCGCTTCGTGATATTTCAAAATTATCCTGACTGGCCACATTAAGCCCCCGCACATTTCTGAATAATGAGGTTGCCTCGCCAATAGTAGCATCCAAAGCTCCGGGGCCTTTCACTTTAACAGTAACCGTATAGGATGCGTTTTTATTGGTGTCAATTTGCTTGGCTTTTAATATCGGGATAATGCAAAACTTGTCGCCACCAAATGAGCTTGACCCTTTTGAAGCAATTACGCCTACTATTTTATACTTGTTGCCGCCAATAAAAACGTTTTGGTTAACCGGGTCGGAGTGTTTAAAAAGTTTTTGTTTAATCTCATCACCAATGAGCACCACGTTTGATCCGTGCTCAAGTTCGGAAGTTGAAAAATTACGGCCGAAAGAAAGCTTTTTGCCGCTGGTGGCCAGGTAGTTTTCGTTTGAGCCGGATATCGAGATATTCTGGTTTGTTTTTTCACTGCCGAATTTAGCAACAGCGGTGCCTGTAACATCAATATTAACGGCAATGGTAACGGGCAGTTTAAAAGTCTTTTTAAAGCGGTCGGCCTGGTCATAAGTAATGGGCGGGTACATTTTACGGTGGCCGCCATTGCCAAAGTTTAACCCTTCGCCCCGGTTTTGGATGGTGAAGGAATTAGCCCCCAAATCGGCAAACGCATCGTTGGTAAATTGCCTGATGCCTTCAATTGCCGTTAAAATACTCACCAGTGCCATAATGCCAATGGCAATAATTAATGCCGTAAGCGATGTACGCAACCTGTTACCGGCAATGGATTGTAACGCTATCGAAATATTTTCTCTGTAAGAGGTTTTTACCGGCATGGGCGTAATTATGTAATAATAAGCAGTTATATGACTAACAAGCCTACCGGTTTGTTACAGCGATTTAAAAGTAAATACGTTTAACAATAAAAACAGGAATGATGGATTCCATAAATAAGACACACGCCATTTTGCACACCAATAAAAAAGGCAACTCACCGAGTTGCCTAAATATCGTAAGTAATAAAATTACAAATTTACATTACTTTATACATGACTGCTTTTCTTAAATATTGTTAGTCTTGATTCTTAACTCCTGACTCTATTTTTATACCGAGAACGATGTTCCGCAACCACAGCTGCTTGCTGCATTAGGGTTGTTAAATGTAAAGCCACGGGCATTTAAGCCATCCTGGAAATCTATTTGCATGCCCATCAGGTACATCCCGTGGGCTTTGTGCATAAATACTTTTATGCCGTCAATAATATATTCCTGGTCGCCATCTTTTTTCTGATCAAAGCCCAGTACGTAGCTCATACCCGAGCAGCCACCACCCTCAACACCAACACGCAGGCCAAACTCTTCGCCAATCTCTTGCTGGTCCTTCAATTTAAAAAGTTCCTTAACGGCGCCCGGTGTAAATGATACCGGCAAAATTTCAACAGCAGTACTCATCTTATTTTATATTTAACTATACAAATATAAGGTAAAATGTGGATTTTTACATCCACAGCTATTTTATGACCTCTGTATAACATTTTAATAACCATGCTTACAACCCAATATTTATTAGATATTTTAAAGTTTACCATTGCCGGTGCCGGTGTTATATGGATAGCCTTTTACCTGGTTAAGCCCTATCTTGATAAACAAAACCAGGTACAGCTGCTGGAGCTTAAGCGCAGTGTAAGCAGCCAAACCCTGCCTTTACGGTTACAGGCTTATGAGCGTGTTGTGTTATTTATTGACCGTATTAACCCGGCCAATATGCTCATCCGTCTTAATGCGGGCGGCCTTTCGGCTGCCGATTTACATATTGTTATTGTTAACGAGATCCGTACCGAGTTTCAGCACAATGTTACCCAGCAAATTTATGTAAGCAGCCGGGTTTGGGCTGTGATGAAAAGAGTAAAGGACGATACCCTGAGCCTGGTGAACAACGCCGTAAAAGGCCTTCCCCAAAACGCTACCGCCATGGACCTGAGCAAAACCGTGCTCATCCACCTAAGTCAGCTGGAAGATGATCCGTATGAGATAGCCGTTAACCTGGTACGACAGGACCTGGAAGAATTATTTTAAACCACGATGGCTAAAAAATTCAGCACCACATCGGGTATCGAAATAAAGGAGGTTTACACCGCCTCCTCCAAAATGGACGAACTGCCCGGCCAGTTCCCTTTTACCCGCGGCATTCAAAAAGATATGTACCGGGGTAAAGCCTGGACCATGCGCCAGTACGCCGGATTTTCCACAGCCGAGGAATCAAACAAACGCTATCATTATTTATTAAGCCAGGGCACCAATGGCCTTTCGGTAGCTTTTGACCTGCCTACCCAGATTGGTTACGATAGCGATCATGAGCTATCCGAAGGCGAAGTGGGTAAAGTTGGTGTAGCTATCGATTCGTTAGAAGATATAGAAATATTGTTTGATGGCATCCAGCTAAAGGATATCACCACCAGCATGACCATTAATGCTACCGCCGCTATTTTGCTGGCCATGTACATCGCGTTAGCAAAAAAGCAAGGAGCCGATTTAAGTCAGATTTCGGGCACTATTCAAAACGATATATTAAAGGAGTATGCCGCGCGTGGTACCTATATATACCCGCCCACGCCATCCATGCGGTTAATTACCGATATATTTGAGTATTGCAGCAAAGAGGTGCCTAAATGGAATACCATATCCATTTCGGGCTATCACATTCGCGAGGCGGGTTCAACGGCGGTACAGGAACTGGCTTTTACCCTGGCCAATGGCAAAGCCTACTTAAAGGCGGCACTTGAAAAAGGGCTGGACATTAATGTATTTGCCAAGCGCCTTTCTTTCTTTTTTAACTGCCATAATAACTTTTTCGAGGAGATAGCTAAGTTCAGGGCCGCACGGCGAATGTGGGCGCATATTACCAAAGAATTAGGAGCAACCGAAGCCGGGGCGCAGAAACTGCGTTTTCATACCCAAACCGGGGGATCGACCCTAACTGCGCAACAGCCGCTTAACAATATCATCAGGGTAAGTAACCAGGCTTTGGCCGCAGTATTAGGAGGCACACAATCGCTGCATACCAATGGTTATGACGAAGCACTATCCCTGCCAACGGAGGCAGCTGCTAAAATAGCCCTGCGCACCCAGCAGATCATCGCCTTTGAAAGCGGCGTTACCGATACCGTCGATCCGCTGGCAGGTTCATATTTTATAGAAGCCCTGACCGACGAAGTAGAAGCCGCTGCGCAATTATACCTGGATAAGATAGAAGCCATGGGGGGCGCCGTTAAAGCCATTGAGCAGGATTATATTCAACAGGAGATAGCCGCATCGGCCTATCAGTACCAGATCGATATCGAAAGCGGCGAAAAAATCCTGGTTGGCGTAAACAAATTTACCCAGCAGGAAGATGCTCCCTCGGGCGTGTTCAGGGTTGACGACTCCATCCGCAAAATGCAGATAGAAAAAATTAAAAAACTCAAAAACAAAAGGGATAACCAGGCTGTTGAAACAACTTTACAACAATTAAGAATAGCAGCAAAGGGCACAGAAAATTTAATGCCTTTTATAATATCTTCGGTTGAAAATTATGCTACCTTAGGAGAAATCGCGGATATACTGCGGGAGGTTTTTGGGGAATATTAGTATCGCGGGTGTGGCTTCAGAATTTGTGTGGGTACCGTGCCATAATTAACAAAAGAACAGCTTTTATTTTTAATAAGCATTAAACCAGTGCTTTAGTTTTTAGTGCAACGTAAAAGGCTAAAATGGCTAAACAATTGCCTTTATTTTACCATATAGCAGCAAAAAAAGCGGGGCTATCCAGGTGGTTTTTAACGGATTAATCAAAAAGCCTAAAAATTAATTTTAAAATAATTCAATTGCATTTTTTATTACAAAACATTGCGTTATATACAAATTTTATACTTAAAAACAACTTTTGTTGATAACTAACGAAATGTTAAAAAAGTGAAAATTTAATTTTTTTATACACTTTTTTTGGACACATTTGATGTTCCGTAACAGTCCCAAAAGAAGTTGACTGAGGGGTTGGAAATCAAATAATTACTTATATTTACTATGGAAAAAACTTGTACTAACGTTTGGAATAGCTGTCTTCAGATCATAAAGGACAACATACCGGCCCAGAGCTTTAAAACCTGGTTCGAGCCGATAAAAGCCTTGAGAATGGAAGGGAGTGTCTTGACGATACAGGTACCAAGTTTGTTTTTTTACGAATGGCTTGAAGAGCACTACGTAGGGTTATTACGCAAAACGATTAAAAAACAATTGGGCGATGAAGGACGTTTAGAGTACAATATTGTTGTTGAGCAATCATCATCAAGTAAACCCTATACAACTAATATGCCTTCGAACGGAAATGGAGCCGAGTCAAAAAATCAATCGATGCCGATCCCTATCTCTATTAATAAGGACATTAAAAATCCTTTTGTGATACCCGGCCTCAAAAAGTTAAATGTTGACCCGCAACTGAACAGAAACTACACCTTCGAAAATTTTGTTGAAGGCGATTGTAACCGCCTGGCCCGGTCGGCAGGTTACGCAGTCGCTGCGAAACCTGGTGGTACTTCATTTAACCCGTTAATGATTTATGGCGGCGTTGGTTTAGGTAAAACACACCTTGCCCAGGCCATCGGTAACGAAATAAAACGTTCACTGCCCGATAAACTGGTACTTTATGTATCGTGCGAGAAATTTACACAGCAATTTGTAGACGCGCTTAAACATAATAACATTAACGATTTTGTTAACTTTTATCAGGCCATTGATGTACTCATTATGGATGATGTGCACAACTTTGCCGGTAAAGAAAAAACACAGGATTTTTTCTTCCATATTTTTAACCACCTGCACCAAAGCGGCAAGCAACTGATCATTACATCAGATAAAGCGCCAAAGGATTTGGCTGGTTTAGAAGAACGCCTGTTATCAAGGTTTAAATGGGGCCTGTCGGCCGATTTACAGATCCCCGACCTGGAAACCCGTATGGCTATCCTTAAAAATAAGATCTACCAGGATGGTATCGAACTATCAAACGATGTTATTGAATATGTGGCCCATAATATTGATAACAATGTACGTGAACTGGAAGGCGCAATGGTATCATTACTGGCACAATCAACTCTTAACCGCAAGGAAATTGACCTGAACCTTGCTAAACAAATGTTGAAAAACTTTGTGAAGAACTCATCAAAAGAAATTTCGATGGAGTATATCCAAAGCCTTGTTTGCGAATACTTCGAAGTACCTATCGAGATGGTAAAATCGCAAACCCGCAAACGCGAAATTGTGCAGGCCCGTCAAATTTCGATGTACCTGGCCAAAGCGCATACTAAAAGTTCATTAAAATCAATAGGGAATTTCTTTGGTGGCCGCGATCACTCTACTGTGATTTATGCCTGCCAAACAGTAGAAGATTTGATTGATACCGATAAAAAGTTCAAAGGCTACGTTGCCGACATCCAAAAGAAACTAAAAATGTCCTAACCGACCTGTTAAATCATATTACGATGGGCCCTGCATCAACATGCAGGGCTTTTTTGTTGATAAAAAACCAACATATAATATAATATAAATACAAAAACCACCGTAAGCATGGTTGCCTGCGATGGTTGCAATTAGTTGTTTGTTGATATCGTTACCTGATTTTTATTTAAACCGGGCGCCAAAACCAATGCCAATAAGCCACGGATTAATTTTAACATCAGCTTTGATACCGGCAAGTGCAGGCGCCAGTTCCGGATTTGATGCCGGTGTTAAATTTGATGCGTCAACGGTGGCGTTGGTTGATAAGAACACTTTCTTAACATCTATGTTCAAAAAGAATTTCTTATTCAGATCATAATCGAATCCCGCCTGCGTGGCGAAGGCAAATTTGTTTTGATAGCTAACGTTTTTTACCACTCCGCCTGCGTTGGCATTATAAAAAATAGTATAGTTGGCCCCTGCGCCTAAGTATGGTTTAAATGCAGTACCCGTTGGCAGGTGATATTGCAGTGTAAGCGTTGGCGGCAACAGCGAAACCTTGCCCAACGTAACATCGGCAGACGAACTACCGCCAATAGCCGTTAAATTTGAGGCCGTGGTGTTTACTTTATGCCTTGATGTGCCCAATATCAGTTCGGCCGAAAAATCCTTCATAAAGAAGTACGTAAAGTCAATTTCGGGAATAACAACCTTGCTGATATTGATACCGCCGCCAATTACACCAATAGCTGCGCTTTCCTGCGGGGCAACATATACGCCGCGAACGCGTACGTCCAACTCATTTTTTTGTTGACCAAAACCCCTTAAAGAGGTTATCATTAATATTGAAAAAACGGATAATAATAATTTGTTCATGTTGTTTAATTTTTAATTACAGGTCAAAGGTATTTGCTTCAAAATATCTAAATATGCCTAACGCCATGAAGCAAAATGATACTGATCATGGCTGTTTAGATGGTTGACCGCTAATTTTACAGCGGCATACTTATGCACCTAAAAAGGCTCGCATACCGTTGATTAACCGTTTACTATCGGCTGCATAAACCAGCAAAAAAACTACCCAATGCTTAAACCTGCAATAGTTTAAATGTTGTGTTTCATTTACCGATTGAAATAGCCCGTTAATCGATACATCGCTATAAATACGCCGTTGTTACAACATCTTTAGTACAAATTGGCTGCTCGCTTACTCAGCTGGTATTGTTGCGCCAATTCACCCATAATTAATTGTGCTTATAGATGTTGTTTACTTTAAAACCCGGCAAGTTGCTTGCCCTTATCGCATGTTTTTTGTTCAGCCTGTTTTCATTCCGCCGGGCCGGGGCACAAAGCCTGGGCGATCCGGTTGTTAAAATAACCTTTGGATCGGGCACCGCCTCCAGAGCGGGCGCGCTGTCGGCCGATTCGGGATCTACCACTTATGTTTACAGCGCAAGCGGGCAAATTGGCGAAAACTATTACACTATAACCAGCCAAAGTAATACTACGGTACACGGCGGTTTTGTAACCAGTTATGATCACGACTATGAAACAACAGGCAATACCAACGGATATATGATGGTGGTAAACGGCAACGTACAGGCCGGCACCGTTTATACCCGAACTGTACCCGGATTATGCGGCAATACCCAATACCAGTTTGGCGTTTGGATTAAAAACGTACTGTCAACCGGCGGCATACTGCCTAATATGGTTTTTCATATTTACGCTGCCGATGGTGTAACCGAATTAGGTACCGGCGTATCAACCGGCGATGTACCTACCGGTAACGTATGGCATAATTACACCGCAAACTTTACCTTACCAGCGGGTACAGGCGACGTAGTAATTAAACTGGTAAGTAATGCCAGCGGCACTCAGGGTAACGATTTTGCGGTAGATGACATTACCTTTAGTCCTTACGGATCAACGGTTTCGGCGGCTTTCAACGGTTCAACCACCGGCACCGAAACCACCTGCGCGGGTTCGGCGCAAACATATACTATTAATGCTACCAGCACGCTGGCCAGCGGATATGTGCAAAAACTGCAGGTTTATATCAATGGCACATGGACAGACCTCAGTACCGCCGGCACAGCAACTACTTATACTATAACCGCACCTACCACGGCCGGTACCTACCTATACCGCCTGGTTTCGGCTATAACAGCAAATATCACATCGGCCAGTTGCGTTGTGGCATCCAATAATTTAACGCTGACAGTTACCCCGGCGCCGGTAGCCGCATTTACTGTTGCCAATCAAACCTGCCTGGGCACGGCAAATGTATTTACCGATGCCTCGGTAACCAACGGATCAACTATACAATCATGGGCCTGGAACTTTGGCGACGGGCAAACATCGGCATTACAAAGCCCTACACATACCTACGCTAAAACCGGCACTTATACAGTAACACTTACCGTAGCAGGCAATACTGGCTGCACACCGTCGGTTGCTACCAAAACCGTAACTATTAATGCGTTGCCTGTAGCGGCGTTCAGCTTTACCACGCCCGATTGTTTAACCCAGCCGGTTACCATTACCGATCAATCAACAACAGGCACGGGTACAATTACAACCTGGCTTTGGGATTACGGCGACGGCACAACCGAAACCAAAACCACCAATACAGCTTTTACTCACCTGTACGCCAATGCAGGCACTTATAGTTTAAAGCTAACCATTACCAATACGGGCGGGTGTACGGCTGTGCTTACAAAAAGCCTTACGGTAAGTCCGTTGCCGGTGGTGGCATTCAGTATGCCCGATGTTTGCCTGGCCGATGCATCGGCTACATTTACAGATAACAGCACTATTGCCGATAATACCACCGGCAGTTTTACCTATTTGTGGAATTTTGGCGATGCCTACGCAACTACCGCCAATCCCAATACATCCACCCTGAAAAACCCGTCGCATAAATATACCCAGGCGGCGGTGTACCCGGTTACGCTTACGGTAACATCGGCAAGTGGCTGTACGTCCACCATCACCCAAAGTTTTACCGTAAATGGATCCATACCGGTAGCATCATTTACTGAAGCCAATTCATCGGCGCTGTGCAGCGATCAGCAGGTAAGCTTCACCAACACCTCTACTGTGGATTTTGGCAGTATTACCAAAATAGAGTGGTATTATGATTATGGCAATAACCCCGGCACAGTTGAAACCGATGAAAGCCCGGCCTACGGCAAGCTATATTACCACACCTATACGGCTTTCCATACCCCGGCCACGCAAAACTACCAGGTGCGCATGGTAGCTTATTCTGGCGGTAGCTGTGTATCCGTTATGGATAAAACCATTACGCTGCTTGCCGTACCCGATATAACATTTACCGCGCCATCGGCAGTATGTGTTAACGGCGGCACTGTACAGTTGGCCGCCCAGGAAACTGCCGGGGTAGCCGGTACGGGTGTATACTCGGGCACAGGGGTAAGCAGTGCTGGTTTGTTTGATCCGGCTGCAGCAGGGGCAGGCACTTTTACTATAACTTATGTTTATACAGCCACAAATTCCTGCCCGGTCTCGGCAAGCCAGGCTATTACGGTAAATCCTATCCCGGTTATTACTACGGGGCCAGATATAACAGTATTATCGGGCGGAACTGCCAAGCTGCCGGCTACTGCAACGGGTACCGGCCTCACATATTTATGGTCGCCGGCAACTTATCTTAATGATGCTACTTTGTTAAACCCAACGGTTACACCTACCGACGATATCACCTATACACTCACGGTAACCAACAGCTCGGGCTGCCAGGTAAGCGGGCAGGTGAATGTTTCGGTATTGCAGGGGCCGGTGGTGCCTAATGCCTTCTCGCCCAATGGCGATGGCGTTAACGACCAATGGAATATCAAATACCTGAACACCTACACTAACTGCACGGTTGAAGTTTATAACCGCTACGGCGCCAGGTTATTTGCTTCGGTAGGGTATGCTGTCCCCTGGGATGGAACCTACAATGGTGCAGCCGTGCCCGGTGGCGTATACTACTATATCATCAACCCCAAACATGGCAGGAGTACCATGTCGGGGTCGTTGACTATCGTCAGGTAATTTGCAAAAGCAGACTAAAAATTAAAGGACGTGACGGTTGAAAATAATCCATTTGTTTTTTATTTTATATTTTCAATAATTATTGAAAATATAAAATAAACTGTATGTTTGTATTGTTAATCAACAACAATACCCGCAACAATGAAAACGCTTAATAACCACATGATCCTTTTTGATGCCGAATGCCCCATGTGCAGTGTTTATACCAAAGCCTTTGTAAAAACCGGCATGCTTGATGATGGCGGCAGGGCTGCCTACCAAACCATGCCCCAAATTGCTTGCCCGGTTTATGATAGGCAACGTGCCGTAAACGAAATCGCCCTCATCAACCTAAAAAGCGGCGAGGTTACCTATGGCATCCAAAGCCTGTTTAAAATATTGGGCAACGCCTGGCCGGTATTTACACCCTTATTTGCTTTTAAACCTTTTGTTTGGCTGATGAGCAAAGTATACGCTTTTATCTCCTACAACAGGCGGGTTATCATTCCGCCGGTTCATGAGGATACGGACTTTGCTTACAAACCTTCTTTTAAACTGCATTACCGGATAGCCTACCTGCTGTTTACCTGGTTTTGCACCGCGTATATATTAACCCGCTATGCGCATTTGCTGGTGGGCATGGTACCGCCGGGCAATGCTTACCGCGAATACCTGATTTGTGGCGGGCAGGTAATTTTGCAGGCCGCTGTGATCAGCGGCTTTGCCAAAAACAAGCTTTGGGTCTACCTGGGCAACATGATGACTATCTCTTTTGCCGGCAGTTTGCTGCTGCTTATCCCGCTTGCTGTTAACCATTGGTTTCATCCCGGGCCGTTAATGTGCACCATGTTTTTTATAGGTGTGGCCGGGCTGATGTTTTTAGAGCACATCCGACGTACAAAGCTGCTGCAATTGGGCTGGGTAATGACCATCAGCTGGGTAATTTACCGCATTGTTTTATTGATCCTTATCCTAAACTGATATCATGAAAGCGTACAAAAAAATCGTGCTGGCGGGTGGCAATGGTTACCTGGGTACTGTGCTGGCCCAATATTATAAAGATTTGGCCGATGAGGTTATTATCCTGGCCCGCAAACAAGCCCCGGCTGCCGGCAACATCCGCACGGTGGTTTGGGATGGCAAAACAGAAAACGGCTGGACTGTGCAGCTCATTCACGCCGATATGCTTATTAATCTTTGTGGTAAAAACGTAAACTGCCGCTATACCAAAAAGAACAAGGCCGCAATCATCGCCTCACGTATTATACCTACCAAGCTGTTGGGCGATGTGATCCATAAAATGGTTGATCCGCCAAAGCTGTGGATCAACATTACCTCTGCCACCATTTACCGCCACGCCGAAGACCATCCGCAGGACGAAGCAACCGGCGAGATAGGTTACGGGTTCAGCATCGACGTATGCAACATTTGGGAAAGCACTTTCTTTAAGTGCGAAACGCCTCACACCCGTAAAATAGCTTTGCGCCTGGGCATCGCGCTTGGTCGCAGCGGCAGTGTTTTTCCGCGCCTGCTCAACCTGGTAAAAATGGGAATGGGGGGCCGGCAAGGCGGCGGGCAACAATACCTTGCCTGGGTGCATGAGCACGATGTTGCCCGCAGCACGCATTTTTTGCTTGATCATCCTGAATTGGAAGGCATTTACAATTGCGCCGCACCCTATGCCGAAAAGAATGCCGATTTTATGCGGCTCATCCGCAAAGCTTACGGCCTGCCTGTTGGCCTGCCTGCACCACAATGGTTGCTGGAAATTGGCGCCTTTATTATCGGCACCGAACCAGAACTGATATTAAAAAGCCGCTGGGTAAAACCGCAGCGCCTGCTTAATGCTGGTTTTACCTTTCAGTACGAAAAGGCGGAGCATGCGATACATGATATTTTGAGTATAAGGGGGTAGGAATCGGATGCCTGTGTCCTCACAGGCATCTTGCCGCTATGCTGTCGGTTTACCTGATCAAATGGAGAACATTAATCTGTGAGGACACAGATCGGGGAAATAGCGTTTGCCGAAAATTCTGCATCCATAACGTATTTGAGATCAAATAAGCATCAGCTTTGAACGCTGGCGAGTCTACGTTTGATGCACCTTATTTTCCCCTTAAAAATTGCAAAACCTGAAAATCAGCAAAATATATTGAGGAGTAACAGCCCGCATTTAAATATCATCCCCCACTTTCTTCCCCACCTCTTTCGTCATTTTCAAAGTAAGCAGTAGCAAAAGCCCCAAAGCAATTATAATGGCCACCCAAATCAACACGGTATAATCCTTTCCGGCTTGAGCCTGGGCCTGCAAAACAGCATTGTTTTTAAGAACAGCCCCGTGGCTGATGGTTGGGATATTATCCTTTATACTATCGGCAAAAAACTTCAGGTCGTATTCGGGTGCCTGCGCGGTCGAATCGCCGGCCAGCAGGCGGTAGCTTTGTTTGCCATCAAGATAACTTACCAGGAACTGGTCGGTCTGGTAGGCATCAATGCCGGTAACGGTTAATGGCTGGTTATCGCCATTGGCTATCTGTAGTAACAGCTGGCTGGCCTTTGCAGAAAGCAGCAGGTCGTTGTTTTTGGTTGAGTTTAATTCAGCTTCGGCAATAACTTCTTTATAACCGCCAATAATTTGGTACACCGTTATGTTCCGTTTGAAGTATTTAGGCGCGCTGATATTTAAATGCAGCTTATTTACCTGGTAATTATCATTTAGTTTTATGCTGATAAAGGTGGTTTTATTGCTGTCGGCATGCGTAAACCGAAGCGAGGGGATGGGTGTATAAGCCAGCGTTTTGGCATATTCGGTATAAATACCGGCCTGCAAAAACTTAATAGGGGTTTTGTTTTTATCGTTTACCAGCATTTTCAAATAACGATAGCTGCTGGCCGGGAACGAGAGCAATTGCAGGTACGAGCCTTCGCTGTTTTGTACTGCCTCCTGCAAGGGGATGTTTTCCTGTATGGCAAACCATTGCTGCAGGTCGTCGCTACCCATCAGGTTTACCTTGCGTTGCACGGCGGTATTTTGCAGTTTTATCCACAGCCTATCAAGCGCCAGGCCTGTTTTATTTTCAACTACATAAGTGGTGCCTGTATCGGCCGGCAGGCGCGTATCTACCCGGTTAAAGACAACAAAGCTTTGCTGATTTTTTTGCGGCAGGCTGCCGGCCTGTATGTAAGACACAAAGTTGCCTTTGGCATCGGCAATGCGGATATCGGCCATGTCATTCCCGGCCTTGGCCACAAAGCCGGGTTTCAGGCTGATGCGGTAAAAGCCCGTACTATCCACCTGTTGCAGGGCAGCGCCATATTTAAAGCTTTTTTGCGCCGATGCCGTAAACATCAATCCACACAAAAAAGCGGTTAAGGCAATGTTAGTCTTCCTTGTTTTTAGCAGTTTCATCATCAACAATAATTTTTTTAACCTTTTGGTACATAAAGGATATAATAAGCAGCAGTACGCCCAGGCAAAAGAATGCCGCTATTTTTCCGGCCTGCGGTATATCTACAATATCATAAGTAAACAGCTTGAGCAGCGTTACCGAAAACAGGGTTAACGATACTATCCGCATGGTACGCATTTTATTACGCATGCCCAGCCACATAAGGGCGAAAGACAGCAAGCCCCATAATATAGGCAGCGTGGTTTTAACGTATACCGTTTCTACACGTTCAATGGAGTGCATATTACTGTAAAATAACAGGTTACTCAGCAGGCAAAACTCCAGGCTTAAAAACACTACAATGCCGGCACTCAGGATCCAGGTGAAAAGCGTTTTCATCCCTTCGTCCATAGTGGTTTGGCAAAGGCGGATGGTACGGTAAAATAACAGGCCGATAAGCACGGCGCTTATCCAGTGTGCTGCAAAATGGCCCGATGGCGTTTTTTTGCCGGTGAGGATATCTGTCAATAAGCCAAAATACTGCGGCATTAAAACCAGGTATATGATAATACAAACCCAAAGTATGGCTATCCGGATGTTGTTACTAAATTGAATTGCCGGTACTTTTAACGATACCAGGTAATAGCCCAGTATAAAAGCCGGCGTATACAGCATCATGTACAATATATTGAGCGATGTATCTGGATACCTGTTTAAAAACTGGTGGTTAATCTCGACAAGGCCGCTTAAAAATAACAGCGCCAGCCCTACGGTGCAGAATAGGTTTTTGCTGAATTTTATCCCGGTGTCGTCACTTTCGCCGCGGCTTACCAGCACCGATAACAGGAACGAGCTGATGGCGGCTACCAGTGTTGTAATAAAGCCCCTGTTTGCAATAACGGTAAGCTTAATGAGGTGATCGGGGTAAATCTGGGACCAGTCCATCAGCAGGCTCAGCAACATGGCTATCCATAAAATAAGCGAGGTAAGCTTCATTAATTTGATTGACGAACGGAGATATAGCCAGTAAAGTACCACCGTTTCGGCAGCCCAGAACAGGGTAATACTGTTGCCATGCAGTTGAATAGGCGCAGCCAGCGATATAAAGGTGAGCGTAATGCCAATAAGCAGGTACAATACATTGGTATCAACCTTGCGGTTACGGAACAGGATGTATGACAGGATGAGGTTTACTACTGCCAAACTAATGCAAAACAACCCGCGGAATTGCTCCTGGTGCATAGCGGTGAGCAGGTACAAGCCCGCCGCAAAATAAAGCCCGGTATTGATTAGCAGGATGCTGAAATCTGACCCGATAAATTTTTTGTTCTCTTTTACGTTATTGGCCACATTGATGGCGAAGTAAAGTACATAAAATATGCTGCCGTAAATTAACCCGTAGTGATAGGTTGGCGCCGTAAGTGTATACACAACCCCGCCAAAAACAATTACCGTAAACGCGAAAGATACGATATTGAGCACCCGCCATGCTTTATAATAGGCAATGATGAGCAGGCCGGTATTCAGTATGAGCAGGTAAATAAATAAAGCATCGTAATTGGCCTTGCCCGTGCTCACCATAAACGGACTGCCAAAACCGCCAACAAGCGCTATAACCGCAAGTTCCTGCTTATCGTATAGCAATGAAAGCAGCACCGCAAAAATGGTAATAACAATAAGGATAATAAATGCCGCGGTTTGGCTGAACAGGTGAAACTGGTGAAAGGCCAGCGTTATGGTAAAATAAAACACGGCCAAACCGCCACCGGCCAATACCGAGCTGAACGCTTTATAACTGTTGCGTAACCAATGGGCAATACCTACCAATATAGCGCCGCAGGCAATACCAATACCTACACGGCCGGCAGGGCCAACCCAGCCGCTATCAATAGCAAATTTTACAAAGTAGCCAATGGCCAGCACCAATATGGCTATACCTATTTTATTAACCAGGTTTTCGCCAATGAATTTCTCCAGGTCGGGGTAGCGTTCAAAAAAGGAAAGCTGTGGCTGTTCGGGTACAGGCGGGGTGGGTGGGTTTGTTTTTACAGGGCGGCTAATAACCGGTATGCTATCGCTGATTACTTCGGGTTGTCTTTCAACCTTAACAGGTTCCGGCTCAGGTTTTATCACCGGTGGTATCGGTGTAGCAGGAGGTTCAGGGGCTTTTATAACGGGAATGTCTTTGATAACAGGTTTAGCAACCTCTTCGCGTTCGGGAGGTTCTTCCGTCAGTTTGGATACCCGTAAATGTTCAATCATCCGCTTTAATTCCAGCACCTGGGTTTCAAGCGCTTCTATATGGCGGCCAACGCTGCTTTTGTTATTTACAATTAAAACAATAATCAATACGAGTAAAACAACGATAAAAAAATCCATAGCCTTAGGTTTATTAAAATTAAAGATAGCGGAATTATGATATTATTATGTGTTTTTAACAAATAAGAGGGGTTTCTTCCTGAACGCAAAGATGCATAACTGCGTTTACAGGCATAATGTATTGCGGTTTACATCAACATCAATTTGAACGCCGGCTACGCAGCGCCGGCCGACCACCCGCCGGGTTACGCCGCACAAAGGGTGAGGTTATTCTTTTAGCCCCGCGTTACGATATGCATCATTTGCATGTTCATAACTTCAGGAAAATTCACAGCATACTTTACCGGGAAAACTATTCCTGGTCCGGTTTTTTCGGCAGGTTTTTCATGTTGAATTTGGGCTTGTAAGCTGGCTTAGCGGCAGGCGTTTCTATGGCGGGCCCGGCGCTTTCTGCTTCAGGTGGCGATGGTGCAAGGGGTTCGGTTTTTACTTCGGGGGCCGGTGCTACATCTTCTTCTACAACGGGCTTTGGCTTCATCATGGCCGCGTTAAACCGTGGCTTAAAACCGGGTTTGGCAACAGGTGTTTCTGCGGCTGGTGCAGGTGGCTGTTCTTTTACTTCCGGCTTATCAGCAGGGGCACCGTTTTCTTCGGCAGGCTTTGGCTTCACCATGGCCGCGTTAAACCGTGGCTTAAAGCCGGGTTTGGCAACAGGCGTTTCAGCGGCTGGTGTAGGCGGTTGTTCTTTTACTTCCGGCTTATCAGCAGGGGCATTGTTTTCTTCGGCAGGTTTTGGCTTTACCATTGCCGCGTTAAACCGTGGTTTAAAACCGGGAGGCTTCGCAGCAGGTGTTTCTGCGGGCGGTGTAGCCGCTCCGCCTGCAATATCCGTTTTTTGTTCAATAGCATCTTCAGCCGCTTTGGGTTTCACCATGCCCGGGTTAAAACGTGGTTTAAATGCTGGTTTGGGTGCTATATTTTCGGATGGTATTGATGCATCTGCCGCTGTCGTTTCTTCAGGCTTTTCTTCAGCAGGTTTTGGTGGTACGGCTGTGGCCCCGAATTTTGGTGTAAAACCAACTTTTGGCGACGGTGTTGCGGGTGTTGTCAAACCATCGGTAATCGTTTGTTCGGCCAAAGGATTGGCAATGTGTAAACGTTCGGTTTTAATTTCGGGGGCCAACGGAAACCGGCGCCTTAGTTTATTGAACCAGTATTTTTTGGTATGATCAAAACTTTTCTCGCCCATTTGCTCAAAGTGATCTTTAAATTCCGAAAACAATGATCCCTCGGCTACTTGTAAGGCAGCAAGGTCAATCTTTTTCTTTTTAAAAAACTCTTCGAATAGCATATGTGTTAATTTGAAGATTTGAAAATTTGAAGATTTGAAAATGAGCTCATTAATTTTCAAATTGACACATCTTCAAATTTTCAAATCGCCTATAAAGTCACGTCCACATCCAATTGGTTAAAGTGGATGCCTTTATCTGTTTGTTTCCAGTCGTCACGTTCCTCGTCGGTAGCGTTCATCAGTTTGGGGAACCACTCCAGCGGGAAAGCTTGCTGCTTACCATCGGGCTTTTCTACAAAAAGCAGGCCGTTAGCAAAGCTTACCTTTACTTTCTTTTCTTCCTTACGTGAGCTGAATAGTGGCATGTTTCTTTTAATTTGAGAATTTGAAGATGTGTCAATTTGAAAATGAAAAAAGCACTATTGATTTGAGGATTTGAAAATAAAAAAGTATCAGCGCTTAAAAATAATTTCCGCCTTTATCAGGCCGTCTTCAAATTACTACCCTATCAAACCATCTTCAAATTTTCAAATCCTCAAATTTTCAAATCAAAGTTTACTCCGCCATGTTATGGTACACCGCCTGTACGTCGTCGTCCTCTTCCAAACGGTCAATCAGTTTCATGATATCAACCACCTGTTCTTCGGTTACTTCATGGAATGATTGCGGTACACGCTCCAGTTTGGCCGATTTTACTTCAACTCCGGCTTCTTCCAGCGCTTTTTGCATTTTTCCAAAATCTTCAAACGCGGTATGGATTACGCCGATATCTTTTCCTTCTTCATCTGCTTCAACAAACAGGTCTTCCAGGCCGGCATCAATCAGTTCAAACTCTAATTCTTCCAGGTCGCGGTCGCCAGGCTCAAAAGTGAATACCGATTTGCGGGTAAAAATAAAATCTAACGAGCCGGTTTTTCCCAGCGAGCCGCCATATTTGGTGAAATAACTGCGCACGTTGGCAACGGTGCGGTTGGTATTATCGGTAGCCGTTTCAACCAAAACGGCAACGCCATAAGGCGCATAGCCTTCATATACAAGCTCTTCGTAATCTTTTTCGTCGCGGCTGCTGGCACGTTTTATGGCGGCTTCCACGCGGTCTTTAGGCATATTTACGGCCTTGGCGTTTTGTACCGCGGTACGTAAGCGCGAGTTGGTGTTTACATCGCCACCGCCTGCTTTTACGGCCATTACAATTTCTTTCCCTAAACGGGTAAACTGCACCGCCATTTTGGCCCAGCGCTTAAACTTTCTTTCTTTGCGGAATTCAAATGCTCTTCCCATAACTTTTGTTTTGTCGATGGTCCATAGCCTATAGACCATGGACGGGCAGCGAATATAATACTGTTTTAATACGTATGCAAAAATACGATTAAAACCTTTATCCTTTAACCTTTTACCTGGTATCGGGGCAGCGGAGATACTCGCCACCCATCTAAATAAAGTATAAAATCATGTAACGATAATGGCGCAGCACATGTCTTATAATCATGATGAAACTGATACACGTATTTCTGTTGCCCTTATTCATGCTGTTACTTTTTAACTTTACCCAGGCGCAAACCAACACCGGTAAAATTTCAGGGGCGGTTTTAGATGATACTAAGAAACCACTTGATGGCGCAACCGTTATTTTACTTGCCGCAAAAGATTCAAGCGTGGTAAGTACCCAGCTTGTTAACCCGGATGGTGGCTTCGCATTTAAAAACATAAAGGATAATACATACCTTATTAAGGCTACTTATATTGGCTATAAAACTTACCTAAGCGACCCGGTGATTGTAAGCCGGCAAAAACCGGTTAATTTACCCCCGTTTATTTTATCGCTCGCAGGCAAAAAGTTAAATGAGGTGGCCATAACTGCCCAAAAATCATATGTACAACAAAAAATTGACCGCACGGTAGTTAATGTTGGGGCGCTGATATCAAACACCGGCGCCAACGCTTTGGAAGTGTTGGCTAAAACACCCGGTGTACAGGTAGATGCCGATGGCAATATCACCTTTAAGGGAAAAAGCGGTGTAATGGTGATGATTGATGATAAACCAACCTATCTTTCGGCCGCAAACCTGGCAACTTACCTGCGCTCGTTACCGTCATCGTCATTAGATCAGATAGAGCTGATGGATAACCCGCCGGCCAAATATGATGCCGCAGGAAATGCAGGCGTAATTAATATAAAAACTAAAAAGAACACCACCAGGGGGTTTAATGCGGTGGTTTCGGCCAATTATGCACTCGGTTTTTATGGGCGTACAGACGAAAGCATCAACATGAATTACCGCGTTGATAAAATTAATATTTTTGCCAACCTTGCCTATAACAAGCAAAAAACCTTCAGGCGGCTGGAAATTGACCGCGATTATTTTGATGCCAATGGAGATAGAACCTCGTCCTTAAAGGATATATCCTATTTCAGGCCATCCGGTAATAACACCAATATTAAAGCCGGGATGGATTACTACTCATCGTCAAAAACTACCTGGGGTGTGGTATTTACCGGCGAAATATCACGCGATCATGACAGCAGCCCGGTATACAGCTTATTATATGGTAAAAGCGGCGGCCTGGATTCAACCATAAATACCCTGAATACATCCACCAATAAGTTTGACAGCAAGGGTATAAACCTGAATTATACCCATAAGTACGATAGTACAGGCAGGACCCTTACATTCGACCTGGATTATATTCACAATGCAGCCGGCAGTAACCAGATGTTTGTAAACAACACTTTTTTACCCGATGGTACTTTAACAAATTCGCAAACGCTGACTGATAATTTGCCATCCACCATTAATATCTATTCTGCAAAGGCCGATTACACCCGTCCGCTTAAGGGCAAGGCAAAGCTGGAGACCGGGGTTAAAAGCAGCTATGTGAGTACAGATAATGCGGCCAATTATTTTAATGTGATTGATAATGTAAGCACCATTGATTACAACAACACCAACCGGTTTTTATATAAAGAAAACATCAATGCTGCATACGTTAATTTTAACAAAACCCTCGGCCGGTTTTCATTACAAACCGGTTTACGGGCCGAGAACACCAATGGTTCCGGCCATCAGCTGGGGAATGCCCAAAAAGCCGACTCATCATTTGTTAAGCACTATACCAACCTGTTCCCGACGGCTTATTTTTCATACAACCTGGATACCGCCGGCCATAATGTGCTTGCCATGTCGTATGGCCGGCGCATTGGAAGGCCCAGCTACGGAAGCTTAAATCCTTTTACCTTTTTTGTAGATAAATTTACTTACTTTTCGGGCAACCCTTTCCTTAAATCGCAGTTTACTGATAATTATAAACTGGCGTATAGCTACCGGAGTTTGTTTACCGTTGCGCTTACCTATAATTATACTACCGATGTTCAGGGCGAAACCATTCACAACAGCAACAACGTGTTCATCAGCACCCAGGGCAATATAGGGCGACGGAAAACAATCAACCTGTCTGCCAATACCAACTTTCAACCGGCCAAATGGTGGTCGGTTAACCTATATGCCGAGGTTTATAAAAACACTTACCAGGGGGCGTTTTACACCGGGTACCTTAATCAGTCGCAATACACATTTTCGGGCAACGGCAACAACCAGTTCACTTTATCCAAAACCTGGAGCGCCGAATTAAGCGGCTTTTATGATAGCGGGGGCACTTACGGACAGTTTGTTACACTACCCAAAGGTATGCTTAACGCCGCCATTCAGAAAAAAATATTGAACAATAAGGGCTCCATTAAGTTAAATGCGCGCGATATTTTCCACACCTTCAGGCCAAGCGGCACCATTACCAATATTGTGGGCGCCAATGCCACCTTCCATAACTTTTTAGATACCCGGGTAGCCACACTGGCGTTTACCTATAGTTTTGGTAAATTAACCAACACACCCCAAAAACGTGATACCGGCGGCGCCGAAAGCGAACAAGGCAGGGCGCATTAATTGTAGCGGGTGTTTTTGAATACGGAGACACAGCCAATAAAGCCCGTGTCGGCGTTGGATAATTCCATAGGTGCCAGGACGGCTTTTTAGTTTCCTCCCAACAGGAGGTGCGGCTAAGTTTGAGCGCAAAGGCAGGGAGGGGTTTATACGAGCGCCGAGTTGCAAAGCGACTTGAACGCCTGATTTAACCCCTACCTCCTCCTTCCCCAGGGAAGGAATCGCACACACCCTGCGCTTTTTTTCTTCCAAGCACCTATTGAGATAACTTCAGCAATGGCATGGATATCCAAACGCCAATCCACAAAAGTGATTATCGGGCAATGAATGCTTTTTCTGGCAATTACATTTTACCATAGCTGATATTCACCAAAAGAGATGCGAACTTGCCTTAATCAGGCATCCGGTATATTAGGTTCTACCAGTTTAATGAGTTTCTCCAGCGATTCCTGCCAGCCCAGGTAACACATTTCGGCGGGTATCATTGGAGGTATTCCTTCCTGCAGTACTTTTAGCTCGGTACCTACCATTGTTTTTTGAAGCCAAACAGAGGTGGTCATTACGCCCGGCATGTTGGGGTCATCAAATTTGTCGGTATATTTCAGGAACTCATTGGGTTTCACATCCAAATATTCGCCACCAAATGAATGGCCGTTACCTGTTGTAAAATTATGAAATGACATTTTAAAAGTACCACCTACCCGAACGTCCATTTCGTGTACGGTACAAAGAAAACCGTAAGGCGGCAGCCATGAAGCAATCGCCGTAGCCTCGGTAAAGGCACGATATACCTTTTCAGGCGAAGCCTTAATAACTCTGTGCAATGAAACTTTGTTGTCTGACATAAAATCGTTTTTTTATATTCCTACTCGTTTGGCTTTTCGGATCGCCCGTTTTTGCAAGTGGTAGCTGCTCCACCGTTTGTTGTTATTTGTTTAACAAAAATGCAGGTAAAAAAAGATATTGAGCAGGGCAGGAAACGACAATTTGCAACCAAATTTGCGACAGGCCTGCACTTGGTTAGATTGCCCGAACAGGTAGTCAAAAAAAGTAAAGCCAGCGAATATCTGATTGCTTTGGCCCGCTGGGGGGGGGTAATTACTTAAAAGCATTGACGATCGTTGAGTGGACCGCAAGAAAACAAGCAAATAAATATTGGATGACGAATATCGAATGTCCAAATCTATTTTTTTTATTCGATATTGGACATTCGTTGTTCGATATTTAAATCAACCTTAATTTAAAGGCATCAGGGATACCTGAAGTACAAGAAAGGAAAACCTTTAACCTTTTACCTTTCACCTTCCTAAAGTACCCGTTTCAAATTCTCCAGCATATCGGCGGTCATTTTGGGCAGGTCATATTCCAGTTTCCAGCCCCAGTCTTGCTGCGCGCTGCTGTCGTCAATTGATTTGGGCCAGCTATCGGCAATGGCCTGGCGCGGGTCGGTATCTGTATAGCTAATCTGGAAGGCCGGGATATGTTTTTTAATTTCTTCGGCCAGTTGCGTTGGTGTAAAGCTGATGCCGGCCAGGTTGTATGACGAGCGGATTTTAATTTGCTCTGCCGGTGCATCCATCAAACTAATGGTAGCCCTGATGGCATCTTCCATATACATCATCGGCAGGGCGGTATCTGCCGAAAGGAAGCTTTGGTACTTACCATTCTTTAACGCCTCGTGAAATATGTGCACCGCGTAGTCGGTGGTGCCGCCGCCGGGCGAGGCTTTCCAGCCGATAAGGCCGGGATAGCGGATGCTGCGCACATCAACACCATATTTTTCAAAATAATACTCGCACCAGCGCTCGCCAGCCAGTTTGCTAAAGCCATATACCGTGTTGGGGTCCATTACGCAATACTGCGGCGTATTATACTGCGGCGAGTGCGGGCCGAAAACGGCGATAGAGCTTGGCCAGAAAACCTTGGCCGTTTTAAACTCTACAGCAAAATCAAGCACATGGATAAGGCCGGTCATGTTTAAATCCCAGGCCATTTTTGGCTTTTTTTCGCCTACGGCAGATAGGATAGCAGCCAGCAGGTAAACCTGGGTTGGGCGATGTTTATCAAATATGTGGTGCAGGTTATGCTTATCAAGCACATTTACAATTTCGAAGGGGCCGTTGTTGCGGATGGCGTAGGTAGGATCGTTAATATCGGAGGCGATTACATTTTCGGCACCGTGAATGCCGCGTAATGCCATAACCAATTCGGTACCAATTTGACCATTGGCACCAATCACTAAAATTTTTTCAGTCATCAACTTTTAGTTTTGGCAAATGTAGGAATTTGCCTGAAAAAGTTAACCGTTGATTTAGTATCAAGTAGCAAGTAGTAAGTATCAAAATTGTTGCAATAGCAATAGCAGTATCAAGTCGTTAGTATCAAGTGGTAAGACCGCTGCAAAAAAAATCACGGGTCAAAATCTTGCTACTTGATACTAACTACTTGATACTTCTTTAAACTTTTTTGCTTTATTTTGCTTTTATGTTAAAAATCAGACTTGCCCTGCTTTTATTAGCATCGATAGCCTGCAGCACATCGGCAATTGCCCAGCAAACCGATTCGCTGAAAAAGGACACCGTTAAAATTGATACCGCCGTGGTTAACAGGTTGCGTGTGAGCCCGCGCCCAAACTCAATTCCTACACGGGTGAGGCCCATCCAGATCCAGCGCGAGCAAATCCCGGTTACCATGCTTGACTATAAGGTTATCCATTGGAAAAAAGCGGTAGCGTTCGGGCTCAACTTCAGTCAGTCGGCTTTTACCAGCAACTATAGCGCCGGAGGTGTAAATTCGGTGGCCCTGGGCACAAACTTTGTATACCACACCGAGTATAACAACGCGCCTTTCAGCTATGTATCCGAGCTTAACCTTACTTATGGCGTAGCCAAAAATAAAGGCCAGGGCAAACGTAAAACCAACGACAGGATTTACTTTGATAATAAGGTAGCCTCGCAATTATCAAAACATTGGTATCTTTTCGGGGCGCTAACGTTTGAGTCGCAGTTTGACAAAGGATTTAACTATGTAGACCAGGGCAACGGCCGTTTTGATGCTCAGCAGATCTCGAATTTTATGGCGCCGGGGTATTTAACCGAATCTTTGGGTTTGGAGTATAAGCCAGCCCCTTATTTTGATTTGCGTTTAGGTACGGGTACCGCAAGGCAAACTTTTGTTTTAGATAAAAGCGTACGACGCTTTCAAACAGATAACTACGGCGTAGATACCAACAAAACCGTAAAAAACGATTTAGCATTTCAAATGGTAGCCCTATTTGATAAGGATATTATGAAAAATATCCACCTGAACACACGGTATGCATTGTTTATCCCATATGGCCAGTCGCTTAAATATGTTACCCACCGTGTTGATGCCGTGTTATCGGCCCGGGTAAACCGTTTAATCAACGTTACCATTAATGGTACGCTGTTATATGATCAGCATACCTCAAAAGATGCCCAGGCTACAGAAGGCCTGGCGCTGGGAATGTTGTATAGGTTCCCTTAATTGGTGAGTGGTGAGTGGTGAGTGGTGAGTGGTGAGTGGTGAGTGGTGAGTGGTGAGTGGTGAGTGGTGAGTGGTGAAAATTTGGTAGCTGCAGGTTTGTTTTGCTTTTTTTGACTTTATTTCCGTTTTTTTCTCAAAAAACCGTACGCTCCTCCGGCAGCATGCCATTAAAAAGCAATTGTATAAAAGTTGTGTTTTTTTGAAGTTTCTTACAGCTTATTTGAATCAAATCATGCAATTTTTGTGATTTTTCGCGTTTTTTTGCATTAAATATTGCAAAAACAGCGTTAAAGGGCCTCTTGAAAAAACCGGTAGCAAAACATTTAAAAAAAAACCGGACTTTGTTTTTGGGCCGATTTTGCCGCACCAAAAACGGCATATACATCTGTCTTAAAATTAACTTTCAAAATCATACCTTTGTAACCTCAAAACTGGGATATTACAATGTTTGAAAATCTTTCGGATAAACTCGACAGGGCCTTTAAGGTACTGAAGGGGCAAGGAACTATTACTGAGATAAACGTGGCCGAAACCATGAAGGAAATCCGCAAGGCCCTTCTTGACGCCGACGTAAACTATAAAACAGCCAAAGCATTCACTGACGATGTAAGGCAAAAAGCACTGGGTAATAATGTATTAACAGCCATATCGCCAGGCCAGTTGCTTACCAAGCTCATGAACGATGAGCTTACCGCGCTTATGGGCGGTACCACAGCCGAGCTGGAAATAAAGGCCTCGCCAACCATTATCCTGATTGCAGGTTTAAACGGTGCGGGTAAAACAACTTTTACAGGCAAGCTGGCCAATTATCTTAAAACGCAAAAAAACAAAAAGCCCTTACTGGTTGCCGATGATATTTACCGCCCAGCGGCTATTGATCAGCTGGAAGTATTAGGCCAGCAAATAGGCGTACCGGTATATTCAAACCGCGAATCGAAAGATCCTGTTGCCATTGCGCTGGAGGGTATTGCTTTGGCCAAACAAAATGGCCATAATATAGTGATTATTGATACCGCCGGCCGCCTGGCTATTGACGAAGCCATGATGGTGGAAATTGAGCAGGTAAAAAGCGCAGTAAAACCACATGAGATATTATTTGTGGTTGACTCTATGACCGGCCAGGATGCCGTAAACACCGCTAAAGTGTTTAACGACAGGCTTGATTTTACCGGGGTAGTATTAACCAAGCTTGATGGTGATACCCGCGGTGGTGCAGCCTTATCTATTAAATCGGTTGTAAATAAGCCGATTAAGTTTATAGGTACCGGCGAAAAAATGGAAGCGCTTGATGTTTTCCACCCCGATCGTATGGCATCCCGTATCCTGGGCATGGGTGACGTTGTCTCTCTGGTTGAGCGCGCCCAGCAGCAGTTTGACGAGAAGGAAGCTGCCGAGCTGCAAAAGAAGATCCGCAAAAACAAATTTGATTTTAACGATTTTTACAGCCAGATACAGCAGATCAAAAAAATGGGTAACATGAAGGATCTGATGGGCATGATTCCGGGCGTAGGCAAAATGATGAAGGATGTTGAAGTTGATGATAATGCTTTTAAAGCTATCGAGGCCATCATCCAATCCATGACACCATTCGAAAAATCGAACCCCGAAACTATTAACCAAAGCCGCCGTAACCGGATAGCCAAAGGTTCCGGAACTGATTTAACCGAAGTAAACCGGCTAATGAAACAGTTTGACGATATGAAAAAGGTAATGAAGCAAATGAGCAACCCCGCCGCCATGGCCGGCATGATGCGCCGGATGCCCAAAATGTAAGTTTGCCGGCTTTTTATAGCGCATATTTAAAAAATACACTTAGGCCCCGGATATTTACCGGGGCTTTTTTTGCTTTAGGGCATTGCTTTTAATGCCCGGCAAACTGTCTGCTTTTTTTTATTTTTCGGCAAGCTTTTGCTGTCTTTTGTCTGCTATTCTATACAAAAACAGTTCAATTTTCCTATTATTCTGGCTTTATTTTTCCAATGGCATATCATTTGTCTATGTAATGTCATGATACCGGTTTAATAACCCGGCATGCAACATAAACTTAATAGATAGATAAAATGAAAACTTTAGTTAAATCAGTATTATTTACAGCAGCTTTATTCGCAGCAAAATCCGGTATTGCACAGGTTAACGTAGGTGCAGCAACGGCAACAAAAATTGTTACCCAAACTGCATTACCATCTGTGAATGCTGCTACTGTGGCTCAAAAAGCCGCAGCTACAACTACCAATATCAGCAACCAGGCCGCCGCACAGGCCCAAAGCGCTGCCGCCCGTACCGCAGCCCAAACTCAGGCAGCAACTAACGCGGCCGCCGCACAATCGCAGTCAACTGCAAACCAGGCTGCCAACGTAAGCGGAACAGCTAACGCTGCCGCCGTAACAAATGCCGATGCAGCAGTTAACAAAACCGACGCTGCCGCAAGCCTTGCAGGTTCGGGTAGTGTAAGTGGTTCAGCATCGGCAGATAAAGCCGCAACAGCCGCAGGTAGCGCAGTTACAGCATCAAAAGATGCCGCAAGCAATGCCTCAGCAGATGTTAGCGCTAAAGCAAATAACGTTGCAGCTAAAGCCGCAGCAGCTAAAAATGCCTCGGTTAATGCTGCTTCTGCAGCAAGCAAAAAAGCAATAGCTGCCAGGAAAAACGTAAGTATTAGCAGCAAAGGAAGCGTAAGCAGTTCTGGTAGTGCAGCTACAACTACAAAAAGTACCAAAGCAAGCTTATCACACAGTGGCTCATCTGCAACCACGGTAAAAGCAGGTAAAAAAAGCGCTACTGTTAGCGCTTCGGGCAGCAGCTCAACTAAAGTAAGCGCTGCTAAACAATAACATCAAATTATAATAATATCATTAGCAAAAGGGCCGTTAACGGCCCTTTTGTTGATTTAAAACATACGCTAAGCACATCAAATCCTTTATGAAAAAATATAAACTTATCGTGCTGCTTATTATTATGGGCAGCGGTACAGTCTCATTTGCACAGCGAACCGTTACCGATACGGCATCAAAAAAGCCGCAGTTAAAGGAGTTGTTTGTAAATGCCGGACTTCAATATATTTCCAACTTAACGTACGCCGGACGTCGCGACGATAGCAGCGTGCCATTATTACTGCCAACGCTTACACTGGTAAGCAAACATGGATTTTTCCTGAGTGCCATCGGTTACTTTGATCTTAACGGATCAAAATCGGGCGCCGAAGGATTAAGTATAACTCCCGGATATGTTTTTGGGTTTGATAGTAAAAAGTATTACGGCGGCACCATATCGGCCACCAAGTTTTTTATCACCGGCAGCAGCCCTATCATCCTCTCGTCTTTTAATGCCACCATTGATGGTTCATTGTACGCCAACCCCGATAATATTGTAAAACTGAGCATTGGCGGTAGTTACCGCTTTGACAAAAACAACAAAAACGATATCATCAATACTGCCGAACTATCTAAGGAGATATTTGCAGTTAAAACCGGTGCCACGAAATTAAATGGCCTTAAGCTTACGCCAACCGCATCGCTATATGCCGGTACACAATCGTTTTACCAAACCTACTACACCGAGTCGCAGGTAACCCGATCGGTAGAGACCCCGCAGAAACAAACGCCTATTAACATATTGTTCCCAAATCAGCCTAAACAAACTATCATCACCCAAACCGTAACCCAGGAAAATCAAAAGGAAGTAAGGAAATATCAGTTGCTTGCCTTTAGCGGGTCGATACCGGTTACCTATGTTATAAACAAAGTGCAGATAGTTTTTACACCATACCTCATAAAACCATTTAACCAGGTTGATTATGTGAGTAATACATCAAAAAATGGGCTTTACTTTTTATTTTCGGCGGGGGCCAGCGTAACTTTTTAATATAATTGCGTTTTTTCTCGCGTAAAAATATTAACACATGGTTTAAATGCTATGGTTTTTTATAAACTTCGCATTTAAACCGTTTTGTATGCGTTCAATCCTCTACTATAAAAAACTATTTCCTGCTGCTTTTGCCTTTTTCGCGTTATCTGCCCATGCCCAGGTTCCCGGCTCGGCAATTGATGTGCAGCACTACAATTTTGCGTTACAGCTTAATGACGACAATAACAATATAAAAGGCGAGGCCACCATAGCCATAAAATTTATAAAGGATGCTGCCTCCTTTAGCCTGAACCTGACAAAAAAGAATGCAGGAGGCAAAGGGATGACCGTATCTGCGGTGACCGAAAATGGTAAACCTCTTAAATTTGAACAGGATAGCGATGCTGTTAAAATATACACACTGGTAAAAGCCCCCAGCAGGCATAACTTTGTAATTAGCTACGAAGGTGTACCTGCCGATGGATTGATCATATCAACCAACAACTTTGGCCACCGTACTTTTTTTGGCGATAACTGGCCAAATAGGGCCCATAATTGGCTCCCCTGCGTTGACGACCCGGCAGATAAAGCTACCGTTGACTTTGAAGTAACCGCGCCCGATCATTACCAAGTGGTGGCCAACGGTTTACAACTGGAAGAGAAAGCCCTGGATAATCACTTAAAACTTACCCATTGGCAGGAAAACGTGGTGCTACCTACCAAAGTAATGGTTATTGGCGTTGCCGAATTTGCCATTGACCATCCCGGCGATGTAAGCGGTATCCCGGTTTATTCCTATGTGTTTCCCGAAAACAAGGAGGCCGGTTTTAAAAACTATGCTATTGCCAAAGATATACTGCCATTTTTCATCAAAAAAGTTGGCCCTTACAGTTACGAGAAACTGGCCAACGTACAATCGAAAACGATATTTGGCGGGATGGAAAATGCAAGCGCGATATTTTACTTTGAAGAGTCGGTTACCAGCAAAGGCATCGAGGAGTTAATGGCGCACGAAATAGCCCACCAATGGTTTGGTGATGGCGCAAGCGAAAAAAACTTTGCCCACCTGTGGCTAAGTGAAGGTTTTGCCACCTACATGACCAACCTATACCTGGAAAATAAATATGGGGCCGATACCTTAAAAAAGCGGCTAATTGAGGATAGGCAAACCGTTATTGATTTTGAAAAGAAAAGGCTTAGCCCGGTGGTTGATACCGCTGTAAAAAACAAGTACATGCAATTGCTAAACGCCAACAGTTACCAAAAAGGCGGCTGGGTACTGCATATGCTTAGACGCAAGCTGGGGGATGTTATATTTTGGAAAGGCGTAAGTAATTATTACACCATGTATAATGGCCGCAACGCGAACACTGCCGACCTATGCGCAGTGATCGAAAAAGCCAGCGGCCAAAACCTAAAACTATTTTTTAAACAATGGTTACGAACAGCCGGTCACCCCGATTTAAAGATAACATGGATGCAACGCGCAAATAGTTCTGTTGTCGAAATATCGGTAACACAAAAACAGGCATCGCTTTACGAGTTCCCGTTGGAGCTTACGGTTAACGGCAAGCCCTACACCATGAATATTAAAAATAAAGAAACCGGGCTTAAAGTGCCGGTGACTACTGGTGACGCTAAAATAATGGTTGATCCTAACGTAAATTTACTGGCATCCTTTAGCCTGGAAGGCATTACTGCACAGAAGTAATAAGCTTGTTACTATTTGCTAAATAAATCAACAGCCTATTGATTTATAAATTTTTATAATTATCATTGTGTAATACCTACACAATGATAATTATTGGTTTATTGCCCAATAAATCATGGTAATGGTATACGTTATTCAGCCCCCGGATAATCCATAAACCAATTATATTAAACCAGATAACCATGAATAAAAACTCAACATTTTGGGCTTTGCTGGCCATTTGCCTGCTGCCATTATTTGGCTACAGCCAAAGCAGCGATGCCATTATTGCCGGCGAAAGTGTAGCCGTAACCAGCACCGATGCAGGGCAGGTACGCGGGTACGTCCACAACGGTACCTTTAATTACAAAGGCATACCTTACGCAACTGCCAAACGTTTTATGGCACCCGAAAAGCCCGCTCCATGGCAGGGTGTCCGCGCATCGCTGGTATACGGCGCTGTTTGTCCTATCGACCCAACCACTACT
This sequence comes from Mucilaginibacter sp. KACC 22773, assembly GCF_028736215.1. NCBI lineage: Bacteria > Pseudomonadati > Bacteroidota > Sphingobacteriia > Sphingobacteriales > Sphingobacteriaceae > Mucilaginibacter > Mucilaginibacter oryzagri. The sequence continues at coordinate 6,877,044 of NZ_CP117883.1, forward strand.
GTTAACGACCCTATTGAGTTTGGCTTTCAGCACAACTGGGGCTATATGAATGAGGATTGTCTGAAACTCAACGTTTGGACTCCAGGCATTAACGATCAAAAGAAACGCCCCGTAATGGTTTGGCTGCATGGCGGCGGTTTTGCTGCCGGCTCGGCCATTGAACTGCCATCCTATGATGGCGAAAACCTGAGCAAAAAAGGCGATGTTGTGGTGGTATCCATTAACCATCGTTTAAACCTGCTGGGCTTTTTAAACCTGTCGGCCTATGGCGATAAATATAAATCATCGGCCAACGTGGGTATGATGGATATTGTTGCTGCCCTGCAATGGGTAAAACAAAATATAGCCAGCTTTGGCGGCGATCCGGATAACGTAACTATTTTTGGCCAGTCGGGTGGTGGCGGCAAGGTTACTACCTTAATGGCGGCGCCATCAGCAAAAGGCTTGTTCCATAAAGCTATTGTACAAAGCGGCAGTTACCAGTCAAAATTTATGGATAACGATGTATCAAAAAGAATTGGCGCGGCTATGCTGGAAGTATTGAACCTGCAGCCAAACCAGGCTGATTCGTTACAAACCATATCATACGAACGCCTGAGCGCCGCCGCAAAAAAAGCGTTACCTAAAGTTGCCCAGCAATTAAAAACCGAAGGTAAATCCGTTGCCGGTTTTGGCCTGGGCTGGGAGCCGGTTAACGATGGCGTGTTTTTACCCTACCAGTTAAATGACCCGGCCGCTGCCGAACTATCAAAAAACATTCCCTTACTGGTTGGCTCAACTAAAACCGAATTTATGGCCTCGCTGATAAACCCGGCTATCCGTAACTTTAGTATGGACGATGTTAAAGGATATCTTCAAAAAAAATATGCTGATAAAACAGAAGCTTATATGGCCGAGGTTTTAAAAGCCTACCCGGGCACTGTAAAACCATCCGATTACCTGGATATCGATTTAGCAACTTTCAGGCCGGGTGTTATCCGCCAGGCCAACGCAAAATCGGCAGTAACCGGCGCGGCGCCGGTTTATATGTATATGTTTACCTGGCAATCACCAGTGGCCGATGGCATGTTTAAATCCATCCATTGTATCGATATCTGTTTTGAGTTTGATAACATTAAACGCTGCGAAGAAATGACCGGCGGTGGTAAGGATGCCTACGCCTTAGCCAATAAAATGAGCCAGGCCTGGATAAATTTTGCCCGTACCGGTAACCCAAATGCCAAAGGCTTACCCAACTGGCCTGCTTACACCGCCCAAAACGGCGCGGCTATGTTATTTGATAACAAAGCCGAAGTAAAATATCATCATGACGCTGCCCTGCTTCAAATGGCATCGGCAAAATAAAAATCTGCAAGTTTAATAATATAAAACGGCTGCCTTTTGGTGGCCGTTTTTGTTTACCCGAAAGGTAACGCTATCCCGGTTTATTGACGTTTAGTCGCTCGCGCAAACTTTTATATGGCAATCTTCAAAAATTTGAAATTTTTACATAATATAATTTTGCAGTTTGCGTTATCAACCAAACAATCCATTCCATCGGCTCGTTTAACTACCAACTATTAACCTTTAAACCATTAACATCATGAACACAGCAGCAATTAAATCCATGTATGTAACCGCTTACAGATGGAACGCCAGAAATTTCGGACAAGGTGGCCTACCCAAATTTAACTCGCTTTTTGGCGTAAGTTTCCTGTTAATCCTTTTGCTAACCAACCTGCTGATGTTTACCCAGCTTTGCTTACACCAAAAATGGTTTAATATTAACCAGGTAACTGCAACTGTAATGCTTTTGGCCGCCTCGGGCGCACTGCTGCTTAATTACTTTATATTACTAAACAACGGCCGGTTTAAAAAATGGAATATTGCATTTGAAAAACTGAGCAAAAACAATCAAAAAGTATGGTCAATTATGTTGATGGCCTATGCTGTGATTTCCTGTGTCTTTTTCCTGTTTGTAAATACCCTTTGATCTTTCAAAAAATATCAGCCTGATTTTGACCGTGTTGGGTACACAATAACAAAATTTAACTATCCGGTTATTTTAGGGCTATGCTAATTACATGAATTGTGTGTTATTTTGTATTATCTGCCGGCAATACCGGCGGGTAATATAAAGTATACCGTAGCCATGAAAAAAATCACAAAATTCAGCTGTTTTATTTCCTTACTTACCTGCGCCATACTAAACGTTGCCCAGGCACAAACCAAAGCCGACGTGTTTAACCCTAAAGTACCGGTTACCTGGCTGGGAATGGATTTTTCCCAGGCAAGGTTTATTGGTTCTGAAGCGGCATACAAGGCGTCGGGCGAACTATTGAACTCCGAGTTTGTAGGTAAATTTATCCCGGCATGGGCAAACCTGTTTATAACCGAGCCAAAAACATACAACGTGCCCCGTGCTTCGCACCGAGATAGTGTACACTTTGCATTCAAGGTTACCGAAGCTGTAAATAACGCCATCACCAAAAACTTTTTTACCGAGAAGCCAAGCGACTTTAGTACCCTTAAAGAAAAAGACATTGTTGATTTGGTAAAGAATTATGATTTCCAGGGCCAGAAAGGCCTGGGCATGATGATGTTTGTTGAAGGTATGAGTAAAGCAACACATGAGGCCGGTGCCTGGGTAACCTTTGTAAACATGAACGATAAAACGGTTTTATTTACCGTTTACAAAACCGGGAACAGCCGTGGTTTCGGCTTCCGTAACTATTGGGCACATTCGTGGTACAACATCCTGAAAGATTTTGCAAGCGATTTTGATACGTATAAACAACGGTTATAACATTTGACAGCGGCGCCCATAAGGCGCCGTTTTTGTTTTAGGGCACATTTTTATATTCCTTTTATGTTGCGATACTTAAAAATTTTTATCTTACGCTTTGAACAAACTTTATCATCGTGTTAGTTAAAACTTTTGGCAGTGCGGTTTATGGGATACAGGCTATCACCATTACAGTTGAGGTAAATATAGCGGCAGGGACCAAATATTTTATTGTGGGCCTGCCCGATGTGGCTATTAAGGAAAGCTATTTCCGTATTGATTCGGCACTAAAAAATTGCAATTTCAGGATGCCGCGCCAGCAGGTGGTGGTAAATATGGCCCCGGCCGATATCAAAAAAGAAGGCTCGTCATATGACCTTACCATTGCTACCGCCGTGTTGGCTGCCTCGGGCCAGTTGGATGCCGAAGAACTGGATAAGTACATCATCATGGGCGAGCTATCGCTTGATGGCAGCCTGCAACCCATCAAAGGTGCGTTGCCCATTGCTATACAGGCCCGTAAAGACGGGTTTAAAGGATTCATCCTCCCTAAACAAAACGCCCGCGAGGCCGCCATTGTAAATGACCTGGAGGTTTATGGTGTTGAAAGCATTAAAGAAGTGGTAGGCTTTTTTAATGGCGATATCAAGCTCGAACCTGTAATAGTAAACACCCGCGAAGAGTTTTACGACAGCCTGTGCAACTACGACAGCGACTTTAGCGAAGTACGCGGCCAGGAAAACATCAAACGCGCCCTGGAAATTGCAGCCGCGGGCGGTCATAACGTTATCCTGATAGGCCCGCCGGGAGCCGGCAAAACCATGCTGGCCCGCAGGCTGCCATCTATTTTACCACCACTAAGCTTATACGAAGCGTTAGAGACCACCAAAATCCATTCTGTTGCAGGTAAGCTTGCCGCTGCCGATGCATTGGTAACTATCAGACCTTTCAGGAGCCCGCACCATACCATCAGCGACGTAGCACTCGTAGGCGGCGGCAGCAATCCCGCCCCCGGCGAAATTTCGCTGGCCCACAATGGAGTTTTGTTCCTGGACGAATTGCCCGAATTTAAACGCAGCGCCCTGGAAGTAATGCGCCAGCCGCTTGAAGAACGTCGTGTAACCATATCAAGGGCAAAGTTTACGGTTGATTACCCATCAAGCTTTATGCTGGTAGCCAGTATGAACCCCTGCCCCTGCGGCTATTACAACCATCCCGAAAAAGAATGTATTTGCCCGCCGGGAATGGTGCAAAAATACCTGAGCAAAATATCCGGCCCGTTGTTGGACAGAATCGACCTGCATGTGGAGGTTACCCCGGTTAATTTCAACGAGCTATCGTCAGACAGGCTGGCCGAAAAAAGTGAAAACATCCGAGAACGCGTAATCAAAGCCCGCGAAATTCAGATAGAACGTTTTGGCAACCGCCCCGATTTACATGCCAACGCCCAAATGAGCCCCCAAATGGTACGCGACCTGTGCAAAATAGATGCCGCCGGCCAAACCCTCCTGAAAAAAGCCATGGAAAAGCTTGGCCTGAGCGCCCGCGCCTATGACCGCATCCTGAAAGTGGCCCGCACCATTGCCGACCTTTCCGCCAGCGAAGACATTAAACTGGAACACCTGGCCGAAGCTATTCATTTCAGGAGTTTGGATAGAGAGGGCTGGGCTGGGTAATTATAGTTAAAACAGAGGCTTAAGGTAAAATAGTCTATATTGTAGATATCAAACTGCGCGGGTTAATCTTCATTAATGCTTTATATCTGATATGCGGTTTGGAAATTATTTTGCTTCTCCTTAAAAAAAACAGGAAAGCAACTGGCGTGTATATTGGATGTTTTCTTTATATTAGACGCCAAAACCGAACCTTATTGACCTGCGCTCAACTCAATCAATCAAACTTTTTAATCAAAATGAAAAAACTATCAATTCTGTCTTTGCTTTTAATGCTGTGCATTACATTTAGCTATGCGCAAAGTAAAAAAGTAGCTGTGGTTACTTTTTATGCTGTGAAGAAAATTGGCGTTGCCGATTTTGGCTCAGCTGCTACCATTGCTGTTTCTAAACTTGTTGACGATCCTAATTTTAACATGTCACCACTTTTGGTGAATTTTCATGATCAATTTTTTAACACCTATTCAAAAGAATTTCCTTTTGAGCTTTTGCCAGAGACGCAGGTGATTACTAATGCCGACTATAAAGCATTTACCCCGGCGGGCGAAGCAACAGGCGGGGTTTTGAAAGACAATTATAATATAGCTATTGAAGGCTATAAAGTGGTACTACCTTTAATGGGGCATAGCAACGAAGATGCTTTGCTTAAGATATTTAGCCAGGCCGATGGCGTTATGAAAGTTTATATTGATTTTGACCTGGTTAAAATTGGTTTTGGCGGAATGGGTGTAGTTAAAGTTAATGCCCATGCCAATATTGCACTGTTCAATAAAGCAGGAGATAAAGTGTTTTCTATCAAAGAAGACGCAAAATCAAAAGGTGGGAGCGCGCTTATTGGCGGTGTACCTGTTTTGACTGCTGAAAAAATATTGCCAATGTGCGAAAGTGCATTGACAGAACTGATGAACGCGCTGCAAAAAGATTTACCTAAGATGGTAAAAAAGTCCGATTCGAAATTGTAAGGTATTATCGCTGCTTTTAACAGCAAGCTATTTAAATTTACTATCACTGTGGCAAAGTCTCAATTCGAAAGATTTGAGACTTTTTATTACATTTATATCACCTCACTATCAGGTAATGAAACTTCGGACCACTTTGTACAATTAAGAATACTAATACCTCACTTCGATTGCTCAATCAGTTGCTTGGCTATTCCTATTTTGGCATCGACAAGCTTGCCGGCGATAGTTGGGTCGGCAAGCATTACATCTTCGTCGTCTATTTCAATACTGTTTAGTATGGCCAGGGATGTACCTACTGTACTTGTTTTTTGCAGGTTGGTGGTATAATCAAGCGCCTGTTTTAAAGTAGAGTTGTATATGGCTAAAAATGTGCCGCCAATTAACTGGGTAATTATGCCTGCCGATGTTGACAAAATGGATACCAACGATGTGTTTTTATCGGTGCTATCGCTGCTGATAGCCTTACCTATGCCCCAAAATATCAGTATAAAACCGATGACCATTACAATAACGCTCAGTATAAAAGTCCAGGTATTTTGTTCCAGGTTACGGCGATAGTAGGTATCAAGGGTAGTTTGGGCCGATACCCAGCTCAGTCTGATATCCTTTGGGTTATTGCTGGCATTTAGCTGGGCCCTGGCGCGTTCGGCCTTGTCGCGCTCAAGGCTTATCCGGTACCCGGTTATCAACAGCAAAAAAATGTCGACACCTAAAAATACCGCAATTGGCGTTGCCCATGGCGACCACCAATTACCGCCGGTTATAAACTGGCTGAGGCCATACTTGTTAAAAAAGGATTTTGATACCGTATTTTGCACCCTATCGGTCAATTCATTGGGATTATAGCCTGCCGTATCTGAAAGTTTGCTTAAACTTTCAATCACCTGCTTATCATTATCCATGCGGATAACGCTATCTGTTGTCATAAAGCGGTCTATCGGTATTGCCATGTAGCCGCCGTGAGCCATTTCATGCGTCATATCTGTACGTACGCTATCAATATATTGGGGCGTGAGCTTTTTGTTAAGATGCCTGGCAAGTACCTTGTTTGTAGACAAAACAAGGTCTATTGACCTCGATTTTTCAAAAATATAGTTCACCCTGAAATAAGAGGCCAGCAGATAAAATATGATACCCAATATAATCGTAAGCATTTGTATCCGGTAAGCCATCCGCATGTATTGAAGTACCGACCTTACAGGCTTGGTGGACTGTTGTATTGAGGGGGCGTTAAGTGGTTGGGCCATGAGCTGTGAAGATTAGGTATACTTGTAACGAAATGGGCTGTTTAAAGGTACATTTTTTGTTCAACAATAATCATAACAAATTGTAACAGAGGGCATAAATAAACAAAAGTGATTTTATACCACCCTTGAGCGCGATAAAAAACCGTTCGCAAGTCATCAAAGTCCAATCATCGGCCAGCCTGTTGATATATCGCCTTGTCATCCTAAAAAACAACAAAGCCCCGCAATATTTCTATTGACGGGGCCTCTCCCCTATTTATTAACCTAACGGCCAATTTCTTTTAACGACAGCGCACGCTAAATTTAGCAGTGATGTTTAGGGTATTGCTGCCTGCATCATAAATAGCCGAGCCATTTATACCGCTTACAGACGGTAAAGTGAAGTTTCGCGGCGCCATGGTAAACACCGATGTTTGGTACCATACGTAGCTATTGTAAGCGTACATGTAATATTGATCGCCGTTAAATAATTTAATGCTATACCTGCCATTGCTGCCTGTAATACCTGCGCCAAAAGCATATTGGATAACGCCCCGGTTTACGTAGGCGTAAGTCCATGCGTTTTGATTGAGCCGCGCTGCACCAACATCGTAAAGGAAAAACCAGCCTGAAGGCAGCAGGTTGATGTTTTTATTGCTGCAATAGCCCTGCATATTAAGGGTAACATTGATGAGCGAAGGCGTAGCCGGGCTACCAAAACTCAAATCGACAGAACCCTGGCTGCATGGGTTAAACAGGCCGGTTTGTGCAAGTATGGGCAGCCGCGGGTTAAGGTATAAGTTAAAGCTGCTGATAACAACCTTGCATTGCGCAATGCTGGGCACATATGGAAATACTACTACATCGCCATCGTGTACAAATTCGCCATGGGCGCCGGCCAGGTATTGGTTGTTGGGTGTAACAATGGTTACATCATAAATACCACTGTTGCCCGCCCCGCAGTGAATGCGCACGGTTAGCGGCGTAAAACAGGTGCCGTATGGATGCCCGGCCACCGCCCAGCTCCAATCAAGGTTAAAGCAGCACAGGTGCGAGGTTTCAAAATTGGCAATAAGGTTGCCGCTGCTATCATTAGTTATAGTTACATCACCTTCGCTTTTCCATTGCCCGGTTTCTTCGGTAAGGCTCCATAGCGGCACGGTGTCGCCGGCTTTAATATTATTGCCGGTAATAAAGTTTGTGGTGTTAGGATCCAGCTTCATGCTCACCTGTATAGGCTGCGAAAAATGCCTTACCTGTGTACCGGCAGCCGACATTTTAATGGATAATAAACCCGCCGACACAAAATTGATGGCATTGCCGCCATTAACTTGGTTGCCCGCCTTATCTATCACATTGGTAGGGCTAAAACCTCCGGGAAAGGCTCCGTATGAAGTTGTAGAAACGGCGCTGAAATCAACAATATTGGATGTTAACGCCGATGCATTTATAGCCGAGCCATCTGCATCAAGCATTTCTGTACCGGGTAAAATTTTAATCTGTGCCGTTTCAACCATGCCCGACCGTTGCGGCAGGTTAAGGGTAGCCCCGGCAGATACGCCGTTGGATAAGGGTGTGGTAGTTGCCAAAACAGATGTACCTGCGGGTGGGTTGGCATATTCAACCACGCCAACATCAACAATTTTTGCACTATCTTTTGTAATGGTAACGGTTTGCACTATGGGCGCATACCCTGGGATATCGGCCGATACATTGAATGTTACCGGCGACGAAGGCGAGGGAGCAGCGTTGGCGGTAAGCGATAAAGGTAAAAAGCCATGCGAGGCCTTAAAATCGCTGGTCGATCCACCGTCCATTTGTACCAATGCTGCATCTCTGCCGGTTATTTTAACATCAAAATCGCCGGGCTGATTAGCGGAATTCGCATTAGCGTTGGCAAAACGTAATAACACAGGCGCTTTGGTAAGCGTGGTTTCGTTAATGGTGAGTGCTATGCCTTCATTGGGTTTCCGGCAGCTATTCAGGGTTAGTACCAGTACCATGCACGCAATCATTAAAAAAATATTAATAAGCGCACTACCCTGTTTTGCCGGGTTAATTTGTGAGTGGAGTTTAAAGGTGTTTTTCATGATGATATTTTATCTGATTCGTAAATTAAAATTGAGCTGAACAACAGGCATCCAACGATATCCCTGCATATTTTTATTGAATTGTATATTATTGGCATCGTTATCTGATAGTAGCTTTGTGCCCGTAAACGAAGTGCCTGGCCTGGATAGGTAATATGTACCAACATCAAGATTTACATTTAAAAGCCGGCCCGGAAATCCTTTAAAAAGGGCGATGCCCAGGTAAGGCGCAACACCTTTCCACGTAACATCGGCCTGCAGCACACCAATCTGATCTTTGGTGAGCGATTGGCTCCCGATGTTATAACCACCAGATGGTGTAATAACGGCAGTTGCCTTACCTTCTGTAATATATGAGGCACCGCCTACCAGCCTAAAGCTATTGGTATTAAAAGGCGAATAATCGGCCAGCAAATGAACATTAGAGAAACTGGTTGAAAACTGCCCCTGTACCGGGAAACCGAAAAACTGGAAGCCCCTGTTTGCATTTATCGGGATGATGCCAAAGCCAAGCCGGCCGGATAATTTTGGCAAAAAACCATATTTCACATCGGCGCCTATGCCCTGGCTGCCAACAAGTACCTGTAAGGATATAGGCGAAACAAACTGCGCGGTATTGCCGCTGCCGGTTTCCGTTTTGGTGTTACTTTGCTGTGCATAGGCAACAATGTAAAAAAACATGGTTAAAAGAGTGGAGATAAAGGTTTTCATTGGTATTGGGTTTAATAGGTGTTTTTATTTTGCCGGGTAAGCGCCGTGATGCATATCAGCATTATTGCTATTGTTACAAGGATATATTCCATGGCTTTGGGGTTTAATGTATTAGTTGTTTGTGTATCTTGTACCGTTTATTAAGGCTACAACAGTGCTGCTTTCCGGTGCATTTATTAGTTGTTTTTAACTATACAATTTTATGGGGTGGCGGCAAGGCGTGCAATACAAAGCTGTTTGTATTTTTTGCGGCGGTAATAAAACATAGGTTTACAAGTAATTAGTACGATGGAAATGACAACTGAAAAACTATCAGTGATCATAGCAGATGATCATACATTATTTATAAACGGGCTTAGCATGTTATTGCAAAATGAGCCGGATATTGAGATCATGAATACAGCGGCAAATGGCAAAGAGGTGTTGGGGCTGCTGCATACCCATACGCCCACGCTGGTATTGCTTGATATTAACATGCCGGGCATTAATGGCTTCGAGGTGCTTAAACGGATAAAGTCTTACTATCCCAAAATAAAGGTGGTAATGCTATCAACCTATAACGAACAACACCTTATTGAAAAAGCAAAGGCCACCGGCGCCGATGGTTACCTGTTTAAAAATGCCGAAAAAGAGGAACTATTGAGGGTAATGCGGCAAGTAGCCCAGGGGCAGCAATGCTTTCCGTACAAACCGCCGGTTGTTAACTCCACATTTGATGACGCCGACCCTTTTTTAAAGCAATTTCAGCTTACGAAAAGAGAAACCGAATTGCTGCAATTTATTAAGCAGGACTATACCAACCAGCAAATGGCCAATCACCTGCACTTAAGCATTTATACTGTTGAAACACACCGCAAAAACATCATGCAAAAACTGAATCTGAAAAACCCGGTGGAACTTACCAAGTTTATATTGCAGTATAATTTGTAAATGGTGTTTTAAGCTTGCAGGTAAAGTGATAGCGTTATAAGCGGTTTGGAGAAATTTAGGGATATGGTGAATGCACACGGATGTTAACGGTTATCTTTTAAACTGCTGTTGAAGCAAAATAACCCGCCGGCATTTTTTAAATGCTGGTTTTCATTCATCCCTAAAACCCATCAAACACAAAATTTTCTTTAATCAGCGGTTTGCGGGGCAGCATATCGGGGCGGGTGGCGGTTTGGTATACAAACGAGGCCACAATAATGGCGGCTTGTTTAAGGTCGTCAATTATCAGGTGGTCATAATCGTCCAGGTTGCTGTGATGGGTGCGGGTTTCGTAATCAATAGGATCCTGCACAAACTGAAAACCGGGGATGCCCGCCCAATCGAAACTGAGGTGGTCTGTTGAGCCAGTATTACTCATGGTAACCGTTTGAGCGCCCAGGTCTGCGAAGGGTTTAAACCATTCGGTAAATATGGGTTTTACAGCCTGGTTATTTTGGGCATAAATACCCCTTATTTTGCCGGTGCCGTTATCAAGGTTAAAATAGGCTGATACTTTTGCTTGTTCGGGTTTTAGGGCGAATGTTGTACCATCCATAAAATGTTTTTTTGCATAATTAAAAGAACCTAACAAGCCCTGTTCTTCACCGCTCCAAAGGGCTATACGGATGGTTCGTTTAGGTTTAAGTCCCAATGAATCCAGCAATCTCACGGCCTCCATCATCACAATACAGCCGGCGGCGTTATCAGTGGCACCCGTGGCGGCCTGCCATGAATCAAGATGGCCGCCAAGCATTACCAGCTGGGGTTTCAGTTTAGCATCGGTGCCAGGAATTTCGGCAACCACGTTGTAGCCTTTGGGATCATCGGTTGTGAGGTTGCCGCTGATATTTAAAGCCAATTCTACTTTGTGGCCGGATAGGATGAGCCTTTTTATTTTTTGTCCGTCTTCGGCCGACATGGTTACTTTGGGTACGGTTTCGGCCGCGGTTGTTTTGTAACCGCCATAACCCTGCACGACCACGGTTCCGTTATGGTTATTGCTGCCGGTAGTAATATAGGCCAGTGCGCCTGATGATTTAAGCAACTCATCAACCTTAGCAAAAATTTTAAAGTAGCCTTTATACATCGCTATCGTCGGTTTGTCAATCATGTAGGCATCTTTAAGGTTGGCCAAGGCGGTATCTGCCAATCGCGTTGCCGATGGTTCAAATCTGTCGGCGCTGCTGGCGGCACCGCCGGTTACCAGTACAAATTTGCCTTTAAAATCGGCTGCATGGCTGGCCAGGTAAGCGGTATCCATGGCGTTTGCAGGTGTAAGCAGTATTACCTGCCCCTGCTGTAAGCCTTTGGTATTAGCGCTCCATGGGCCTGGATATGCCCGTACAGATTGCACATACGGAGCATGCATTGATATGCTAAAATCCTGCACCTCCCATTGCTTGCCAAATTCGCCCCAGGGCTCCATTTTAGCATTGGTTAAGCCCCATTTTTTCATAGTTTCAACAGCCCAGGTGGCGGCCCGCTTGTAGCCGGGCGAATTGGTGAGCCTTGGGCCCGAAACATCTGTAAGGTAATGCGCAATTTGCGGAATTTGGGAACTGTTAAGCTCGGCGTTCCTGATTTTACGGAAGGCCGCTGTATCAATGGGTTCTTGCTGCGCATAGGCTGCCGTGCAGGCAAACAGGCTAAGGCCCAGTAGCGTTTTAAAGCTCAAGTGTTTCATAATGTGGGAGTGATAGTTAAAAGTAGAGATTTTTTTGATGATATGAATGCCGGATTAAATTATGTACCGAAAATGTGAACCGTAGACCGGGTATGTTTTTTACATAAAACCACAGCGTAAACTTAAATTTTGATGCGCTTATGACTTAGGTTTCCGTTATTTGTTATACAAGCAACAAGACTATCATGACATTTGATTTTACAAACAAAAGGGTTTTAATCACGGGCGGCTCGCGCGGTATAGGGCGGGCTTGCGCGCAGTTATTCGCGGCTGCGGGTGCACAGGTTGCCATAACCTACTTAAGCAATCAGCAGGCCGCCGAAGAAACAATTGCCTTGCTGCCGGGAACCGGGCACAGTGCATGGCAATTGGCAATACAGGATGCCAGCGCGGTTGAAACCTTTATGAAGGCTTTTATAGCAAAGCATAACGGGATTGATGTATTGGTGAACAATGCGGGTGTATTCCTGGAACACAAGATTATGGATGCTGATTATACTCACTGGCTGGCTATGTGGAAACAAACCATTGATGTTAACCTGATGGGTGTTGCCAACCTGTGTTACTTTGCAGGCCGGCAGATGGCGGAGCAGGGCGGCGGTAAAATAGTGAACATTTCATCCCGTGGGGCATTCCGCGGTGAGCCTGATTGCCCTGCTTATGGTGCAAGTAAGGCAGGGCTGAACTCCCTGAGCCAATCATTGGCTATTGCATTGGCGCCAAAGGGTGTAAGCATACATGTTATAGCGCCAGGGTTTACAGAAACAGATATGACTGCCGACATTTTGAACAGTCCGGCCGGGCAGGCAATAAAAAACCAAAGCCCTTTTGGCCGCGTGGCCAGAGCAGAAGAGGTAGCCCGGCTGGCAGCCATTTTCGCATCTGAGGGGATGGAATTTAGTAGCGGCAGTATTATTGATATTAACGGCGCATCGTACCTAAGGAGTTAAAAAATAACCCCGGCATGCAAAACAGGCCGGGGTTGAATTTTATTCAGAACAGCAGACTATATTGCTGTGTCCCTGCGTAAAAAGCCGAGTATTAGGGCTATAATAGCAATAACCAACAGGATGTGGATTAAACTACCTACAGAGTAAACAAACGCTCCAATTGCCCATCCTATGATCAGGATAACGGCAATAATATACAGTAATGAATTCATGATAGATTTTTTTAATTGTTTATAAAAATTGTTTTTCAAATGATGTATTAAATCATTTACAATTTAAATACCAACTCTGTTTTCCACCTTAAATCGCCGGGAATAACGCTTTCATTGCCTGTTTGCTGTACTTAAAACAAGGTAAATAGGTTATTATTCTATACAACTTATCGATCTGCATATGAATAAACGACATTTTTAAGTTTATAAATTTATCTTGTAATTTATAAACTATCTTTTTTTGATAATTCAGAAGGGTTATTTGTTATTTAACTCCAGTTTCGCAAAGAAATCATTAAACATCAGGTTAATATCCAATCGGGTGTATACCCGGATGTTGCGGCCGCCGGCATTATAGTCGTAGCCACCCTGCGCATTTATCTTCGGGCAATTTTTAAGTACATATTCGCTGCTTGACGGATCGGCCTCAAACGATGATTGCAGGGCTGTGAGTAATACCAGGGGGCTATCTCCTAAAACATACGTTTCGCCAATATTCAGATGCCATTGCTGAATGCGCGCCATCAGGGCTTCGATTACATTACCCAGATATTTACCGGCCTCGCCCTGGGGCTTAATTTTGAGTTGCAGCTGCGAATACGGCAGCAAAGCCTGGCGGTATGCATTGCGCGGCACCTGCCACAACTTCAATTGCGAATGGTTAAAAACCGCGCGGGCTGCAGCAATATCAATATTTAAATTGTATTCGGGATTGGAGTAGCCTGGCGGGGGCAAAGCCAGGTCGGCATATTCGGGACCGCCTATCCATATCAGGGTAAGCTTGCCGGCAATAGCTGGGTTGGTTAAAACCGCAGATGCAATTTCGGTAAGCCCGGCACCACAGACTACATATAGTGGCAATTGCGTATCGGTCCGCAAGGCCTCTTTAATAATCATATCAACTGCAGCACTTTTAACCGGGGTAGTATCGTTTAGCATCCCGGTGTTTGAGCCGGCTACTACAGGCACCCGCCCGTTCATTTTCAGGATAACTAACAGTTCTGCCGCTTTTTTTGCGGCATTGTCTGCCTGGGTTTTTGAAGGATCAAAACCATCGCCCACCTTAAGATGCGAGCCTATGATTTCCCTAACATCTACCGATTGCGATAACATCAAATGCGTAAGGGCAAATAAGCCGTCCGGGTCGCCGCTAAAATCGTTATCAATGATAATCCGCATCCGCGGCGAAACCGGCTTATTGCCGGCTGTTGATTGAGCAAGAGCAAAACCTAAGGTTATAAAGACAAGCACCGTGCAGGCAAGGATAATACGTTTGATCATGATTTTTAGGGTTGTTAATTGGTAACGGCAATATAATGCTTTTACCTTTCAAATAACCGGGCCTGAAATCATTTAGCACAGCCTATTCATCATCGGCGGTTTCGTTATCTGTTAAGATGCCAAGCTTTTCCATTTTTGCCTTGCAAAGCTGGCGTATGGCCACCTGGATACCGAATTGATCGGTCAGGTCATTTTTGATGATGGCTTCCATATACATATCGGCCGAGTCGATATTATCAATCGCAGTAAAATAGCGGCACATACAGGCATAGTAATTTGCAGCTTCGGTAAGGTTAAATACCTTACGGTCGGGATAAACATATCCCAGGTCTGGCTGTCCGTTAAACACAGCAAGTACGCCTTCCGGCTCTTCGGTATCAATAAGCATATTGGCATAGCTCACTTTGGCGGGCAAATAATCGGGAAACGCAATGTACATCACTTCGGCTATCCTATAGCTCTCATCATGCTGCCTGTCGGCTTGGAGCGCCGAATGCCATAGCATATACCATGGTGCCGAACCGGTATATTTAGCAATGGCTTTTCGTACGCCCGTTATTACCAGGTCATATTCATGGTCAACCGATGCCAGGTTTAGCAGGCGGAAATATTCGTTTTCTTCTGCCGCACTATCAAATTTCATATAGGCTGTTTCTTTGGTATCGTTGCTCAGGCGATATTTTAAGCCAATAAAAGGTTGTTTAAGCGCTTCCCTGGCACCGTCTGTTCGCAAAACTTCGTCATATACCGCGCTTATTTTTTCATAACCATCCAGCAACAGTTCATTTATGCCAGCCTGTATTTCGTCAAAATCGTCGTCATCATCATCTTCTTCTTCATCGTCATCATCCCAATCCTCGTCGTCAAAATCATCCCAGTCATCGCCATCGCCCAAAAATGTATAGTTGCCGTAGCCCGCGGTGCGGTTAAGTGTATTGATGATGGTTTGAATCTTGTGGTCGGAGTCATTAGGGCCGGGCACAAAACAGGGCATGCCATCCACGCCAAACTTTATTTCTATCAGTTCAATATCCTCGCTGTCCTCTTCTAAAATATACTGAGCAATTTCAAAGTCCTTATGCGGTTTAAAACCATAGTCTTCGGCATAGGCAACGGCGCCATAAATAATATTGTGCGCTAAAACATAGTCGCACGCTATTATCCCATAGGCCAACTTGTCTTTCCACTCGTCATATTTTTCCGGGCTCAGGTTAAACTCATATAATGCATCCTTAGGGCCAAGGCAATACATATCAACCAAAAATAGTCCGATGGTTAAATTGCCGTTTTTGTGCTTCCTGGCAACAAGGATATTGGCTATCCCTGCGGTTTCCCAATCTTCGTTTATAATGCATTCGGCAATGGGTAACAGGCGCGCCTGTGTTTTTATATATTTTTCCGCACTTAGCTGAACCGGCTTTAATGGTACTACTTTCCCTTTTTTATTTTTCGACATATGGCGTGGTAAATGTATGCTGGAACAAAATTAAACTTTACCTGGGTTTTAATCAATCCAGTAAGTATTTACCAGCAACAATGTCAATGATGTATGACGGCGAAAATTCCGTACAAATACGATATGTTTGGACGCCAAATCACGTAAAATCCACTATCATAATTAACCCAGCCCGGCCTACCTTGCACTATAATTAAACACCCCGTATGTCTGTAGCGCAATTAAAAAAACTGGATACTAATGTAGCCGCCGTGGCCACTATCGATGGCAGATCACTTAAGTTGTTTTTCAAATATTTTAAAGAGCTGGTGAACGGCCTGGAAATAAGCAATCACCGCGAAGATATTATCAACCTGATCCCCAACATCCGGAGCGTTGCCGCTACTTCGCCGTTTGTGAATAAGGCGCAGCAGTGGCCCAGGGGATACCAGGGCGATTTTGAGACTATCGGCCATCTAATATCCGGCGAAAACAAAGCTGTTCCCGGCACTACCGGACACCTGCTGGAAGATTTCTTTTTAACATCCGATATCTGCAAACAGCATATTCAAAAGGTGCAATACCAATCGGCACTGATAAAAAAAGTTGTAACCGGCAATCCGTTGGCAAGTATTATGTCGATAGGTTGCGGCACATCTGAAGATATCCGCTTAAACATCGACCTGATAAAGGGTACACAAATTGATATTACTATTGTTGATGCGGATAGGGATGCGTTGGCCTGTTCGATGCAAAACCTCGAAGCCATTAAGTATAATGTGAGTGCCGTTCATGGCAACATTTATAAAATTGCCCGCACGCTTAACCAACAATATGACCTGATTATTATTGGTGGTGTATTTGATTACTTAAGTGATAAGGCAATAACCAGGGTTTTATCTGCCTTAAAACAAAACCTGGCTGCGGGCGGGAAGATATTTTTCACCAACATTAAGCACCATAATCCCTACCGCATTTACATGGAATACCTATCAGACTGGATCCTGATTGAACGCACAGAACAGGATATTTACCGCCTGCTGGCAGATAGCGGCCTGGAAAACTATGCAGTGAAATTGCAGGTTGATGAAACCGGGCTGACTTATTTAGTTGAGGTTACCAACAAGGCTTTTTAATGCAGCCCCATCAATTGTCGTTTTTTTATATTTATCCCGATAAATCAATACTAAATAACCAACTATGTCATTCCAGGGATATTTAAAACCCATCAAAACCAAAACAGGCAAAGGCCCGGCAGACTTCAGGGCGATAGCTGAAGAAAAGGGTTTTACACAAGACGGCGAATTGAAAGCAAAAGCAGGCGACATTGTGATCTGGCTTAAAACCGACTTTGACCTTGGCCACGGCCATGCCATGGCTATTTATGCTTTGCTAAAAGGTATTAAAAACGAGGATAGCGAATAGCAAACAAAAAAGGAACTATTATCCATAGCTCCTTTTCTTTGCAATCTGGCTTTTAGATTTCCGCCTTAAGCCTTCTGCTTAATTACATTTTTTGCTTCATATCAAAATGCTCGACGGTTTTAACGCCCGTTGGCCATTCGTTAAAAGCAGAATATAGCACATATTTATTATCCTTATCAATGCCGGGAATGGTTTTGTCTATCACTTTCCTGATCACTTCATTCTCTTTTTTGATAGCTGTAGTGTCGCTTAGCTTAATATTGGTTAGGTAATATATCATCGGGAATGTGCCTTCCTTATCTTCCTGGGTAAAAATGCGTATAATTTCAAGGTGGGTTGGCGCGCCTTTAATGGGCAACGGAACCCGATACTTCGCAGATACCTGGTTTAAAACGTTGCTGTAAAACTCACCGGCTTCGGCTTCACTATCATATTTCCAGAGGCTGCTTGGTCTTGAACAATTGATAGCCGAAGCGCCGTCATTCAGGGCGTTAACCAGGAAGCCTTTTGTGTAAGCAGCCTTAGCATCTGCTAAAAGCGCTGTCATACTTTTCCCGTTTTTGGCATAGGCGTTGGTTTCCAGCTGGCTAAGCTTCCAGCCATAATCATACTTGCAATAAAGTGCGGTTATCATATACTGGTTGGCAATGCGTTTGGGCACAAAAAAGGCAATGTACATCTCTTTAACACCGCCGGGGCAGTAAACGGTGTATTTGCCGCCCGTTAAGGCCGGTTTAATGGTATCGCCACGAATGTAGCGGTTAACCACATAGTACTCGTCAAGTATTTTGTAATCATCTTCCTTAAAACGATTACTTACCAGTTCAACAACTCTTTTCCTGTTGGTAACAGCTATAAAATCCTGCGACATGATGTATTCCAGCTGGGGTTCGTCATTGGTTTTCAGCGCGGCAAACAGTTTGTCGTTTAAATCATGAAAGCGGCTTTGATCGCCTGAACTTATTTTTTCGTTTTTATAAATGCCCGGACCACTGGGGCCGCCGCAGCTTTGCAATACGGCTATGAAAAGTAAAAAGACGGATATCTTCGTAAGATGTTTAATAATATTCATTTTAATTGTAAAAGGTTCCTGTCACGATAATACTGAAATTTTAGTTATTGGCCAATAAATTACTGTAGCATTTTCGTTATCGCAAACGTAATAAACTTAATAAACCTGAGTATCAATGAAAAAAACATTACTGGCAGGCGCCATCGCTTTATTTTTATTCGCCTGTAAAAAAGATAATAACACAGGCATTAACCTTAACGGGAGCTGGGAATACCGGGGGACAACCTGTTATTGCCCGCCACCAACCGACAGCAGCGCTTATAAGCCGGGCAATGGCACCGTTTACAACTTTTCGGCCACTAATTACAAATACTATCTTAAACACGTTTTGAAAAAAAGCGGCACTTATAAGCTGTTTAAAGAAAACGTAAACGGCACCGAGCTTAACCGTATTGTTTTTGATAACGATTACAACAGCGAGGCAAAATATATAGGCCTTACCGGGAACAAGTTTAGCCTGGGCGTCGCTATAGGCAGTGCGGCCGATGCGCCGGTAGATTATTATGAAAAGGAATAAACGCCGCTTGCCCGCCTTTTACAGGTATATGGTGCCTTCCATA
Source organism: Mucilaginibacter sp. KACC 22773 (assembly GCF_028736215.1). Taxonomy (NCBI): domain Bacteria; kingdom Pseudomonadati; phylum Bacteroidota; class Sphingobacteriia; order Sphingobacteriales; family Sphingobacteriaceae; genus Mucilaginibacter; species Mucilaginibacter oryzagri. The sequence goes on from NZ_CP117883.1 coordinate 6,896,058, forward strand.
ACAATAACTGACGAGCCGCTTACCCAAATACCGTTTTCTTCAACTTTGATATGGATTGACGATGGGTGCTTAACGGCTGTGCCCTGCAATATTCGATAATCCTGCCCTTGCTTAATATGTCCCAGCTTTTCCAGGTAACCGGCCAGTGGGCCCGCAGCCGTACCTGTTGCAGGGTCCTCATCAATCCCTATACCGGGATTAAAAAAACGTGTTTCGGCAACATAACCGGCATCCTGGCCATTTGTGGTAAACAGGTAAAAGCCCTCAAATTGGTATTTTGCAGAGAGTTGTTTCAAAAGTGCCTTATCGGGCACCGCACGTTGTAATGCGTCCAGATCTTTTACAGGTACCATCAGGTGGGCAACTTCTGTTTCAACAACGTTAACCTTCCAGTTGTTTAATTCTAAATCTTTTAAATCCAATCCAATAGCTTTGGCAACCTCCCCGGCAGGCAATTCTGTTATTATCCTGGCGGGCTGCTGTTTCATGGCCACGTACGGAAGCCCGCCATGTTGGGTAACCTGCAGCGGGATTCTTGTATCCGCGATTATTACAGACGGAGGCCCATCCTGGTGTTTAAAAATATCCCAACCTTTTATCAAAGCCAGGCACACCGCACCCAGCAGGTTATGGCCGGCGCCTACTACCTCAAATTCTGCCGGGGTAAACGAGCGTACCTTCAGCGCGTTTTCGGTTGTTGAATAATTTACAAATGAAGTTTCGGAGTAGCCAAATTCCCGGGAAATGGCATGGTACTGGCTCAGCTCAAGTTCATCATCGGTATAAACTACCGAGAGTTGGTTGCCTTTATATTTCTGATCGGTAAATACATCCAGCACGTAATAATCAAGTTTTTTCATTTTTATTTAATTAACATGATGCCAAAAGTAAGGCCCGATAGTTTATTTTTGTTATGGGTTAACCAAAGGTAACCGGTTACCTTTGGTTAACTATCAATAATTATGGCCACTATCATCATCAACGGGAACATACAGGAAGCAAGCTGCGACCAGGAATTGGCAGCCATTAAAGACAGCCTGGAAATATTGGGCGGAAAATGGAAATTGCGCATTATGCGGCACCTGAATAACCATGTTGGCGAGAAAAATACATTTAAAAAGCTCCAGCGCGAAATTGAAGGGATTTCGGCCAAGATGCTGTCTAAAGAATTGCAGGACCTGGAAATGAACCTGCTTGTTTCCAGAACAGTGATGGATACCAGGCCTGTTACCGTAAATTATTCTATCACCGATTATGGGCTGAGTGTTTTTCCTGTTACGGAAACATTGGTGCAGTGGGGTTTAAACCATAGGCAAAAAATAAAAGCCTGATATTAAAAATAGCGCAGGTGAGATAATTCATTAAATACGACAGCTCACGTAAAATAATACGTAATTTATAATTAAAATACGTATTATAATAAATAAAATGCATGGGTTTTCCTGCATGGATTCGAACCACGATTAACTGAACCAAAATCAGTTGTGCTGCCAGTTGCACCACAGGAAAATAAACAGAGGCTGGTACAGGATTCGAACCTGCGAACATTCCTTTTGCAGAGGACTCCCTTAAACCACTCGGGCAACCGGCCAAGGCATTATAAAATTATCTTTATCCGCTCATCGCATCGTTTTAGTTTTTTAACTCTATTTATATAAACAACTGTTTTATAGTGGAAATAAAAGGACTTGAACCTTTAACCGACACCGTATAAGGGTGCTGCTCTGACCATTGAGCTACATTTCCATAGTAGGGTAACCCGGACTCGAACCGGGAGCCTCTCCGTTCCAAACGGAGTAATCTGACCATTGATATACTACCCTGTAAAACAAAAAATCCCCTTAGGTTTATCTAAGAGGATTGCATTAGTTTATGTCGTTTTTATGAATACATAGCTATCTCCTCTGATAAATCAGCTGGGGGTATTGGCTCTGTATACATATTGTATTTTTCATGATGCAATGATACATAAATATTTATTAAACAAGAAAATATTTAATTATTTTTTTTTAATCAACTCACCATCCCATATTTCCAGTAACTTCTCCCTTGCCTTGAAGCTTTCTGCCTTAAAGGCCGCGGTCGCTAACATATACACAAATAACGCCCCTAAAAACAGACTGAAGTCGACCGGTTTGAGATTATTGGCGATGTTACCGTAAATTACATTTATTAATCCTGCAATACCGAACCCGATTGCAATCAACGTTGCAAATATCTCAACTGCGGTATACATTCTCATTGTCAAATGTATGCTACATCCTTTTGAATTTGCTTGTATTGACCCTTTTATTTGAGGCAGAAATGAGTTACGGTAAGTTATATCGGGCGAGATTTGGAACACGCCATTTGCCGTGTAGCCTTTAAAATATGGTATTGGTGAAAACAAGCCCTTACCCGGTGATAAAATTTCTTCTAATTTCAGTTGTGCCTCTTCATATGATAGGGCGCTGGTAATATAACAGTTTTCGTAGGGAAAGAATTTCATAAATGCTTCGTAAGGTTATGTATAGTTACCACTCCTTCTAATCTTTTTTTCAAAAAAAATAAAAATAATTTTCACTGCGCAAATAGGCTGCGCAGCGCCTCTTAACCTTTGTATCATCAAAACAAATAAAAGGAGGTAACAATGAAATTTAACCTGTTAAGCAAAGTAAAAAATCAGTTCACTAATCACGAGGGTGCAAAAGCGTTTGCGTTATCGCCCGAGATGGAACTGTATACCCTGGTAGTAACCTGGAGCCTGAGCGATTCCTTTTACGAAAAAAACGATGACCGTATGGAGCGCCTGCGCAACATTATACATAAGTGCAAGCCCGAATTTGTGGGCAGGCTGGCAGTATATGCCCGTACCAAAATGTACATGCGTTCGGTGCCATTGGTTTTGGCTACTGAATTGGCTAAGCTGCACTCGGGCGACGATTTGGTTGCCCGAGTTACAGCCGGGGTTGTTAACCGCGCCGATGAAATAACCGAATTGCTGGCCTGTTACGAAATGCTGAACCAGCGCACCGGTACTAAAAAACTGAACCGCTTATCAAAGCAAATACAAAAAGGCCTGCAAGCCGCATTTAATAACTTTGACGAGTACCAGTTTGCCAAGTACAACCGCGATACCGCTATAAAAATGCGCGATGCGTTGTTCCTGGTGCACCCAAAGGCAAAGGATGATGCACAGCAACTGGTATTTAACAACATAGTAAGCGGTACGTTGCAAACCCCATACACCTGGGAAACTGAGCTATCGGCTTTAGGCCAGCTTAATTACGATAGCCAGGAGGCCAAAGCGATGGCTTTCCGCAACAAATGGGAGGAGTTGATAGATAGTCGCAAGTTGGGTTATATGGCCCTGCTGCGTAACCTGCGCAATATACAGGAAGCCGGTGTAAGCTATGCCCATATCCAAAAGGTATGCGCAACGCTTGCCGATGCCGATAAAGTGGCAAATGCAAAGCAGTTTCCGTTCCGTTACCTGGCTGCATACCGTGAACTGTTAAGTGCCGGAAGCGTAACCCCTGTACAAGGTTTGGGCCAAAAGCTTAAAGCGTTATTAACAGGCAACAAAGGCTATACCGGCGAGTTATTGGATGCGTTGGAAAAAGCGGCACAGGCAAGCGCGGTGAACATCAAAGGCTTTGATCACGATACCAGGGTATTGCTGGCCTGCGATGTATCCGGCTCGATGCAAACAGCGGTATCGGCAAAATCAAAAATTTTGCTGTACGATGTGGGCTTGATGTTGGCCATGTTGCTGCAATCGCGCTGTAAAAATGTAGAAGTGGGTATGTTTGGCGATACATGGAAAACTATTACGGTACCACGCCACAACATATTGAACAATGTGCAGGAATTTTACAAACGCGAAGGCGAGGTTGGTTATTCAACCAACGGTTACCTGGTAATCAAAGACCTGCTTGACCGTAACGTGCAAATGGATAAAGTAATATTATTTACCGATTGCCAGCTTTATGACAGCATGCCAGCTAAGGGCGATAACATTAACGCCTTATGGTCGCGTTATAAAACAGCAGTTGCGCCAAAAGCAAAACTATACCTGTTTGATTTAAAAGGCTACAGCAAGGTACCATTGCAGGTAATGAAAAACGATGTTTACCTGGTAGCTGGCTGGAGCGATAAAGTGTTTGAAGTACTGGAAGCCCTTGAAAAAGAAAACTCGGCTTTAAGCGAAATCAATAAGGTGGAAATCTGAGCCCCCTAACCCCCTAAAGGGGGAATTAAGAAAACTTCTGGCTCCCCCTTTAGGGGGCTGGGGGGCTTAAGAATGCCGTAGATCAGGATTACTTCGCCAATAAGGGGAGGGCATTGTGGCGCAAGCTGTGATGAGGGTTCGAGTCCCTAACGCGAGTCCCCGTTTCCTGGTCGTTTGTTGCTTCTTATGTTATTAAAAATAAAAAGAAGGTGTCGTAAACGAGTGTTACTTCGATTGATAACCCCCGGGTCGCCGGTTCAAGTCCGGCCTGTAGCTAAGGCTGCAGTAGCTCAGATGATAGAGCAGGGGCACCGCAAGGTGCAAGTCACTTGTTGTCAGTTACCCTTCTTGATATTATGCGCGGTCTGCAGGCCATTTTTTTAATGAATACCCAACCCTTTTTGAGGCTGGGAAACTAATAAAGGTGTCGTAAATAAGTAATACTTCGATTTGGGACGTCAGGGTCGCTGGTTCAAGTCCAGCCTGCGGGCAACCGCAGTAGCTCAGTTTGGTTAGAGCATGATGCAGAGATACTTATTGTCTGTTGCCCTTTTTTTAGCCCCAAGCCCCCTAAAGGGCGAGTGTAAAATTACATTCCCCCTTTAGGGGGCTTGGGGGCTAATTGCTTATTGTATAAAAACTATAAAGAAGATGCTGTAAACCTGCGTTACTTCGCCTGTCACACTTATGCCAATCGCAGGTTAATTTTGCTCTTCTTTATATTTTTTTGATTTCGTCATCCCATCCTGACTGTTGCTTTGCAAGGTTTATGTTAATATATTTAACATACCAAACCAGCAAGCCATGCCAAAAGATGAAGTAACCGATTTACTCAGGTTTCTATATGAGTTTTCGCCCGAGGTACGTGAAAAAGCAATCTGGCTACGCGAATTTGTGTGGGATTTATACCCCCAGGCTAATGAACTTATATATGACAACTACAATGCATTGGCCTTTGGCTGGTCGCCTACCGAAAAGTTGGGGCAGACTTTTTGTTCGGTAGCGGCTTATCGCGGGGGCAATCAAAACGTACATTTCGGATTTTACTGGGGATCAGAAATTGCCGACCCACAAAACCTTTTGTTGGGTAACGGCAGTCAATACCGATACTTGCTTGTAAACAACCTTGATGATTTCCCCAAAGATTATATTACTGCTTTAATTGAGCAGGCCTGGGAAAATTCATTGGCCAAAGTCAAGAATCCTAAGGATATTGTTCATGGCAAAACCATCACCAAAATGATATCGCCAAAAAAACGAGAAGCAAAGGCAAAAAAATAACGCCTGCCCGGCCAGTATACTTTAATTTCTCAATTAGCCTTCAGCTTTATGCTTTTAGCTCCTTTTATTAGCCATTCCCAACCCGGTCTTTCTCGTCTCCTGCACTACCATCCGACCGGCTGGCCACTTTGTATGATTTGCCAAAGCGATAGGTAAACGCCAGTGTAAATACACGGGTATCTCGTGTCAATTTAAAATACTCGGTAGCATTGGGGAATTGCGTAAGCCCTTCCATGGCGTTGGTGTAAAAAATATCGCGTGCGCTGAATTTTAGGGTAGCCCTCTTTTTAAGTATTGGCCTTGATATACCTAAAGATAGCTGCCCTGTTGGGTACAATTGCTCCTGTATATCGTTACGGGCCCTGGTGGTGTAAAAACCGGATAGCTCGGCAGTGTAAATTTTAGCGATGGTGAACTGGTTGTTGGTGTTTATGTTCAATTGATCTGCCTGGCTGGTATAGGTATTGCCATTAAATCCTTTCAGTTGCTTATGGTTATATAATGCCTGAAAGGTAAGGCTCCACCAGTTAACCGGCGATACCGATAGTGTTGATGACAGGCCATAATTATGCGTGCTGCCTACGTTCCCCTGCGAATACAACAGGATTCCCTTGGCGGCATCGTTTAAAAACAGCTGCGAAAAATAATTTTTGATATTGCTGTATAGCAGCGTAGTGGTAAGCAGGTTTTTGTACTGGTGGCTTAGCTCCAAATTCCAGCTGTATTGGGGTAGCAAATAGGGGTTGCCGGTTTGGTAGGTGTATTTATTGATGATAAAGTAAAAAGGGTTCAGGTTTTGAAAAATAGGGCGGTCGATGCGGCGGCCGGCGGTTAATGTAAAACTATGCGAGGAATCGGCCTGGTAGCTGATAAAACCACTGGGGAAAAAACCGCCATAATTTCTTTTAAAAGCCGAATCCTGTTGCAGCACATTGCCCAATTGGTGGGCTTTATAGCTGGTGTACTCGTACCGCAAGCCGGCCTGCGCGGTTATCTTAGTATACTTTTTCTCGAAAGTACCATACACCGCGTTAATGTTTTCCTTGTATAAAAACCGGTTGCTTTTGCTGTAGTCTTCGGCCCATAGCCCGCTATTCAGGTTTTCATATAAAGCGGCGTTATCGGTGCTGCTGTAAGATGATTTATAGCCCGATTGAAATGTGCCATACTGGTCTGTTTTAATGCTGTAATCAACCTTGCCGGATAAGATACTGATGGATGTGGGGATGTTACTCCTGGACAGTTCCTGGTAGCCGCCCGGTGCAAGCAGCGAGTTGTTAAAATTTTGTTCGCTTTGGATATTGTAATGCAGGTAATCAACATCAGCCCCAAGCGTTTGCGACGATGAGAGCGTATGCCGTAAGTTTAAGTTGACCGAGCCGTTTTTAAACCGGTTTTTGTTGTGGTTGGTGGTTGATATCGCCGAGTCAACTACGTCGCTGGTATTTAACCATGTTGCCACTGCGCGGTTGTTGCCGTTGCGGTTAACCAGCGTGCCGCCTAATACAACGCCGATGGTAGTTTTATCGGTTACGGAATAATCTAACCCGGTTTTGATGGTGTTGTTGAACGATGTGCCCGAAAAATAGGAAGGCTGATCGAGCTTAGCCGTTATGTTGTTGCCGGCATCATAATACTTTCTTAGTGCATATATATTGGTGAGGTATTGCACCAGGTTCATGCTATAATTAAAAAAGGTATTAATTTTTCCGGTACGGAAATTAAGTAACAAGCTGTTATTGTTTTTTGGGTAAACGCCTTGCCCTACCGATGTGGTAAATGTGCCGTTAAATCCCTTTTGCTTATTCTTTTTTGTTTTTATGTTGATGATACCGGCATTGCCGCTGGCATCGTATTTAGCGGTTGGGTTGGTAATCAACTCAATCTGGGAAACCTGGCTCGAGCTCATGCTGCTCAATAAATTATTTAAATCGGCACCTGATAAATAGGTTTGTTTGTCGTCTATCATCACCATAACGCCGGCCTTGCCCTGTAAAGAAATGCCTCCATTCCTGTCAACACTAACGCCCGGCGATTTCTCCAGCACTTCTAATACTGTCGAGCCTGTATTGGTAACCGAGGCATCAACATTTAATATGGTTTTACCATCTTTTTGCTGTACCACTGGCGCGTGGGCCACAATATTCACCTCCTTAAGCGCCGTGTTTAAGGGCTGCAGCTTAATGGTATCGGCATAATTACGTCCCGGAAATATATAGGTGCGGCTAAATTGCGATTTGTAGCCTGTATAAGTGGCCGAAAACAGGTAGGAACCTGCTGGTATAACATCAAAGCGGGCCGCTCCGCGGGCATCTGCAATAGCCGATTTTACTGGCTTATCGTCTTTTATCAGTTTTACTGTAGCACCTTCTGCAGCCTGCCCGGTTTCGGTTAGTATAACCAGGGTGAAATCGGGTTTCGCGGCCCCGGAGGATTGTGCAAACGTAATTGATGATAAAAAAAGCAAGACAAGCAGGCACCGGGTTTTAAGGGTCATATCAGCTAATGTAATCAGAATTCAGGAGTAAGACGCCTGCCAATCCAAAGTGTTACACCTGGTTACGATGCGCGCGGCAATTGTATCATTTTACGGTATTCTTTAGGACTATTGCCTTTTTGCTTTCTGAAAAATTTGTTAAAGTGGCTTTCATCGGTAAAGCCAAACTCATTGGCAATTTCATTCAGGCGCTTATCGCTAAACTGCAGGCGGTGCTCAATTAGTTTGGTTTTGTAATTGATAATGTATTGCTGCAAAGTTTCGCTGGCGTGCTTTTTAAAGTAACGGCCCATATAAGCTTCAGAGATACTGAAGGTATTGCTTATTACATCGGCCTTTAGTTTTTCGGGATAATAGATATTGCTTTGCACGTATTGTAAAATATCCATCGCCTTTTCTTCGGTGCCCATGTTTAACTGCTCTGGCAGGTAGCGGGCAATGTTCCGGGCTACCACGATGATCAGCGTATTTACCAGTTGCTGAATAAGCTCTTTATTGTAAATGTCCTTATTTTCATATTCGCGGACGATGGCTTCTACCATTGGCCCTACCAGGCGTTTATCGGGCAGGTTTTTAAGAATGCAGCCTGGCTGGTGATTGGCGTTGTGCAATATGTACTCCAACCGCTGGATATTTTCGTGCAGGAGGCTGCCATTTTTGAGATAGATATCGTTAAAACGCAAAAAGAAAAATTCGGTAGTAGTTTCAATATGCAGCGAATGGCAGTCTTCGGGGGTGATTAAAAACATATGCCCGGCCCGGTAATCAAAGTGACTTTTGTTGATGCATTGCCTGCCGGTGCCGGATATCACATAAATTAATTCAAAAAAGCTATGCTGATGTTCAAACTTTGGGCATTTATCTAATGTTAGATAAGCAATTGAAAATGGTTCGTACAGATTTTCCTTTATCATAAAGCAAAAATACCAAATTATAGTAAATATATACCAATTTGATTATTTTTATTGGTAGATATTTGCCTTGTCAAAAAAAGAAAGAATGAAAGCAATAATTTTAAAAGCATTTGGCGGTATAGAAAATTTTGAGGCCGTTAACATACCAGTACCAGCCATCGGGGCCGATGAAGTATTGATAAAGTTAAAATCCATCAGCATAAACCCGGTTGATGCGAAAACTCGGCAGGGAAAGGGCGCAGCAGGTCGCACCAAAATGGAGTTGCCTATAATTTTAGGCTGGGATATCTCGGGCGTAATAACCGAAGCAGGCAGCGAGGTTACCGGCTTTAAGCCCGGCGACGAAGTGTTTGCGATGATTAATTTTCCGGTATTAGGTAAAACTTATGCAGAATATGTTGTTGCCAAACCGTCTGAGCTGGCGATAAAACCTGCAAACATAACTCATAACGAGGCTGCGGCGGCCACCCTTGCCGCGCTTACAGCATGGCAGGTTTTAACTACCAAGGTAAAAGTTAAAAAAGGCGATAGGATGTTAGTTCATGCTGCCGCGGGCGGTGTTGGACACTACGTGGTACAAATAGCCAAGCATTTGGGGGCCTACGTTATTGGTACATCATCGGCAGCCAATAAAGATTTTGTTTTATCATTAGGTGCAGATGAGCACATAGATTATAAAACACAAAAAATTGAAGAAGCAGTAAGTGATATTGATTTTATTTTCGATCCGATAGGTGGTGCAAATACCGAACAGTCGCTCCATATCGTAAATAAAGGAGGTGCGGTAATCTGTATCTTACATGCTTTCAACGACGAGTTGCTTCAAAAAGCAAAGGAATTAGGTGTACATGGCCACAATGTACTGGTTTACCCAAGTGGCGATGATATGAAAACCATTGCAGGCTTGTTAGAAAAAGGCATCATCAAATCGCATGTATCCAAAGTTTTCCAGCTGGAGCAGGTGGGTGAAGCGCATACCTTGCTGGAGAGCGGAAGGGCTGTGGGGAAAGTTGTGGTGGAGATATAAAATAAAGACACATTTTTTTAAACTTACGAGGTTTTTCAAACTTCGTAAGTTTTTCTGCGTCATCCATTTATTGCCACTTGCTTTCCCTGTTATGGCTACAAAATATCAAAAATTATATCTTTGATATAAATGCAATACCTTTCCATCGGTCAAAACATCATCCAGGGCATCAAACAAACCAGCTACCTGGAGTGGCTTGGGGCCGCTACTACTATTGCCTGCGTTTACCTGGCGGCGCGGCAAAACATCTGGAACTGGCTGGCCGGCATTATTGCAGTAACAGCTTATATGGTGGTGTTTTTCCAGAGTGGTTTATTTGGCGACGCTTATTTACAAATCTATTTCCTGGGTACAGGCGTTTATGGCTGGTATTTTTGGCTGCGGAAAAAAGAGCGGCAAGAAAAGCCGGTAATTAGCCTTAGCCACAAAGAATATTTATTGGCGCTATTGATCACACTGCTGCTATCGGGACTACTGGGTTTGTATCTTCAGCACTTTACATCAAGCACGGTGCCTTATATCGATGGCTTTTGCACCTCGGTAAGCTTTATGGCCCAATTGCTGATGACCCGGAAGATTCTGCAAAACTGGGCGCTGTGGGTATTTGTGGATATTTGCTATGTGCCGCTGTACATCTACAAAAACCTGTATGTAACTGCTATTTTATACGTTATCCTGCTCGTTTTAGCCACCATAGGGTATATTGACTGGAACAAAGAATATAAAGCCCAGGCCTTAAGTGGAAAGTCTTAAATTCTAAGTCAGGGAAATGGTATTTATATAAAACAACTGGGGGTATTTGCCGGGTAAAAAAGGACTTGAGGCTTCCGGCTTAAGACTTTCGGCTTAACTGAATACCATTTCGTTATCAGCCCAGCCGTCTAACTCTTGCGGGTTGTGGCTTATTATGATGGTGGTTACATTTAGCTCTTTCAGCAATTCTTTTAATGCTGCTATCAGCTCCGTCTTCATTTTTGCGTCGAGGGCCGAAAAGGGTTCGTCCATTAAAAGTAACCGGGGTTTGGTAGCCAGTGCCCGCAATATGGCAAGGCGTTGCTGCTGGCCGCCCGATAGATAATCGGGTTTATGCGCTTGCAGCGTTTCTAATTTGCCCAGTAATAACAGGCGGTTTATCCAGTTTTCATCAGCGGTTGCATATTCCAGGTGCTGCCGAACGGTCATGTTGGGGAACAGGGCATACTGCTGGAAAACAAACCCGATATTTCTTTTTTGGGTTGATAGGTTGATATTTGTTTCCGCATTAAACCACGTTTCATGATCTGCTTTGATAACCCCTTTGTCGGGATTGATAAGCCCTGCTATTACTTTTAAAAATGTTGTTTTGCCCGAGCCTGATGGCCCGTATATTTTGGTGATGCTGCCCGTTGCAAATTGTTTATCAATATGCAATACCTGCTGCCCGTGATAGGCCTTTAGCTTCTTTTCGATATTGATACTGATCATCCTAAAGGGCTTTTGGCTTGATATTTATTAAATACAAAAACAGCTATCACCATCACAAAGGTTATGGAAAATAAAATGAGTGAGTAGTTATTGGCCGATGCATAATCCATTTTCTCTACCGAATCATAAACCGCAATAGAGGCCACGCGGGTAACGCCGGGAATATTACCGCCAATCATCAGCACAACTCCAAACTCGCCCAGGGTATGCGCAAAACTAAGTACAATAGCCGTCAATAGCGATGGTTTGATATTGGGCAATAACACACTCTTAAATGTTTGCCAGCGCGATTTGCCCAAGGTATATGAGGCCTCGGCCAGCGCAGCGGGCAACTGTTGCAATGCCGATTTTACCGGGCCAATCATAAAAGGCATGCTATAAATTACCGATGCCAGCACCAGGCCCGGGAATGAAAATACAAACTGCACATCAAAGTTATCATGTAACCATTTGCCTAAACCATATTGCGGGCTAAAAGCCAGCAACAAATAAAACCCCAATACCGATGGCGGCAACACCAGTGGCATAGTGATAATAGCCTCCACAATGATCTTAAAAAACGACCGCCCCCGGGATAGCCACCAGGCAAAAGGCACACCCACAATAAACAACAGCGCCGTGGTAACACCTGCCAGCTTTAAAGTGAGCCATATTGGGGATAAATCCATCAACAAAAATAGTAGTTATTGCACACGGTAGCCATAGCTTGCAAAAATACTTTTGGCCGCCGGGCTTAATATATACCAGTAAAACTTTTCAGCATCAGGGTTGCCTGCGCCATGTTTTAACAACACCATGCCCTGTAAAATAGGTTTATAGTATTTAGGGGCGATAACTTTGTAGTACAGCACCATTTTAGGGTTAGTCTCTTTTATTAATGATTGGGTGGTAAAACCAACATCGGCCACACCGGTAGTAATGTAGGTATTTACCTGCGAGATGCTCTCGCCATAAACGGCTTTAGATTTTACCTCGTCTAAAACGCCTTTATATTTTAAAACCTCTTCGGCAGCTTTACCGTAAGGGGCGATGGCCGGGTTGGCTATAGCTATTTTCTTTACCCTCGCAGTTAATAGCAACCGCTCCCAATTCTCAAATCCAATGTTTTGCGAACTACAGATAATAAGGCTGCCCTTAGCGTACACCACTGGTTGTTTGGTAGCAAAGCCTCCCTTATAAAGCGCTTCGGGGAAGTTCATATCAGCCGATAGGAACACATCAAAGGGCGCTCCGTTGCTAATTTGCGCTACCAATTTACCGGATGAACCTACGATGGGTTCAATGCCGATCCCTGTTTTTTGTTTAAAATCCTTTTGCAACACTTCAATAACCGATTGCAGGTTAGCAGCAGCGGCAACCCTCACATTTTGAGCAAAAGCAGGCAACTGCACCATGGTGCAAATGGCCATCAGGAAAATTTTAAATGGCTTGCTATTGTATTTTTTATGCTTCATGCGTATCTGTTTTATTTGTTTGGTAAAGGCAGCCGAATTAGCTCTTTTTTAGCTTAATGGTGTTACCAGGCCTCCTGAACACTACAAATATAAGCTTGTTACGCGGTTAATTGATTGATGCCGGCAGCGTTAAAATTCGTAAATGATATGATTGCCCCGGGTGTGGTTTTTATATATGTTCGGCAAGTTTGGTTACTTTATAAAAAAAAACAAAAAGATAGATTAAAAAGGCATTTAAGCCTGATAAAAATCATATTAAATAACTGTATTATACACCTTTAATAGGATTATAAAAAGAAATATATTATCATTGTACCCGGCCTGACGCTAACCAAATTAAACAGCTTTCGTGCCCGCAAAACCAAGCTGCGGGTACGAAAGATAATTACCCCTTTTACCTGCGTATGTGTAAACTTTTAACGAGATACTTTCCCGCTGTTTTACTATCGTTTTTTTACATTATTACCCCCGCTTCCGCCCAAAATATTGTCCGGCTGGATGACCATGTTAAGCAGCATATATTTGAATACAAACAGGTTTATTATTTTGAAGATACCACCGGCCGCCTGCAGTTTACCGGCGATGGCCTGCCAGCTTTTGATAGCCGTTTTAAAGTAAATCCCGAGCCAACACCTGTTACCAGGAACGTAAATTCTACCTATTGGTACCGCATCAAAATTGGCGGTAACCCTGCTACCAAAAACAGTTGGCTGCTGGAGTTTTTTGATCAAACGATTGATAGTATTACCGTTTATTCGCCGATAGCCGCAAATAAATATACACCCATACTTTTGGGGAGCAGCCGCCCGTTTTCAGAACGGTTTTATCACCATAAAAACTTTAGCCTTAATTTAAATAACCCCGGAACGGGCGACGCGATTTATTACATCCGTATCCGGTCGCACCATTCGGTTAACGTAATTATGGTGTTGCGCACCGTGAGCTGGTTTATCAGTTATGCACTGGATGAATATTTCTTTTTCGGTGTTTTTTATGGGATGATCCTGGTTTTCGGCCTGTATAACCTCATGATGTTTATTGCCATGCGCAAGGTGCAATACTTATATTACATTGCCTACAACATTAGCATTGGCCTTTATGAAATGTGCGCCGATGGAATTGCCTACCAGTACATGTGGCCAAATAACCCGGGCTGGAATCAATATGCTTATGGCATAGCCCTGTTTGCCGCCAGTATATTTGCCGTGTTGTTTACGCAAAGCCTGCTCAATTTAAAAGTGAACGCGCCGCGTTTATATAAAGCTACCAGCTGGGTTATTGCACTGCGTTGCCTGTTTTTTGTGGCGTGTATCACCATAAACAATAGCTGGTTCAATTACAAGATCATCGAGTTTATACCGTTACTCCTGGCATTTTACGCTGGCTGTTATACCTGGGCAAAAGGGTACAAACCGGCCCGTTTTTTTGTTATCGGGTATTTGTTTTTACTCACGGGTTTTATCATCAAAAGCTGTATTGCCCTAAACATGTGGTGGCTGCCTGTTACCGAGTTTGATTATTACAGCCTTAGCGTTTGCTTTATTACCGAAATGCTATTCATCTCCTTTGCTATTGGCGACAAGGTACGCATCCTGAAAAAAGAAAAAGACGATGCCCAGGTGGCTATCATTAAGCAGATGAAGCAGAACGAGGAGCTAAAAGATGTGCTAAACAAACGCCTGGAAGAACAAGTACAGGAACGCACCAGGGAATTGGTTGAAAAATCATCCATGATAGCCGACCAGAACGATGAGCTACTATCTGTAAACGAATTGCTGCAGCAGCAAGCCGAAGAAATTTCGCGCATGAACGTGCTGCTTGAGAAAGACAATGTTACGTTGCATAACGATATTGAAAAGGTGACTCACGACAGGGTGATGTCGGCAGAAGTTGATTTTGAGGAGTTTAGCAGGATTTACCCCGACAGGGAAACCTGTTTTAAATTCCTGAGTAATTTGAAGTGGGAAAATGGTTATGCCTGCCGCAAGTGTAATAGTACACATTACGGGGGCGGGCACCTGCCGTACAGCCGCCGTTGTTCCAAATGCGGTTACGAAGAATCGGTGATTGCTTATACCATTTTACAAAATACCCGCATTCCCATCAATAAAGCTTTTTACATGATTTTTTTGATGTACTCTACCAAGGGTAAAATCTCATCGCACAAATTATCAGAAATACTATCTATCCGTCAAAGTACCTGCTGGGCATACAGCACCCGTATTAAAAAGGCCATGGAGGCTCAGAAAAAAGAGATTAAAAACGCCGGCTCAAAGGGCTGGAGTAAGTTGGTGATTGATAACTCGGTAGATTAGTTTGGAAAGCTTAAAGCGGAAAGCAAAAGGCGGAAAGCTGAAAAGCGATTAGATCCGATTCAGGGCAAACGCATCTAAATTGGGTTAACATAACTTAACAGATTTCAGATATGCAATTTATAAATACCTGGCAATAAGCAATTTATAATATTACATGGTTAACATTAAAGTGGCGTTTTGCGCAATTTAGCGTATTTATACTTTGTGCCTGTTGTTGGTCAAAACAATACCAAAGCGATCTGGATCTCTTAATCAGGATCAGACTATAAAACACCCGGTATCGCTTGATGCTTATATAGTCTTATACCTCATTGGCTTATTCCTTTCGCTATATTAAATAACAGGTCATCGCAGCTAAATCTCCTATAAATACAAAGCCGGCTTAAGCCGGCTTTGTATTTATTAGTTCATCTGCACATCTGAAATTTGCATATCTGCACATCTGCTTACTGTACCTGGAACATGTTGTTAAAGTTTGTGCCATCCGGATAGTAGCCCGAAATTACCAGGTTACCATTGCGCAGGTTGGTAATCACTTTATCAATATCGGCTACGCTGTTTATCGGCGATTTATTGATACTGGTGATGATTGAGCCCACTGGAATTTCGAAGCTATCAAACACCCTGCCTTCCCGCACCTGGGTTACCATAACACCAGAGTTTACATGGAATTTTGCCTTTTGAGCCGGGCTTAATGGCTGAAAGCTTGCTCCAAGCTTGTTAAACAACTCCTCGGCCGATTTTGATACCGCTGCAGTTTTGGTACCAGTAGGATTGGCGTCTGCTTTAAGCGTTACTGCAAACGTTTTCTCTTTACCATCGCGCAGCACGGTCATGTTTACTTTGTCGCCGGGCTGTAAGCGGCCTACGTGCTCCTGTAAATCAGACGATTCATAAACAGGCACGCCCTCTACTTTTTCAATGATATCGCCCTTCTGGATACCGGCTGCTTGCGCGCCACCGCCCTCAACCAGGTCGTTAACATATAAGCCGGTTGTATTGTTGATGTTTAATTTTTGTGCTACATCAGGGTTAAGTTCGGTAAAGCTTACACCAACAAAGCCACGTTTTACAGTGCCATATTTTTTAATATCGTTCAGTACTTTTTTGGCCAGGTTAACCGGGATAGCAAAGCCGTAGCCTTCATATGAGCCGGTATGCGATGCTATCGCGGCGTTAATGCCTATCAGCTCGCCTTTTGTGTTTACAAGGGCTCCGCCGCTGTTACCTGGATTAATGGCAGCATCTGTTTGGATAAACGATTCAATCGCCTTGTTTAATTTTGGTGTGGTTTGCTGGTTACGGGTACGGCCAAACGGGTTGCTCTCGTCCTGATTGTCTTCGCTGCCAATAATGCCTATGTTGCGGCCTTTGGCGCTGATGATACCAGCTGTAACGGTTGAATTAAGGTTAAAAGGGTTACCTACTGCCAGCACCCATTCGCCTACGCGTGCATCGTCTGAGTTGCCTAATTTTACAATAGGCAGGTCGGTAGCGCTGATTTTGATCAGGGCAAGGTCGGTGCTTGGGTCGGTACCAATCACCTTAGCCTGGAAGGTGCGGTGATCGTTGGTAGCTACGGTAATTTTATCGGCTTTTTCAACCACGTGGTTATTGGTTACAATGTACCCGTCATTAGAGATGATTACGCCCGACCCTGATGCCATTTGCGGCCCCTGCGGGCGTATGCGCTGGCCAAACATGTCGCCAAACATCTGCTCAAACTGGTCTTGCCCGCTACTACCCGATTGGCTGCTATAGGTAGTACGAATGTAAACCACCGCAGGCGTTACAGCAGCAGCAGCCTCGGTAAAATCAAGCGAACCGGTTGAGGATACCACCGGTGCCGACGGGTTACTGGTAAAATAAACTTTTTGTTTGTCTTCGAAGCTTAGGTTGTCAGAATATTTGTTTTCGATAACCTTGTAAGTGCCTAAAGCCATGGCTCCTCCAACAAAAGCGGTTAATAATGTTAAACCAATCTTTTTCATCTTTATATTTGCCTTTCTTTATTTTGTTTATAATTAACAAATCAAATTTAATACCATATAGACTACATAAGCAACGATAAGTTATCAGGTTTTTTGTTAAAATTTGTTAAAATGATTTTACTTAAACTGTAACCATTGTTGTTAAAGAATTGTTTGGGTTAAGTAGTTGATACTAAATGACATTATTGTGAAGTTACGATTTTATAAATACCAGGGTGCCGGTAACGATTTTATACTGGTGGATAACCGCGAAAATATAGTAGATCATAACAATCCGAAGCTGATTGCCAGCCTTTGCGACCGCCGTTTTGGCATCGGCGGCGATGGTATGATGTTTTTGCAAAACAAGGAGGGCTTTGATTTTGAGATGGTTTATTATAATGCCGACGGCCAGCCCAGCAGCATGTGTGGCAACGGCGGCAGGTGTATTGTAGCCTTTGCAAAATTTTTGGGTGTGATTGACGCCGAAACTGAATTTTTGGCTGTTGACGGACCGCACCATGCCAAAATTTCAGCTGAAGGCAACTGGGTAAGCCTGCAAATGATAGACGTAAAGGAATTGAAAACCGACCTGGATGCCTATGTGCTCAACACCGGATCGCCACATTACGTTAAATTGGTTGACGACCTGGCCCACCGCGACGTTTTCCATGAAGGTAAAGCCATTCGCAACAACGCCACCTACCGCGAAAAAGGCATCAATGTAAATTTTGTTGAACCTACCGATGATGGATACTTTGTGCGCACCTTTGAACGGGGTGTAGAGGACGAAACATTTGCCTGTGGAACGGGAGTTACAGCTGTAGCGCTTGCCATGGCCAGCCACAACCAGCAAACCGGGCACATTGATACGCCTATAAAAGTATTGGGCGGCAACCTTAACATCCGTTTTAATTACGACGGCAAAGTTTTTACCGATATATTTTTAGAAGGCCCCGCTGTGCAGGTGTTTGATGGCGTAGTGGAGATATAATTATTTACTTTTTTTAAATATAAAAGGCCGCACATTTGTTGCGCGGCCTTAACAGTATTAACTGATATTATATAAAGAACGATACAAATCAATTCGGGTTTTTAACAGGTGCGCTTCCTGCACCAGGCGGGTTTAGCACCACCTCATCTGCCGGCACATCCCAATAATCAAGGAAATTATAGTTGATAGTTGCATGCGTGCTTAATACACCATTGGGCGATAGTATAACCGCATTAGTGCGGCCTCCGCCTTTTGATATATCATAAATTACGCCCCATCTCCTGGCATCGTAAAATGCTGTTCCTCTGAACAATAAGGCAATGCGTCTTTCTTTGCGCAGCTCTTCTTTCGCGGCAGCCAAAGTCAACCCGGTACCTGAGACCTTTGCAAGGCCGGCTCCCTGGTAAGTTCTTACCTTGTCTATACTTGCTAACCCAAGATCAATCTGACCGGTATTGATCAGCGCTTCTGCTTTCATCAACTCATTTTCTTCGTAGCTTGCACCTATATAAACTTCTTGCTTACCAGCTGTTTTATTGGCAAGCTGGATAGCGCCACTATCCGGGACAGCGTCAATTTTCGCATCATATAGCTTCCATCTTGTGCTAAAAGTAAACCCGCCAACCTGATTGTAGAATGGCGTAACTTGTAAAAAATTTTGAGCTAAACGTTTATCCTTCGGTTTAATATCCTGTATCAGCCTTTCGCTTATTGTAAAACTGCTTGCAGTTTCGTCACCAGCAGTATTAACAGCCACTGATCCTCCGCCTGGTGAAAATACGTAGTTATTCTCTGTTGAAAATCCCGCAAAAACATTATCGGTGGACTGAATGCCAGCAGCGGTTAATGTCAGGATAGTTTGCCAATTGGCGGCTGTCATGGCAGATGTACTGGTGTTAGCCAACAGGTTACGCGCCATTAGTGTATTTATGCTATGTACAAACATGGCCGGGGTAGGCACTTTGCCATTGCCTACCTGGAAAAATGAAGGGATCAACTTTCCCATTAAAGCGGTGTAGGTATCGGTAGCGGTTATTCCATTCAAAATAGAAGCTGCCTGCGCCAGGTTTTTGTTTGATTCTGCTAATAAGGCGGCGCTGTTAACATAAATGGCATTTGTTGCACTTACTTCATTGTTAATAAGACCTGCATAGTAAACCGAACCCAGCCTTGCGTAAGCATAGCCTTTCCACCAGTAAGCCCAGGCTTTGTAAGTGGCCAGCTTTGTTGCCGCATCGCCTGATAAACTTACCGAACCTGCCAAAGCAAGAATTTGATTACATGCATTATTTAACCCATACATGCTTTGCCATTCATAGTAGAACATATTCTGGCTTTGCTTATCACGGGTGTTATTAAGCCTTAAGTTTGCTATCTGGGGCTGGGTGTTTACTACTTTTGTTCCATCATCAAGTATCGCATAATCGGGCACATTAACAAGGTTAACGTTTTGATTTGCAGCCTGTGCCGATACATCATCAGCCAATAATTCATGATATCCATAGCATAGGGAGAAAAAGCTATCTCCTAACCATCCGTCACCATTTACAAAACCATTAATGTACACGCTTCCAGCCGCAAGCGAGGTTAAGCCCGATTCTGTTTTTGCCTGTTCAAGCGTAGGCGAATTAGGGTTTTTTACGTCTAATTCCTTTTTGCAGGACGACACAGCAAAACCAGCTAAGAGTACTGATGTTATAATATATTTATATTTTTTCATTTTATTTTATTTAAAGTCAATTAAAACCCAAGATTTAAACCTACCTGGTATGATTTGCTGTTAGGTGTAGAATCATGATCTACCCCTCTATCAAACGGAGAATTAGATGTGCCGGAGCTGATTTCCGGATCAAACCCGGTATACTTGGTAAAGGTTAGCAAGTTGCGGCCTGTAAATGTTAAAACTGCCCTTTTGAATACCTTTTTACTTATAAGGCGAGAGAAATCATATCCCAGATAGACGTTTCTCAATCGTAAAAAAGAGGCCCCTTCGTAAAAATAATCCTTAGTGCCGTTTCTTGCACCATTTACCCCCCCAATAATATCTGCATAAGCGCTTCTGTAGTAAGCAGTGTATGCGGCGGATGTGCCAGCTATATTAACAGCTTTGTCATAATCGCCGCTTATGCCATCCCGGTATTGCCATTCCCTGGTTTGGTTATAAAGGTGGCTGCCGTAAACCCAGTCAAACTGGAAACCAAATGAAAGTGATTTATAGGTAAAGTTGTTTATAAACGCCGCGTTGAACTTAGGGTTTGGATCGCCGAAGGAAGAAGCCTCGCTTGCAAATTGAATCCCCTTTGTAGCTATATTAACAACCCGACCATCAACAATTGTATATTTACTGTAATCGGCAGGGAGTATGTATGGCACGCCCGCGCTGTTTGTCTCGCTCAGGCTTGTTAGTGCTTTATTGCCAAAGATCTGACCAATCTTTTGACCGGCAGTCAAAGTTAAAAAGGTGCTACCCGCTGCTGTATTCAGGATGATTGGTGCGCCACTGGTGCTGGTTATCATTGTTGTTGCCTTACTAAAATTGGTTGTGAAATTCCAGTTAAAATCCCTGGTTTTCAGTATGCCAATATTTAATGAAGCCTGAATACCGTGAGAAGAAAGGCCTATTGCATTGGTTTTTATTTGATTGCCGCCCGTTGATGGAGCTGTATTGATATTGTAAATAACGTTATCTGACTTACGGTTCCAATAGGTACCACTAACATTGATTTCGCTAAACCAATT
The DNA here is from genome assembly GCF_028736215.1 of Mucilaginibacter sp. KACC 22773. Classification (NCBI taxonomy): domain Bacteria; kingdom Pseudomonadati; phylum Bacteroidota; class Sphingobacteriia; order Sphingobacteriales; family Sphingobacteriaceae; genus Mucilaginibacter; species Mucilaginibacter oryzagri. Next base: position 6,916,923 of record NZ_CP117883.1, read on the forward strand.
GCCCGATGCTCCTTTTATAGCTATATCGGTACCAATTTCATATTCTTTTGAAACCTCTACTTTTAAGTTCGGGTTAGCAAGTGAAGTTGGCAAGTTAAATGTAAGGGCCGAACCAAGGTTTCCGGGGTTGATAGTAGGATATCTGTCAAAAGGCATTGGTTGAGTACCAGCCTCGCCGTAACCGCCCCTTAACTTAAATTCAGGGATTACGTTGCCCAAAGTTGAGTTTTTCCAGAAATCAAACGACGACGGCCTGATATAACCGTTTGCATTCGGGAAAGTAAACGGCTTTGAACCGCCACCAAACGCCGATGAATAATCGCTTCTGAACCCGCCGGCTACGCCGCCATAATCGCCGAAGTCAATTTTCTGGTTTACATAAAAACCGTAGGTAATAAATGGAGTGGTGTAATCATAAGCCACTGCCTGTGTTGCTGTTTGGTTAAAATTATAAATAGCGTATTCCGGCAACTCCAATCCATAGGTATTGTATTGTTTATCAACATTTTTTCTATAATCGTAACCTACCAACGTGCTTGTTGTAATGGGCAAATTGATATGAAAATCTTTTTCAAAGTCGGTTTTAATAATTGCCGAAGCATTAAAGTTTTGGAACGTAGTGCTGCTGGTATTTTTGTCTAACTCGCCTTTAGGGTTAGCGGCATAGGCGCCATAGTACGAGCCAAGATCGATAGCGGTAAGCGTACCCGACTGATTTTTGTAAATAGTATTTTGTTCGGTATGTTGATAATTGATCCCGTATTTGGCGTTTAATGTTATGAACTTATTGATTTTGTAGTCGGCCTGTATATTTTGCAATATATCTTCCCGGTTTGACACCCGGTTTGCCCATTGGGTATAATAATTAGGGTTAGAGCCATTTACGCTGACTGTACCCGAGTTTAACGATAATGGATAACTGCCATCTGCATTTTTTTGATTAAAATCGTAATACGGCGACGCATTTAAAACATCAAATATCCCGCCGGCATTACCAATACCGTAATTTGGATTAAGTGTGTTTTTGGTATAAATAAGTTGCGTTATCGACCGGATTGTAAATCCTTTGAATAATTCAGCGCCAATATTCGCGGTTAAGTTTGTCCTGTCGTTATAACCGTTGTTCCTGATATTACTTTGCTGATGGTTATTAGATATGGTTAAATTATAATCAGAATTATCATTGGCACCCGAAATTGCTGCGCTATTATTAGTTGTATACGCTGTTTTAAATAATTGTGCCAGGTGGTCATAATATTTTAAGTTGGTACCGTATTGCTGATGCGCAATATTTAACGGGTTTGACATCGCCGTAGGATGGCCGTTTGACGGATCGGCACCGTATGCCCATTGGATACCCAGGTATCTTCCATCCTGATTCCTTACTACCGGGTTGCCTGATGCATCAATAAATACACCACTGGCATCAACTTTAAAGCTGCTCAGTTTTGCCTGGTGTACATCCCCTATATTCAAATAGTCACCCGCACTTACGCTTGATGTGATATCTATCCGGGCCTTACCTAATTTACCTTTTTTAGTGAAAACCTGTATAACCCCATTGGCACCCTGTGCACCATATATAGTTGAAGCGGCAGCACCTTGTACAATCTCAATGTGGTCAACTGTAGCAGGATCAAGCTGACTAATATCGGTTGACCGCGATTCGATACCATCCACCAAAATCATGGGCGATGTACTACCCTGAACGGTGTTTATACCTCTTAGTACAATGTTGGTTTTTGCCCCGGGGGTACCGTCGACAGATGAAATTTGGGCACCGGCAACTTGACCTATCAGACCCTGGTCAATAGAAGCTTGCGGAGAAGATGAAAGGCTTTTGCCTGCAACAGCTTCAACGGAGATGCCTAATTTAGCCTTACTGGTAGCCACACCCGATCCTGTTACAACAACCTCGCTCAGTTGCTTAAAATCGTTAGCTAAAGCTACATTTACAACCCCGGTGCTACCAATTGGCATTTCGGTTTTCGCAAACCCAATAAAGGTAAAAACCAGTGTGGTACCCGACGAAGGCACGTTGATTGAAAATTTACCGGAAGCGGACGTTTGGGTTCCGATGTGTGTACCTTTTACGGTAACACTTACACCGGGAACAGGTAAGCCATCATCCTTGCTTGTAACAGTACCGGTAATGGTTCGGTTTTGGGCGTACGCATATTGGCAAAATAATGCCAATAGTATCCCCATCAAGTTTTTGAGAAAACTTTTTTTCATACTTTAATCAGTTAAATAGTTAATAGTTGTTAAATAACAAGATAGCTTGTAACATTTGCATTACAAATGAGGAGTTGATTTTTAGCAATGAAGTAAAATAGCGGCTAAATCAGGGGCCTATATTATGTGATTTATATTTTTTTGGCGACTTAATTTGAATAAATGCAATAAACAGACACCAACAAAGTGTATAATTCACACAAAAAGCATCTTTTATTAAACTTTTGTTATTCAAAAGTTAATTCATCAAACAAATTTTGATAAAAACAACTTCGTGTTTCTATTTATTTCGTCAATTATGATAAATAACACAAGAAATTTTCAATAAGATTTGAATATTCTTAATTATTCAGTCATTTTATTTGTAATTATTAATAAAATAATAAATAAAAATAAATTTTACGCCTTTATTTATTGAATTTGTGTTTTTATTTAACACTTTATGTATACACTAAGATCGCACACCATTCCCCGGCCTAAAACATTCGTTTCGCCGCAAATATCAAAGTAAAAATAAAGGCCGGTAGATGGTTAATCTATCGGCCTTATTAATTCTGATCGAAAAAATTCTATTTACTCCAGTTCCTGCAGGTTTGCGGCGGCGGGTTCATCTAAAAACCACTCCGTTTCGCCAACTATTGAATCTATCAGCTGGGCAGGGTATTCTTCAATATCTTCGTCATCTTCCAATACATGGTGTACGGCAATTGCTTTGCCCTCGCCATAAACCAGGAACGCTATGTAACGCGCATCATTAATCAGCGGCGCATTCAGGGTGATACGCCAAACCTGCTGATCTTCCAGCCAAACTTCTTTGACACCCGGCGTGGTATCGTGCAATACCGGGGTATGCGGAAATAGCGATGCGGTATGCGAGTTATCGCCTAAGCCTAAAAGTACCAGGTCGAAGCTCAGCTCGTCTTCATCAAAAAATGTAGCTATCATGTCCCAATATCTTGCAGCGGCATCGGCGGGTTCAAATGTGGTATCAACCGCAAATATATTGGCCGGGCTTATCAGCAAAGGATCAAACAGGGCAGTTTTGGCCATCAGGTAGTTACTATCCTTATGGGTTTGGGGCACATTGCGCTCATCACCAAAAAAGAAATAAACCTTTGTCCAGTCTACCTGGTCGGCATAACTGGTTGAAGCAAGCAGCTCATACAATTTTTTAGGCGAGCTGCCTCCCGAAAGCGCTACGGTAAATTTACCCCTCGCGGAGATGGATGCATCGGCTATTTTAACAAAATAATCTGCCAGCGCCATCAGCACTTCATCAGCTGTATTAAAGATATTTAAATTCATATGCTATTTTTTCGGTGGTCTGAGATCAGAGGCGTGTGGTCTGTTGTCTGAGTTCTGAAAGCAAAAACAGAATATTTCATTTTCAGACCTCTCTCCACCGGCCTCCGACCTCAGATCCCAGACCAATTACTATTTCTTCCCATTCACCGGTAAAGTGAACCAATTAAAGCCATCGCGTGCAATTAATGCTTCGGCGGCTTCGGGTCCCCATGAGTCGGCAGAATAGTTAGGGAAGTTCAGGCTCTTTTTATGTTGCCAGGTGCTTAGTATCGGCATAACCAGTGCCCATGCCTCTTCTACCTGGTCGCCACGCATAAACAGGGTTTGATCGCCCATCATGGTATCCAGTATCAGGGTTTCATAAGCTTCGGGTGCCTGGTTGGTATAGGTGCCTTTATAATCAAACACCATATCAACCACATTCAACACCATATCAATTCCCGGGCGCTTGGCCTGTACCTGCAAACGGATACTCATCTCGGGCTGAATGCTGATGATGAGCCTGTTTTGCTGCCAGCTTTCGGCTGCTTCGGTAGGGAATATCAAATGCGGAACATCTTTAAACTGGATAGTGATAACCGATGATGACTGGTGCATTCTTTTACCTGTACGTAAATAGAATGGCACTCCCTGCCAGCGCCAGTTATCAATAAAGAATTTGATAGCTGCAAAAGTTTCTGTATTTGACTCAGGATTAACTTTTGGCTCCTCGCGGTAGCCGGCAACTTCTTTTCCTTTCATCCATCCGCTGCCGTACTGGCCCCTAACGGCCGAGCTACGTACATCTTCGGGTGTAAACTTACGCATGGCCTTTAATACATCAACCTTGCGGTCGCGTACCTCATCGGCGCTAAAGCTAACCGGCGGCTCCATGGCTATGTGGCAAAGCAATTGCAGCAGGTGGTTTTGAATCATGTCTCTCATGGCACCAGAACCATCGTAGTAATCGCCGCGCTCTTCAACGCCCAATTGCTCGGTAACCGAAATCTGTACGTGCTCAATATAATTCCGGTTCCACAGCGGCTCCATAATGGAGTTGGCAAAGCGGAACGCCATGATATTCTGAACGGTTTCTTTACCAAGGTAGTGGTCAATACGATAGATCTGGCACTCGTCAAAAATGCTCTTCAATAACGCATTCAGCTCTTTGGCTGTTTCCAAATCGTGGCCAAATGGTTTCTCGATAATGATACGCACCCGTTTTTTATCTTCGGCCAATTTGGCTTTTGATATGTTGGATGCAATGATTGGGAAAAAGTTTGGCGCTACTGCCAGGTAAAACAATACGTTAGCTTTGGTTTTCCATTCGGCATTGTGTTTTTCAATGCGTTTGCCAAATTCTTTATAGGTTTCAAAGTCGTTAGCATCTGATACCTGGTAGTAGATGTTTTTTACAAACTCGGCCCATTGTTTTTCGTCGGCTTTGCCGCTGCGCGAAAACTGGTTGATATCGTTATGCAGGTTTTCCCTGAACTGTTCGTCGGTTAATTTTGTACGACCGGTACCAATAATTGAAAATTGTTTGGGCATCCATCCATCTAAAAACAGGTTATAGAGTGCCGGGGCAATTTTACGGGAATTTAAATCGCCCGTTCCCCCAAAAATAATGAATATGGTAGGGTCTGATTTTGTGCTTGCGCTCATTGTGATCAGCTTTTAATAGTTTATGTTTAGTCTTCGGCTTTGGTCCATTGTGTATGGAAGGTTCCTTCTTTGCCTATCAACTCGTAGGTATGCGCCCCAAAATAATCGCGTTGTGCCTGGGTAAGGTTTGATGGCATCCTTTCGCTGCGGAAAGCATCAAAATAACTTAAAGAAGCAGTATACGCAGGAGTAGCAATACCTGCAGCAATTGTTTTTGACAGTAATTTCCTGATGCCTGGCAAAGCGCCTTCAACCAGCGATTGTACATTACTATCTAACAGCAAGTGCTCAAGTTTGGCATCCTTCTCGTAAGCTTCAAAAATATCGTTCAGGAATTTCGACCGGATAATACAGCCGCCCCTCCATATTTTGGCAATCTCGCCCAGGTGCAAATCATATTTGTACTCGGCTGATGCGTTTGATAATAAGTGCATGCCCTGGGCGTAGCTGATGATCATGGTGAAATAGAAAGCCTGCTCTAAATCGGCAATTATTTCGTCGGTGCTGCCATCTAAGCTGATAGGCTCTTTGGCATACAGGCCGGCGGCTTTTACGCGCAACGCTTTATATTTCGACATATCGCGCATGGATACCGCACTGTCAATAGTAGGAATAGGTGCCTGCAAATCCATGGCCACCTGCGACGTCCATTTACCTGTACCTTTGGCACGGGCCTCGTCTTTAATATCGTCTAATAATAAATGATCGGTTCCGGGAGCTTTAAACGCAAAGATATCTTTGGTGATATCCAACAGGAAAGACTGTAAGCGCCCTTCGTTCCACTGAGCAAATACCTTTTGCATGGCATCGTTGTCAAGCTTAAGGCCCTTTTTCATTACTTCGTAGGTTTCGGCAAGTAACTGCATCATTCCATACTCAATGCCGTTATGCACCATCTTAACAAAGTGACCAGAAGCGCCGGGACCAATGTAGGTTACGCATGGTGCGCCATCAACCTTAGCGGCAATGGCTTCAAATATAGGTTTCATTACCGCGTAGGCATCTTTATCGCCACCCGGCATCATGCTTGGGCCGCGGCGGGCACCTTCTTCGCCGCCAGATACACCCATGCCAAAAAAGTGCAGGCCAATAGCCTCCAGTTGCTCAACACGGCGGTTTGTATCGGTAAAGTGCGAGTTACCGCCATCAATTAAAATATCGCCTTTCTCCAATAGCGGAGTAAGTTCCTCAATTACGGCGTCTACAATTTTACCGGCTGGTACCAGCATCATAATGGCACGTGGTGTGGTAAGGCTTTGAATAAATTCCTTTACATCGCCAAAGCCTTTAGCGGCCCTATCGCCGGCCTCATCATTTAATGATGATACCTTTGCGGCGTCCTTATCATGCCCGGCTACTGCAAAGCCATGATCGGCCATGTTAAGTAGTAAGCTGCGGCCCATAACGCCTAAGCCTATCATGCCAAAAGCATATTTATCTGTTGTTGCGCTCATGTTATTTGAGGTTTTCTTTTTTAAGGTCTTCTAATATTTTTTTGGTGGTCTCGAAACTTGTATGCTGAAACGAGCGGATGCCCAATTTTTGGGCTGTGGTAACAAACATCATCCTGTCGTCAAAGTACACACATTGTTGCGGCGATGCCTGGGCAATACCCATGGCCAGTTGCCAGATGCCCGGATCGGGCTTGCGCATTTTTACCTCGCACGATGATACAAACGCATCGAATGCATCATGCAGTTTAAACTTACGCACTCGGTAATCATTTAACTCTTTACCCTCGTTATTAAGGGATATAATACGGAAACCGCAATCTTTTTTCCACTCTTTAAGCCAGGCCAGCATACCCGGCAGCTCATAGGAGGTAGAATAAATAAAATCCTTAAAATCTTCCCTTACAAAATCGCGGGGATGGTTAAATATTACCGTATCCAGGTACTCATCTAAAGTGATGCTGCCAATTTCATATACATTGAAAATGAAATTGTGCAGGGCGTTTACTTCGGCATAATCAAGGTTAAACCTTTTGGCTGCTTCCTCGCGCGCCTCGTGCCCCCACCCGTTCGACAATAAAATACCTCCTACGTCGAAAAAAAGGATCTTTACGTTTGCGGTTTCCATAAAGCCGTTTAGGCTACTTTACTTTTTTGATCTTCGATAGCCTTCAACAGTTTCTCGAATGGTTTATTGAATTTTTCGATGCCTTCGTCTTCCAATTGCTGGGTGATGGCGTCAAGATCGATACCTAAATCTTTCAATTTGGTCAAAGTGGCGGTTGCCTCATCTAAACCAGCTTCAAGCGTGTTTGCAGCAATACCATGATCACGGAAAGCTTCAACAGTTTCTAATGGAACGGTATCCACAGTATCCGGGCCAATTAAAGCCTCAACGTATTTGGTATCTTTAAAAGCAGGGTTTTTGCTGCCTGTGCTTGCCCAAAGTAAACGCTGTGGCTGTGCGCCTTGTGCGGCCAGTTTTTGCCATCTTTCGGTGCTGAACACCCTTTTGTAAATTTCGTATGCTTTTTTAGCCGATGCGATAGCAACTTCACCTTGCAGGTCTTTAGCGCCTTTTGCTTCCAACAGCGGATCAACAATAACATCAATGCGGCTTAAAAAGAAGCTGGCAACTGACGATATATGTGCAATTTTATGGCCTGCAGCTAAGTGCTCCTCTAAACCGGCAATATAAGCTTCGGTTACTTCTTCATAGCGCTGCAAACCAAAAAGCAGGGTAACGTTAATGTTGATGCCTTTTGCAATGGATTGCTGGATAGCAGCCAAACCCGGTTTAGTGCCAGGGATTTTGATCATTACGTTTTCACGGTCAACTTTTCTCCAAAGTTCTTCGGCTTGTTTGGCGGTGCCTTCGGTATCTAAAGCCAAAAACGGAGAAACTTCCAGGCTAACATATCCGTCAACTTTGTTTGATTCATCATACACCCCTTTAAACAGGGCGGTAGCTTGCTGAATATCGCTTATGGCCAAACCAAAAAATAGTTCTTCGTTATCATCGGTAGTTGCCGAAAGCTCCCTGATATCATTGTCATAATCAGAACTGCCGGTTATCGCTTTTTCAAAAATAGCCGGGTTTGAAGTTACGCCTCTTACGCCATCTTCGTCAATTAGTTTTTGCAGTTTTCCGGATGCGATGATTTCGCGATCGATGAAATCAAGCCAGATACTCTGTCCGAAATCATGTATCTGTTTTACATTGTTGGTTGCCATATTGGTCGGTTTTTAATATTATATTTTTTATTGGATTGAATTTCAGATTTGCGAATGCCTATGAACTTAATAGATATTTCCTGCAAATGTATTCGTTTGATCCGTTTTGTAAAGTTCTTTGTTAATATTCTATTTATTGTAAGCTAAATATCATCATTCGGTTACACCAGCGTAACAATGTTAATTATTCGATGCTACCAAAATTTCCAGGTTGTACCCCATAAATAATCCGCTCTCGATAACGCCGGTAATCCCTTTTATATCCTTTTCGAGGCTTAACGGTACTTCATCAAAGCGGCAATCCAAAACCATGTTATTGTTTTCGGATATAATTGGACCATCCTTGCCTTTGGCCGGCCTGATCACTATGCTGTTGGCTCCCAGTTTTTCCAGTTCCGCTTCCACATGCAGCAAAGCCTGCGGAAATACCTCTATAGGGATAGGGAAGTTGGTACCAATCTTATCCACTATTTTGGAGTCATCTACAATAATATAGTTAACGGCGCTGGATGCTATCAGCAGTTTCTCCTTAAACATCGCTCCTCCACGTCCTTTAATCAGGCTGTTGTTTGGGTCAACCTCGTCGGCACCATCAAACAGCCAGTCGGGCTTGTGTTCAAACAAAGTAGTAAGCGGGATACCCAATTTGGTACAAAACATCGAGATCTCCAGCGATGTAGGGATAGCTAAAACGTTTAACTTCTCGGCCTTGATCCTATCCGCAATAGCCAACAAAGCCATGTACACCGTAGAACCCGAACCAACGCCCAGTACATCGCCATCCTTTACCTTAGCGGCAATTTGTTGCGCTACCTTTTGCTTGCCCGCGGCATTAATGATCTCTGACGACCACGCAAGGTTTTTAATTAAACTACTATCCCAATTCATTTTTGAGTATCAAGTATTTAGTATCAAGTATCAAGACCGCTTCAGGTAGAAACGACAGTTAGTATCAAGCGGCAAAAAAAATCTTGATACTTGATACTAACTACTTGCTACTATAACAAAGCTTTCGCTCTCTTAATCACGTTATCAACTGTAAAACCAAAATGCTTGTACAGGTCATCGGCCGGGGCCGATTCGCCAAAGGTGGTCATGCCCAGCATATCGCCTTCGTCGGTGGTATATTTGTGCCAGCCCATTGGCGATGCCATTTCAACAGCCAAACGTTTGCGGTATGCTTTAGGAAATACCAACTCTTTGTAGGCTGCATCCTGTTTTTCAAATAATTCCCATGATGGCATACTTACCACGCGGGTTGATATACCTTCTGCTTCCAGTTTTACCTGCGCATCCATAATCAAGGCAACTTCCGATCCTGTTGCAATTAATATCAGGTCGGGATTTTTGCTGGCTTCAGATAGGATGTAAGCACCTTTTTCCAGGTTTTCTGCCTTACCGTATTTATCCTGATCGAGGATAGGTAAGCCCTGGCGGGTAAATACCAATATAGTAGGGCCATCTTTTTTCTGGATAGCCACACGCCACGCATGCGCACTTTCGTTGGCATCGGCCGGGCGGATGGTGGTTACGTTGGGAATAGAGCGCAGGGAGGCCAATTGCTCAACCGGCTGGTGGGTTGTGCCATCCTCGCCTAAACCTATACTATCGTGGGTGTAAACAAATATCGGGCTCACTTTCATAATGGCAGCCAAACGGATTGGCGGGCGCATATATTCAGAGAACATCAAAAAGGTTGCGCCAAAAGGCAGTACACCTTTGGTTAAAGCCATACCATTTAATGCCGAGCCCATGGCATGCTCGCGGATACCAAAGTGGAAGTTTCGGCCGCTCCTGTTTTCGGATGTGAACGAGTCAAAACCCTTCAGGTTGGTTTCTGTTGATGGGGCCAAATCTGCCGCGCCGCCAATTAGGTTAGGCAAGCTTGCCGCAATGGCGTTTAATACTTTACCAGATGCCTGGCGGGTAGCCATTTTAGGATCAGATCCTTTAAATACCGGCAATTTATCAAGCCAGCCTTCGGGCAGGTCGCCTTTAAACGCGGTTTCATATTCGGCGGCTAATTCAGGATATTCTTTTTTATAATCAGCAAATAGCTTGTTCCATTTTTCTTCGGATGCACCACCGCGCGCTCCTTTATCATGGTAATATTTTAACACATCATCAGGCACGTTGAATGATTTATCCGGATCGAAGCCAAAAAACTCTTTAACCAGTTTAATTTCATCGGCACCAAGCGGCGCACCGTGCGAACCTGCAGTACCCGATTTATTAGGGCTGCCATAAGCGATTAATGAACGCACACGGATCAAGGATGGTTTTTGCGCTTCGGCCTTGGCATTAACTAAAGCAAGCTCTAAAGCGTGGGTATCGTTAACGTCCGGCAAATCCTGTACATGCCAGCCGTATGAACGGAAACGCGCGCTCACATCTTCGTTAAAAGTAATATCAGTAGCACCCTCTATCGAAATGTGGTTATCATCATATAAATAAATAATGTTGCCTAACTCCAGGTGGCCGGCTAATGAAGCGGCCTCAGAGGTTACGCCTTCCATCATATCGCCATCACTCACAATAGCGTAAACGTGGTAGTTAAAAAGATCATAACCGGGTTTATTGTAGCGTGCTGCCAGGTGTTTTTGCGCAATGGCAAAGCCAACACCATTTGCAAAGCCCTGTCCCAGCGGACCGGTAGTAACATCAATACCAGGGGCCAAACCATACTCCGGGTGACCGGCAGTTTTGCTGTTTAGCTGGCGAAAGTTTTTGATATCATCTAAACTTAAATCATATCCGGTTAAGTACAAAAAGCTGTACTGCAACATACAAGCATGACCGCATGAAAGTATAAACCTGTCGCGGTTTGCCCAATCCGGGTTTTTAGGGTTGTAGTTTAAAAATTGCGACCATAAAACGTGGCCCATAGGTGCAAGTGCCATGGCTGTGCCGGGGTGGCCCGAATTTGCTTTTTGCACTGCATCTGCCGATAAGATCCGTACGGTATCTATTGCTAATTTTTCTATGTCCTGTGTGTTTTCCATTATCTTTTTGGGTATTGTATGTTATGTCGTTGGGGTTGCTATAGCGCGTTTGGTTTTACTGTCGTCGTCATTTAACCATAACCGCGCACCGCCTTTAATGCCATCGGCATTGGTTACAATTTTCATGTTTTTATCCAGTTTAAACGTTAACTCGTCAGAGTTGCCGCCTCCTATATATAAAGTATCGTAATTGAATACGGTTTTTAAAATCTCAAAAACCTTTTGTATGCGCTTGTTCCATTTCTCTTTACCCTCTTTCTCAAAGGCCCTTTCGCCAATATACTGATCGTAGGTTTTACCTTCTTTTATAGGCAGGTGCGCCAGTTCAAAATGGGGTAGCAAATGGCCATCCATAAGTAATGCGGTACCAAAACCGGTGCCAAGGGTAATTACCATTTCCAGCCCCTTGCCTTTTACTACGCCCAAACCCTGCATGTCGGCATCATTTACTACCTGTGTAGGTTTGCCTAATACATCGGTTAGTTTTTTGGCAAGGTCAAAATCGGCCCATAGCTTAGTACTTAGGTTAGGGGCTGTTTTAATTACGCCGTTTTTTACATAACCAGGAAAGCCCACCGAAATCCTGTCGTAACCGGGAAATTTCTTTACCAGTGTCTGGATAGCTTTAATTACATTTTCGGGGCTGGCCGGCGCGGGCGTAGCAACTTTGTCGTACTCCATTTTTAGCTCGCCCTTAATGTTTAAAATTGTGGCTTTAATATGTGAGCCACCAATATCGATTGAAAGAATTTTTAACTGGGATGGAGTGTTTTTCATCGGTGTTGTTTGTTTTTAAGTTTTGATGATGCCATCATTGGCTGTAAAATTAATATCGCATTTAATGATGGCCCATCTTTATTGAATTTAGCTACCTGGTGTTAAGCCGGAAGTATTTAGCAGAATGCCCAACTCAAAGCTTGCTTGTTTCTTTACTTACAAATTTCGACTCAGGGCTAACCGTCGATTTAACAACTTAGCGCGTAAATATCACATTTTTAATAATAATTGATTGTTAAAAATGTGTAATTAACGCAAGTGTAACTAATACAATAACTAATAAACATTATAAAAGTAAAGTTAGTATTGCTTTTTACTTTTCAAACAGAAACCTAACGTTTTTTACTCCAAAGCAGTAAAAACGATGCAAAAGTGCTATATTTATTACTATTTTCCTAAGAAAATATGATATTAATCATGTTTTTTGATCTGTTTTATACAATTATCTTGTTTTTTCCTGAATTAACAAGGTATTTTTGCCCTTTCCAGATAAAAACGCCCGTTGTGTTTGGGGGCAATACGACCTCTATATCCCATTTTCCTTTTTTTAGCTCATATTTTACCACGATTTTGCCGTTAGGGTGAGGAATTTCTCCGCCTATTATTTTTAGATTGCCTAAGTGCGGTTCAATTTTTATTTTGCTAAAACCGGGCGCATAGCTATCAATGCCTAAAACGGTACGGTAAAATTCAATATTGGGGCTGGCGCCCCAGGCATGACAGTCGGAGCGGTTATGTTCCAGGTCAGATGTTTCCGCCCAGGTGGTAAGTCCCATTGCGATGTTCTTTCGCCATATATCAAGCCATTTTAAATAATCATTGCCATAGCCGCTTTTAATTAGCGCCTGGTGCAGGTAATATTTAAAGTAGATGGTGCATTGGGTAAGCGTAGTATCGGTCATTAGCTTTTTGCCAAGGGCAGATGCTTCATTGCCGGTTACCATACCTGTTAAAATTGCAAGTGAATTGGTATGCTGGGAAAACAATTGCTGATCTTCCACATCGGAGTATAATTGCCTGCTGGCTACCCAATATTTTTGTTGGATGGTGGCTTTTAATAAATTGGCCATATCATGATAATATTGCGAAATGATGGGTATGCCAAATTTGGCCTCCATTTGCGAGGCTTGCTGGTAAGCCCACATCAATTGCAGATCTAACAAAGCCGAGGAGCCGTTTACGCTTTTGGGGGCGGCGCCAAAGTCCCAGCCTTTATCGGCAACCCAATCGGCAAAGTTCCAGTAAGGGGTGTTTTTTAATGAGCCACCAGGCTGTTGATATTTCCTAAAAAATGCCAATATATCCTCTACGCCCTGTAATTTGCTTTGCACAAAAGCGCTATCGGGCCGGTACATCCAATAATCATGCAGCATACCGATGTACCATAAAGAAAATGTGGAGATAATTTGTGGCGAAAATGAAGGGTGGCGGCTTAAGGTAACCCCTTCGGCAATGCGCGAGTGGTCCATCAGGTTAATAGCGTTACGCACCAGCCGGTCATCGCCGCTGTTGTAGTACGATACCAGTGCCTGGATGCGGCTATCGCCCACATATTGCAGCTGCTCATAATACGGGCAGTCGTAATAAGTTTCACCTGCGCAAAGCCGGGCTGTGCGCCAGCCAATATCCAGCATTTTTTTCATTTCGGCTGTACCTTCAAGCTTCGCGTTCAGTTTAAAAGGATAGCCGGTAAAGGTGCCGTATATGTCGTCTACCTGTAAAGGTTGCCCGGCAGTTGTTATCTTTAATTCGATATACCTGAACGTGCGAAAACTAAGCGTATTAAACGACTGACCCGCGCTACCATCAGACACGATACTATCCCGGCGGCCCGAAAATATTTTACCCTCCACATCATCGCGGTTACCTTTTTCAAGCCCCCCGGGTCCGTGCAGTTTGGTAAATAATGTTTCGGCATAACTCAGACTGATACCTGCGTTTTTGCCCGCGCTAAAATTGAGCGATACAAAAGCATTGGTTAAAAAAGTTTGATCGAGCAAAAAGGTAACTGTGGTATTTGCAGGAATGGTTATAGCTGTTTTAGTTGCCGGGAAGCTTTTGGGCGCGGTAATCCCTTCGGCCTTGCGTAATACCGGGATGCGCTGGTAGGTTAGCTCAACCGGCGGGATAGACGAAGGTACCAGCATCCATCCAAAGGCGTTCACGGTGCCTTTGGGGTTGCCGTTATCTATTTTAACGGCATTTTTCCAGGCGCTTATGTCTGTGTTTTCGGCGTTCCAGTTGTTAATACCGGCGTTCATATCTACACGCTCGCCGGGGCCGGCTACATAATAAGTGCCATATCCAACACCAACAATGGGTTTATAAGCTTTATCGCGAATGCCTTTCCAGCTTTTATCGGTATTAACAATGGCTTCGGCCTCGCCATCGCCCTGCATAATAAATCCCGTCTGGATAGAGATCTGCGCTTCGGGGCGGTAGTCCCCATCGTTCCAAACCACGGCAGCAATAACATTATCGCCTGCTTTAAGATATGGCGCCAGGTCTACAGTTTCATAATTCCAGTAATACGTGTCGCCGCGGGCCGGGCCTAATGATACCAGTGTTTGGTTTATGTACAGTTTATAACGGTTATCGGCAGATACATGCACATTAAATGTGGCCGGTTTATCTTTGATGTTGATATTTTTGCGGAAATAGTATACCCCATAATCCCGCAACGATTCGCCGGGCACAGTGATCCAGGCCGCTTTCCATTGACTTTTTAACAGTGCCGGATTAATGGACTGCGCATGGCCGGCAATAACAGTGAAAATAAAAAACAGCGATAACGCGGCTTTATATACAATTTTCATGGAAGATGGGTTATAATGTGGTTAGCAAGTGCTTAAGTGCTAAATTACAATTAAAAATGATTACACATCTGTTGAGAATTATCATTTTGTTACCTCACCGGATACGGTGATTTTTAAATAAAAATAAAGTGCCAGTCTTTATTTTAGCCGCGATATTTGCATCTGTCGCGGACCAATCACACCTTAAACCGGCGAAAGGTTTCCAAAATTTTATAACCGGCATAGCCGTAAACGAAGCCATTGAAAATAAAATTGCGCCTGTGCAGGGCAAAAACATGGGCGCTTGCTTAACGGGCAGGCACGCAAGCCCGGAGGCTTGCGGCCGCGAAAAAGAACTTATAGGTGCAGGGGGCTGCCCTGAAGGTAAAAGCATTATATTAATTCCCTTTTAAACTGATGCGTATAACACTTAATGAATAAGGCGGCACTACGTAACCGCTCAGTTGTGCTACGCCGATTTCGGCGTGGGAGGGGATGATGTTTTTTTGCTGATCGATGGTGTTTTTATCAGAAGGCTGGCCTTGCAGTACATCAATCTTGGCGTTAGCAGCCAACATACCCAGGCCCGAAAGCTTT